>JAVCCC010000028.1 GCA_030765785.1 Candidatus Aceula lacicola | reverse complement strand
GACGATTGCCTCTTCAAATCATGAAAGTTTGGACAGTTTTGTTGGAAAGAATTATAAATTTCGTCCGTATTTTAAAGCGGCAAGAAACGGAGAACTTGGGCGGTATTTTGCTTATGGCGTAACCTCGAAAAAACGAGGATTTTATTCTTCGTTTCCTGCTTGGGATAAGATGGGCAATGTTATAGGCATTGTCGTGATGAAGAGAGAAGTTGATTCTTTGGCTAAAGATTTTTCGAAATTTGATTTGTGTTTTTTAGTGGATCCTAATGGGATTATTTTTTTGTCAAGCAATCCTAAAAAGGTTTTAAAGTCTTTGTGGCCTCTTGATTTAAATCAAGAAAAAATTCTTGTTGCAACAAAACAGTTTGGTCCAGGACCTTTTGAAGCGATTTTAAAGAAAAAAGTTAATAATGGTGAAATCGTTAAGTTTCAAAATAAGTCTTTTTTTGTTTTTAGCCATCCGATAGATGTCCAGGGATGGTCTGTTGTTATGCTGATTTCTCGAGGGCGTATGGAGATGTATTCGTTTTTCGGTATTATTCTTTTTTCATTTCTTATTATTTTAGTAACAGTTGCCTTTATTGGTGTATTAATTGCAAATAAATCTGCTAAAAATGCAGTTCGCTTGGCTGCTATTGTTTCTTCATCGGAAGACGCTATTATCGGAAAAACAATTGAAGGGTATGTTTTAGATTGGAATAAAGGGGCGGAAAAAATATATGGTTATCAAAAGAAAGAGGTTCAAGGAAAATCTATTAACATGCTCATTCCTGATGATCGGAAGGACGAAGTAAAAAATATTTTAGAAAGAATAAAAAAAGGGGAGGCTGTTGAACGGCTGGAGACCATTCGCCGCTGTAAAGACGGTCGCATGATAGATGTTTCTTTGAGCGTTTCGCCGATTCTAGACAAAGGCGGTAAGGTTATAGGGGCATCTACGATCGCTCGAAATTTTACACAGAATAAAAGAGCAGAAAAAGTTCTCAAAGAAGCGCAAGAGGCTTTAAAAGAAAAAGCTTGGGGTTTGGAAAAAACAAATGATGCAATTAAGGCTCTTTATTCTGAGCTTTCTGATAAAACAGAACGATTAGAAAAGTTTCAAGAAGAAATTGTTGCGGCCAAAGAATCCGCTGAACAGATTTTTGAACTTAGTCCGAGCGCGATTTTTACGGTTGACACCAATAGAAATGTTACGAAGTGGAACCAGAAAGCAGAAGAGCTGACAGGGTATAAATCAGAAGAAGTGATTGGGAAACAGTGCCTTTTGTTTGCTGACTATCCCTGCACAGAAACATGCGGTCTTTTTTCAGGAAGCCTTAAAAAACCTATTGCAAACAGAGAATGTTATATAAAAAGAAAAGATGGACAAATCAGAATCATTGCAAAAAATTGTGACCTACTTCGAGATTTTAATGGCAATACGGTAGGAGGCATTGAAAGCTTTGAAGATATCACAGAAAGAAAAAAGGCTGAGGAAGATTTATCTGAAAGTGAAGAAAAATATCGTCATTTAGTTCAAAATGCAAATAGTATTATTTTGCGATTGAATGATCGAGGTGAGATCACTTTTTTTAATGAATATGCAGAAAAATTCTTTGGTTTTACGCAAGACGAAGTTTTAGGCAAGCATATCATCGGAACTGTTTTGTCTAAGCAAGATGCCTCTGGGCGCGATTTAAGCGAGATGGTTTTAAATATTTTAGAGAATCCAGTAAAGTATGAATCTAATGAGAATGAAAATATTTGCAAAGATGGTCAACGTGTTTGGGTAAGATGGTCTAACAGGGTGGTTTCAGATTCAAAAGATGAAAAAAGAAGTGAGATTCTTTGCGTCGGAACTGATATTACAAAGATTAAAGAATTTCAGAATGAACTTGTAAAATTATCTCGTGCTGTTGAGCAAAGTCCAAGTACGGTTGTTATTACTGATTTAGAGGGAAACATTGAGTACGTGAATCCTAAGTTTTGTCAGCTTACGGGCTATTCGATTGAAGAGGCCCTAGGGCAAAATCCGCGAATTTTAAAGTCAGGAGATCAACCTCAAGAGTTTTATAAAGAGCTGTGGGACACAATCAGAGGTGGCAATGAGTGGCGAGGGGAATTTTGTAATAAGAAGAAAGATGGCGAAGAGTACTGGGAAACCGCCTCTATTTCAGCCGTTAGAAGCGACGACGGAGAGATGACGCATTTTTTAGCTGTTAAAGAAGACATCACGGCGCGTAAACAAGCAGAAGACAAAGCTAAAGATGCAATGCGCATGAAAAGTGAATTTATCTCTGTTGTTTCTCACGAACTACGTACCCCTTTGACTGCCATTAAAGAAGGTATTTCTATTGTCGCTGATGGCGTTACAGGGGAAATTAATAAGGATCAAGCAGAGTTTTTATCTGTCGCAAAGAGAAATGTCGACAGGCTTTCCCGCCTTATTAACGATGTTTTGGATTTTCAGAAATTGGAGGCTCAGCAAATGATTCTTGATTTCGTGCCTGATGACATTAATCTATTGGTTGAGGAAGTAGCTCAAACTATGGAAAAAGTGGCACAGAAAGAAGGAGCTGATTTAAAGCTTGATTTAGATGGTAGCCTTCCAAAGGTGAGCATGGATCGTGATCGCGTTACGCAAGTTGTGACAAACTTATTAAGTAATGCTATTAAGTACGCAGGTGGCAAGCCAATTACTATGAAAACATTGCATGAACATAATACCGTTCAGATTTCTATCGTCGATCAAGGAGAAGGAATCAAAGAAGAAGATTTTGATAGACTTTTTCAAACGTTTGGTCAGCTAAAGAAGGGCAAGGAAAGAAAAACAGGAAGCACAGGGCTGGGTCTTGCTATTTCAAAGAAAATTGTTGAAGGTCATGGTGGGAGGATTTGGGTAGAATCTGAACATGGAAAAGGTAGCGCCTTTTCCTTTCTTTTGCCAATAAAGGAAAGAAGAAAGAGATAGAGTTTGATAAACAGGAGGGTGCCGTGTCTAAAAAGATTTTGGCTGTAGATGATGAGCCGGATATTTTAAAGGTTGTCATCTTTCGTCTTAAAAAAGAAGGATATGATGTTAGGACGGCGATTAAT
The DNA here is from genome assembly GCA_030765785.1 of Candidatus Aceula lacicola. Classification (GTDB taxonomy): domain Bacteria; phylum Omnitrophota; class Gorgyraeia; order Zapsychrales; family Aceulaceae; genus Aceula; species Aceula lacicola. The sequence continues at coordinate 64,484 of JAVCCC010000028.1, read as the reverse complement.
GGGCAAATGGCATTGGATATGATTGCAGATGAGCGTCCAGATATCGTTCTTTTGGATATTACGCTTCCTTTGCTTAATGGAATTGAAGTGTGTAAAAGAATTAAAGCAGATGACAATTTTAAGAGTATCCCTGTTATGTTTTTAACGGCATCGACAGCATCAGAAGGTTTTAAAGAAAGAGCTGCAGAGGCTGGAGCGCAGGATTATATGTTTAAGCCGTTTGATTATGAAGAGCTGTTGGAGAAAATAAAGAAATTATTAGACTAGGAGAGAAACATGGAAAAGAAAGTTTTGGTTATTGAAGATGAGTTGGACATCCAAAAAATATTAAAAGCAAATCTTGAGGCTGTTGGGTACAAGACATTTGTTGCCTCAACGGCAAAAGAGGGCTTAGAGATTTTAAAGCAAGAAAATCCATGTGTTATTATTTTAGATGTCATGCTTCCAGATGAAAACGGTTTTGATGTGTGTCGAAAAATTAAAAATGATAATGATGAGGTAAAAATTATTATTTATACAGGAAAGCTCGAGGCTGTAGATGCTCGGAGGGCTAGGGAATCTGGAGCAGATGATTTTACGGTTAAGACCGTGGATTTTAAATATCTTTTAGAGTCTATTGAAAAATTAACTCTGTAGAAAATATAAAATTTAATAAGGTCGGCTCCTGTTCTATAAAGATAGGAGCCGTTTGTTTCTAGAATGGGATTAAAGAAAAAAATAATATTTTTACTAGTTTTATTTATCTGTATCCAAAATTTCTTGGGATGTGATTTTATTTATGGCATTATTCAAAAAGAAGCGGCTGAAGAAAAGATTTTGATAGGGGAAATTATTCCTTTTATGCCTAATGAAAAAGTTGAGCAAACTCAGAAGCTTTTAAAGGTCAACGGATATTCTTGTGGGAAAATAGATGGAAAAATGGGATCAAAGGTTCGAGAGGCAATTGCAAGATTTCAAGAGGATCAGGGGCTCAAGGTTAGCCGATATGTGGATCAGGCAACCTGGAAAGAATTGAATTCTTTTTCAAATTTAGGTCTTGTTTCTGATGGAGAAGTTGATGTGGCTTTTATTCAGGAAATTCTAGTGAAAGAAGGGTTTAATCCTGGGAAAATAGATGGAAAATTAGGTCCAAAAACAGTTGAGGCGATCAGAAAGCTTCAAGAATTAAGAGGGCTTACTCCAGATGGAAAAATAGGACCTCAAACTCTGGCTGTTTTTGTTGATTACGTTATGACGGCAGAATATTGATCACAAGAGCTTGTCTTTCTGAGAATTGCTTGCCAATATCTGATTTATCGCTTATAATATCTAATACAAAATGCATTTACTGCAGTACAGTCCTAAGTGTTAGAAAAATAAAGGTTTAGAAAGAGAGAGCGTGAAATGAAGAATTACGATGCGGTTATTTTTGATTTAGATGGTGTTATCACAAAAACAGCTTTAGTTCATGCCGCTTCTTGGAAACAAATGTTTGATGAGTATCTTAAGCTTAGAGAACAAAGAGACAAGGAGCTTTTTAAAGAATTTACTCACGAAAAAGATTATCTTCCTTTTGTTGATGGCAAACCTCGCTATAAAGGCGTTGAGAGCTTCTTAGAATCCCGAGGGATTAATATTCCATTTGGAGATCCGACTGATGTTCCAGGGGAAGAAACTGCCTGTGGTCTTGGAAATAAGAAAAATGTTAAGTTTAAAAGTATTTTAGAGGAAAAGGGAGCTGAAGTTTTTGATCCGGCTGTGGCTTTAATGAAAGATCTAAAGGCTAATGGTATTCATATAGGGGTTGCTTCTTCAAGTAAAAATTGTCAGCTTATTTTGCAAAAAACAGGATTAGAGGATCTTTTTGAAACACGTGTAGATGGCGTTGTTTCAGCTGAAATGGGGTTAAAAGGAAAACCTGAAGGTGATATTTTTGTGACAGCTTGTGAGAATGTTGGATGCACGCCAGATAGGGCTGTTGTGGTTGAAGATGCAGTTTCAGGTGTTCAGGCAGGAAAGAATGGGGGCTTTGCATTAGTTTTAGGAGTAGCTCGTGAAGGCAACGATGATGATTTGAAAAATAATGGAGCGGATATTGTTGTTAATCATTTTGAAGGTGTTAATGCTCAAAAAATTGAAGAATGGCTTGAGGAGATAAAGAAATGAGAAAGTTTTTTGAAAGTTTAGATGAGATTAAGGCTCGATTACATGGAAAAACGTTAGTTGTTTTTTTAGATTATGATGGAACGCTTACCCCTATTGTGGCAACGCCAGATTTGGCCATTATTTCTGATGATATGCGTTTAGTTGTTGAGAAATTATCCAAAAAGATTAAGGTTGCGATTGTTTCTGGGCGTGCGACAGATGATGTTAGATCTAAGGTTAAAATTGACGGTATTTTTTATGCAGGAAGTCATGGATTTGAAATTAATGATCCTTTGGGAGAAGTTAAAATTAATGAAGAGGCTCAGGCCATACGGCCGGTGATTGATGAAGTTCAGCAGAAATTAGCCGAAAAAGTAAAAGATATCAAGGGTGCCTTAATTGAAAATGTTAAGTATACGGTTTCGGCGCATTATCGTTTGGTTTCTGATGAAGATTTTCCAAAGTTTGAGCAAGAGGTTGATGGTGTTTTAAGTCAATATCCGCAGCTTCGAAAAACAAGTGGTAAAAAAGTTTTTGAAATTCGCCCTAAAATAGATTGGCATAAAGGAAAAGCTGTTGATTGGATTCTTAGTATTTTTGAAAAAGAACAGAAAGATATTTTACCTGTTTATTTGGGGGATGATACAACGGACGAAGATGCGTTTAGAGCATTAAAGGAAAAAGGTTTTGGGATTTTGGTTGCTACGGCTGAAAGAGAAACTGAAGCTGAGTATATTGTCAAGAATCCACAAGACGTTAAGGAAGTTTTAGAAACATTTATTCAAATTACTTAATTATTTATGAATACGTGGAAATTAATATACGATAAGTTTGTTCCAGAAGAAGAAAATCTAAGAGAAGCCCTTTGTACTCTTGGAAATGGTTATTTTGGAACGCGTGGTGCTGCTCCGGAAACCTCAGCAACAAAAGTGCATTATCCAGGTACGTATATTGCAGGCGTCTATAATGAGCTTATAACGGATGTTTCGGGAAAAAAAGTTGCTAATGAAGATTTTGTAAATTGTCCTAATTGGTTGATGCTTAATATTCGCATTGAGAATGGTCCTTGGTTTGATCGTTTAAAAGTAAAAATTCTTTCGTGGAAAATGACTTTAAATATGCGTAAAGGGGTTTTGTCTCGACGCGTACGTTGGCAAGATGAAAAAGGACGAATCACGACGATGGACAACTATCGTCTCGTTAGTATGGCTAATCCTCATTATGCAGCTCTTAGATGTACAATTACTCCTGAAAATTATAGTGGCAAAATAACAATTCGAAGCGGGATCGATGGGCAAATTATTAATGCTGGAGTTGAAAGATATAAGCAGCTTAATTCAAAACATCTAGAGCCGAAATCTTTAGGGTGTTTTGGGCAGGACGGTATTTTTTTGCAGATGCAGACAAATCAATCTAAGATTGAAATTACTGAGGCGGTACGAACAGTTGTTTTTTGTGAGGGTGAGAAAATTAATCCTAAAATGAATGTTTTAACTCATGGACGTGAGCGTGCAGTTAAAGAATTTATTATTGATGTTGAAAAAGGGAAAAGATATACCATCGACAAAGTCATGAGCTTGTACACATCTCGAGATCATGGTGTTGTGGATAGCTGTGCAATGGCACAAGAGGCTGTTTCAAAAATAGAGAATTTTGATAGTCTTTATAAGCCACATGTTGCCAAATGGCGTGCTTTATGGAAAAAGTTTGATATCGAGATTGAGGGTGATGATTTTAGTCAGTTGGCATTGCGATTACATACATTTCATTCACTTCAAGTTGCTTCGACTTATAATGAAGAAATTGATGCTGGTCTTCCGGCGAGAGGGCTTCATGGAGAGGCGTATCGTGGACATATTTTTTGGGATGAATTATACGTCTATCCTTTTTACAATTTAAAGGCTCCAGAAATTACGCGGGCACTTTTAATGTATCGATATCGTCGACTATCGGCCGCAAAGGAATATGCTAGAGAAAATGGATATAAAGGAGCTATGTATCCATGGCAAAGCGCTTCTTCTGGAAATGAGACAACACAGGTTGTTCATTTGAATCCGTTATCTGGAAAATGGGGACCAGATAACAGTTGTCTACAAAGACATGTTTCGATTGCTATTGCTTATAATGTGTGGACATATTATTACACTTCTGGAGATAGTGATTTTCTTGCTCGTTATGGGGCTGAAATGATTTTAGAAATTTCTCATTTTTGGTCTAGCATTACAACCTTTGATGAATCAACAAAAAGATATTGTATTGAAGGTGTTATGGGGCCGGATGAATTTCACGAGAAACTTCCAGGTTCAGAAAAACCAGGAGTTAAGAATAATGCATATACAAATATTTTAGTTGTTTGGATTTTAGAAAAAGCATTATTTTTGCTTGATTCAATGAGTGAAGAGGATAGACAAGCCCTTCTTTTAAAAATTGAAGTTTCTGCTGAGGAAGTAGAGCGGTGGCGAGATATTACGACGAAAATGACTATCCCGATGGGGAAAGATGGGATTATTCATCAGTTTGAAGGGTACATGGATCTTAAGGAATTGGATTGGGATGAGTATCGTGAAAAATATGATAATATTCATCGTATTGATCGGATTTTAAAGGCGGAAGGATCTTCTCCTGATAATTATAAAGTAGCGAAGCAAGCGGATACTTTAATGACGTTTTATCTTCTTAATGATGAAGAAGTTCGAGCAATTTTTAAGAAGTTGGGATATCCTATTTCAAAAGATATTTTTCGAAAGAATTATGATTATTATGTTAAACGTACGTCTCATGGCTCAACGTTAAGCCGTGTTGTTCATGCGTATTTAGCCGAACGTGTTGACTATGAAGAGTTAGCTATGGAGCATTTTCAAGATGCTCTTAAGAGTGACATCTATGATAGTCAGGGCGGTACAACGCAGGAAGGTATTCATTGTGGTGTTATGGCAGGTACGATTGATTTGGTAATGCGATGTTTCGCTGGATTGAGTGTTCAAGATACCCAAATTTCTCTTAATCCTAAGCTTCCAGAAAAATGGAAAAAGATGAAGTTTTCTGTTCGTTATCGGGATATTTGGCTTAATATTAAAATTACAAGAGAAGAAATTACTGTTAAGTCGGAACTTTTAAAACGGATTTCTTTGCAGGGTCCAGCGGAAATCTTTATTGTTATTAATAATAAAAGATATAAACTAACCCCAGACGAAACTACGGTTGTTTCTCTAACCAAATGGCTTCCAATCAAATTTTAAATTTTATTTATATTGTTGACGGTGTGCGCACCCCTATTGGTAGTACGCATAAAAGTCTAAAAACTTTTTCGGCTGCACAGCTTGCTGGATTTGTCATTGATGAAATTTGCAGGCGCTATCCTAAAATTAAGAAAGGTATTGATCAAGTTGTTTTAGGGCATGCGGTTTCAGCTGGAACAGGTCAAAATATGGCTCGTCATGCTGTTTTTTTATCTGATTTGAATATCAATATTCCCGCTTTTACAATTAACAGTGTTTGTGGTTCTGGTCTTCAGTCTGTTATTGTTGGAGTTCAAGCTATATTAAGCGGCGAAGCTAATTTGGTTTTAGCTGGAGGAGCAGAGAGCGCAACGCATAATCCTCAAATTATTAAAAGAGAACAAGAGCCGATAGAGAGTCTTCTTTCTGATGGGCTTTGGTGTGTGATGGCAGATTCTCATATGGGAGAGTTGGCGGAAAATTTAGCTAAAGAATTTAACATTTCACGAGAAGCACAAGATAAGCTTGCTTTTGAAAGTCATCAAAAAGCATTGCAGGCACAGCTTCAAGGAAAGTTTGATCAAGAAATTGTTGGTATTAAAAAAGAAAATGGTGAAATTTTTTCAAAAGATGAGCGTGCAAGAAAGAATATTAGTTTAGAAAAGATGCAGAGACTTCCGAGTTCTTTTAAAGAGGATGGAACTGTTACGCCTGGCAATGCATCATCCGCTGCAGATGCTGCAGCGATTATTTTATTGGCAGACGAACAAGCTATGAAGAAATACGAGCTTAAACCTAAAGCGAAGATCTTAGGCTATTCATCTGTTGCTATTGATCCTAAAGATTCTTTTTTAGGCGCTATTAAAGCAGCAGAGAAATGTCTTGAGAAATGTAATTTGAAAAGAAATGATATCGATCTTTTTGAAATTGGAGAGTCGTTTGCATCGCAAGCTGTTTTGACAAAAGAAAGATTGAACATTGAAGATGCAAAATTTAATATTTTTGGTGGAGATATTGCGTTAGGACATCCCTTAGGCTCAACAGCGACAAGAATTCTTACAACCCTTTTGTATGCTTTAGAAGATCAAAATAAAAAGATTGGATTAATGAGTATTTGTTTTGGTGGTGGCGGTGGAGTTTCAATGATTATCGAAAGGCTGTAAAAGGTCTTTTATCATTTCAGCAATGGCTAGGCAAGACGTTAGGCCTGGCGATTCAATTCCGAGTAAATTAATAAAACCTTCAAGTCCTTTGTCTTTTTCATGAGTGACAACAAAATCTCTAAAGTTTTCTGTTGGTGCTTGGAGCTTTGCTCGAATGCCACATGTATCGGGTACGAGATCATCGATTGATAGGTCTTTAAGAAATCGAGAAACAGACGTTGCGAATTTTTCTTTATCTTGTTCGTTGATGGCATAATCAATCGTATCAACAAAGGCTGCATCTGGTCCAAGGCGAAGCCCTCCAGCTAAGTCTGGAGTGATATGAATGCCTAAATCGGTAGTGCTTGGCGGTGGATAGATGAGATGATTAATTTTAAATTTTTTAGGATGGCTAATGCGAAAATATTGACCTTTGCTGTAATGAATTTTGTATTTATTTTTTTCAATATCAATGCCTGCCATTGAAGCAATTTCATCGGCATAGAATCCACCAGCGTTAATAATAATATTTGTTTTAAAAGAAAAAAGTTCACCAGATGGCTCTTTGACGGTAATTTCGTATTCAGAGTCTTTTTTTGTGATGTTGATAACTTTTATGCTATAAGCAAATTCAACGTTGTTGTTTTTAGATTTTTCAGAAAAAAAGTGCATAAGCTTATGTGAGTCAACGATACCCGTGTCGGGACATAGGAGTGCCTTTTGTGCTTTTATATCTGGCTCTAAAGTGTCAAGTTCACCTTTTTTGAGAAAACGAAGATTGTTGACGCCATTTTCAGCTGCATTTCTTTGAATGCCTTCAATTGTTTTCTCTTCTGCGTTATCACAAGCGACCAGGATTTTTCCAAGTTGTTGGTGAGGGATATTATGTTTTTTGCATAAATCATAAAGTAGTGTTTTTCCTTTAATACACAGATTTGCTTTGAGAGAATTTTTTGGATAGTAAATTCCGGCGTGGATAACCTCAGAATTACGAGAAGATGTTTCGCGTCCAAAAGAATCGCGTTGTTCAACGACAAAGATATCTTTATATTTTTGCGATAAGATGAAGCTTGTGGCAAGACCGCAAATTCCAGCTCCAATAATTGTAATATTTGTTTTGTCCATAACGGTTTTTATTGTACACTTTGAATGCAAAAAGACCAAGAGGAAAATAGAAGAAAATTTTGTATTGTTTGTGTTTTTTGGGTAAATTTGCTCAGTAATTTATGAATATTGCATTTGTTTGTTAGCAGATAAATTTGTAAGATTGCGTGCTTGTCTATAGAAAACAGCTTTTCTTTGTGATAGCATAAAGATGTTATTTCTTAAAGGGGAGGGTGCATGATTGAAGAAAATGAAATAAAAGAACAATCACTTAAAGATGTCGCACAAAAAATGATCATAGCTGCACGTACGGCTCCTAAGGGAAAAGGGGCGGATACTTTTGTTTTTAAGATTGCAGAGCGTAAAGACATTGAAATTCTTTCTAAAAAAATAAATGAAATGGGCGAAAAATATGATGCTCCTGGATTTTTAAGAGACGCGCAAAATATTTTAAATTCTTCTATTATGATCTTAGCTGGCACAACGATTAAGCCGATGGGTTTAAAGAAGTGTGGCATGTGTGGTTTTAAAGATTGCGCACAAAAAGATGAGCATAAGAATATTCCATGCGTTTTTAATATAGGAGACCTAGGTATTGCAATTGGTTCTGCAGTTAGCGTAGCTATGGATCATCGTATTGATAATCGTATTATGTATAGTGTCGGACAGGCAGCTCTTGAAATGGGAATTCTTGGAAAAGACGTTAAGATTGCCTATGCAATTCCATTAAGCGCAACATCAAAGAATCCATTTTTTGATAGAAAATAAAGAAAAAAAGAAAAAAAGAAATGAATCATTCCATTCAAAAAGGTTTTAGTTTCGGGCTTAGTTCAGGAATTATCACGACTTTGGGGTTAATTGTTGGTCTTTATTCGGGAACAGGGTCTAAGATGGTTGTTGTTGGTGGGATTTTAACAATTGCGATTGCTGATGCATTTTCAGATGCTCTTGGAATTCATCTTTCTGAAGAGGCGGAAGGCGTTCATAGCGCAAGAGAAATTTGGGAAGCGACAATATCGACTTTTGTAGTTAAGTTTTTCTTTTCTATGATTTTTGTTCTGCCTATTATTTTTCTTGAGACGTTAACAGCGATTTTTGTAAGTATTGGATGGGGATTGCTTGTTTTAGGATTGTTTAGTTATTATATTGCGAAGAAAGATAAAGCAAATCCTGCAAAGGCTATTGCAGAGCATTTGGTGATTGCGATTCTTGTTATTATTGTGACTTATTATGTAGGATTGTGGGTGCCGAAAGTTTTTAAATAAGTACGCAGTCTTGCGGAATAAAGTGAATGCAAGGTGCTGTGCGAATTTACCCCACACGTGAAACGTGTTGGGGTTAATGACATTAGTTAGTTTTTTAGAAGTTCTTTTATTTTTTCTAACAAAGAAGAGATGCTGACTGGTTTTATAAGGTAGGCGTCTGCCCCGACATTGCGACCAATCTCGATGTCTTTTTCTTTATCGCGAGAAGTTAGAAGAATGATTGGAATATTTTTATGTGTAGGGTCGTTCTTAAGAAGTTGACAGAGATTATAGCCGTTGATGATAGGCATCATAACATCTAAAATAATTAAATCTGGGTGTTTATTTATAGCCATTTGAAGGCCGACAGCTGCTTTGGTAGCTGATAAAAAAAGATATCCATTTTCAGGAAGTTTTGTTTCTAAAAGTTTTGTCTGGACGGGGTCATCATCAATAATTAAAATCTTTTTTTGCATATTAATATTTTAGCGTGTTTTTAAAGGAATTGGAAGTTTTGTTTTTTTATGTTAAAATATGCGATAAGTTGTTGATATTAATATTCTTGGAATCATTATGGTTGAAAAAAGAAAAATAAAGAAATCTGGTAAAACAGCAATCACTCAGGCTCGGCAGATAGAGATTTTGAGTAAAATTGTTGATTTGACAAGTTCCGATCTAGATTTAAGCTTTGTTTTGGGTGAAGTTGTTAAAATTATTAATACGATTACAAAAGTAGATTCTGTTTTTATTTATCTTTTTGATAATAAAAGAAGGATTTTGACTTTAATGGCTTCAAAAACGCCTCATAAAAAAGAACTTGGTGCTATTACTTTAAAGGTAGGCGAAGGTATTACAGGTTGGGTTGCTAAGGAGAATAAAACAGTCCAGATTAAGGAGAATGCGTACAAGGATTCTCGTTTTAAGAATTTTGATGTTCTTCCTGAAGATCAATATGAAGCTTTTCTTTCGATTCCTATTTTGCATAAAGGGTCTGCCATCGGTGTTATCAATGCACAGCATAAAAGGGTATATGATTTTCCGCTGAGTATTGTTAGCTTAATTTCTACTATTGCAAAACAAGTTAGCGGAGTTATTGAGAATGCTAGGCTGTATGCTGAGACAAAGAAAAAGGCTATTCAATTTGATAAATTAATGAAGGTGAGTCAGTCGATTACTTCGGAAAGCTATTTAGATGAAATTTTGAGTTTGATTGTTGTTGTTACGGCAGAAATGCTAGATTCTAAAATTTGTTCGGTTATGCTTTTAGATGAAAAGAAGCAGGAGCTTTCGATTAAGGCAACGCAGTCTTTAAGTGAAGATTATAAGAAAAAGCCTAATGTAAAAGTATCAAAATCATTAAGCGGAGAAGCTGTTAAGGCAAAAAAAGCTAAAATGTATTTTGATGTACGCATGGAAGAGAAGTATGCGTATCGAAATCTTGCAGAAAAAGAACATTTAAGTTCAATGTTGTCGGTGCCTATGATTGTTAAAGATCGCGTGATTGGTGTTATCAATATTTATACAAAAAGACCGCATGTTTTTTCGCAAGAAGAGATTAGCGTTCTTCAAATGGTTTCAAATCAGGCAGCGATTGCTATTGAAAACACTAAGCTTGTTGAGGAGACTGTTAAAGCTAAAGAAGCGCTTGAAACTCGTAAGCTTGTTGAGCGGGCTAAGGGGATCTTGATGCGCATGCAAGGACTGGCTGAAGAAGAGGCGCATAAAGTGATTCATAAAAAGAGCATGAATTCTTGTAAGACAATGAAAGAAATTGCAGAGTCTATTGTTTTGATGGATGAGCTTCAGAAAAAATCTTGATTTTTTGCACTTGACATTTTTTTAGAATGTTGTATATTTAGATCAGTAATAGGGCAAAGGAGTCCTCTTGATCTAATGAAAGGTTGAGAGGGTTTTTTATTTGGGCAAGGATGTCCAACATTTTTCCAACGAGAAGCATAGGAGAAAGGTTGGGCTTTTTTGTTTTAAACTGGGCAATGACGTCCTCAAGAAGAGCCACTGATGGTGTGTTTAGGCTTTAACTTGAGGATTTTCTTTTTTAAGAAAATCCTCCAAAACAAGGAGGGCGGAAATGAACCCAAGTGATTTAATTAGTATTCGTACAGGCATTGACACCATGTGGGTGCTCATTGCATCTTTTTTAGTGTTTTTTATGCAGGCAGGATTTGGCATGGTTGAGGCCGGTTTTATACGGGCCAAAAATACTTGCAATATTTTGACAAAGAATTTTTTAGATTTTTGTATGGCATCTTTAGGGTTTTTTATCTTTGGATATGCCATTATGTTTGGTGTTGGAAATAGTTTCATGGGAACAAGCGGATGGTTTTTGGTTGGTGCTGAATCTGCAGCGGATGTTCCCCTGTATGCGTTCTGGTTGTTTCAGGCTGTGTTTTGTGGAGCAGCTGCAACGATTGTGGCAGGCGGCATGGCTGAACGCATGAAATTTCAAGCTTATTTGATATATTCGTTTTTAATTTCTGCTTTTATTTATCCAATTGTTGGTCATTGGATTTGGGGTGGTGGATGGTTGGCTAATTTTGGTTTTGCAGATTTTGCCGGTTCAACGGTTGTTCATACTGTTGGGGGTGTTGCAGCACTGATTGGAACCATAATTTTAAAATCACGCATTGGAAAATATAATACAGATGGAAGCGTTAATGCTATTGCGGGTCATAATATTCCGCTGGCAGCTTTGGGTGTTTTCATTTTATGGTTTGGATGGTTTGGATTTAATCCAGGGTCAACACTAGGCGTTGGAGATGGTAGTTTAATTGCACGAATTGCAATTAACACGAATTTAGCAGCAGCAGCTGGAGGCATTGTGGCTATGCTGGTTGTTTGGAGAATGTTTGGAAAACCAGATCTCTCTATGGCTATGAATGGTGCTTTGGCGGGTCTTGTAGCTGTTACAGCTCCTTGTGCTTTCATTGATCCTTGGGCAGCTATTGTGATTGGCGGTGTTGGAGGTGTTTTGGTTGTTTTGGGGGTTGTTCTTTTAGATAAGTTTCGCATTGATGATCCTGTGGGAGCTTTTCCCGTTCATGGCATAAATGGCATTTGGGGAACTTTGTCAGTTGGACTTTTTGGTAAGGCAGCTTTAGGTGTTTCCACTAATGGATTGTTTTATGGAGGAGGCTTAACTCAGCTTGGCATTCAAGCATTGGGAGTTCTTGCTGTGGTTGGTTTTGTCGGTGTTACGATGGGAATTATTTTTAAGCTTATTGACGCAACAATTGGTTTGCGTGTTAGCGAAGAAGAAGAGCTTAAAGGTTTAGACATCGGTGAACATGGAATGGAGTCTTATACAGGATTTCAGATCTTTACAACACAATAAAACAATCTTATGTTAATGGAGGAAAATATCATGAAGTTAATCATTGCAATGATTCAACCACACAAATTGCCAGATGTTAAAAAGTCGTTATTTGAAGCGGATGTCCATAAAATGACTATTATGAATGTTCTTGGCTGCGGTCAGCAAAAAGGGTATAGTGAGACTTATCGTGGAATCGTTCACGAAGTTAATTTGCTCAAAAAAGTTCGACTTGAAATCGCAGTTAACAAAGAGTATGCTGAGCCAACAGTCCAGGCGATTATTAAGGGTGCAAAAACTGGCAATATTGGAGATGGAAAGATTTTTGTTTTAGATTTGCCTCGATGTATCCGCATTCGGACAGAAGAAGAAGGAAGCGAAGCGATAGGATAAGTAAGTTTCTTGAGTAGCTTGGTAGTGACTTTTTTTGTTTTTTGTAGAAAAGAAAGTTTTAAAAGACTGATATATTTATAGGGAAGAGATGGCAGAGGATTTGAATCTTAGAATATTAAATAGGAGGAATGCATGAAAGCAAGATCTAAGAAAAATGTTGAGACGGTAGCAGATTTTTACGGTGAAAATGTATTTAGTCTTAAAGTGATGCGCAATTATTTATCTGAAAAAGCGTATAAATCTTTAAGTGTAACAATTAGACAAGGGGGAACTCTTGATTCGTCGATTGCAGACGAAGTGGCTGATGCGATGAAGACGTGGGCTGTTTCCAAGGGAGCGACTCATTTTACACATTGGTTTCAGCCTTTGACAGGAACAACAGCAGAAAAACATGATTCTTTTATTACTCCAGATGGTGAGGGGGGAGTTATTTTAAAGTTTTCTGGAAAGGAATTAACTCAAGGTGAGCCAGATGCTTCTAGTTTTCCATCAGGTGGTCTTCGTGCAACATTTGAAGCACGTGGCTATACTGGATGGGATCCAACAAGCCCTGCTTTTATTAAAGAAGGGCCTGAGAGTGCAACGCTTTGTATTCCAACGTATTTTGTTGGATGGCATGGTGAATCATTGGATAAAAAGACGCCTTTGTTGCGTTCTATGAAAGCTTTGTCAAAGCAAGTTTGTCGTCTAGGAGAGCTGTTCGGTATTAGTTCAAAAGGAAAACAATCGTATGCGACGCTTGGGGGTGAACAAGAATACTTCTTAATCGATAGAGACTATTATTATCAAAGAATCGACCTTGTTCAGACAGGGCGCACTCTTTTTGGTAAAGAGCCAGCCAAGCATCAGCAGATGTCAGATCATTATTTTGGAGCTATTAAAACTCGGATTATGGGTTTTATGGAAGAATTTGATCGAGAGATGTGGAGAATGGGTATTCCTGCAAAGACTCGACACAATGAAGTTGCGCCAGCGCAGTATGAGTTAGCTCCAGTTTTTGAAAGTCTTAATTTAGCTGTTGATCATAATATGATTTGTATGGAAATTGCTCAAAAGGTTGCAGAGAAGCATGGCTTTGTTTGTCTTCTTCATGAAAAACCTTTTGCTGGAATCAATGGTTCTGGTAAGCACAATAATTGGGCTATTGTTGGGCCTGATGGAAAAAACTGGCTTGCTCCAGGGGATAATCCTCATGATAATGCAAAATTTTTAGTTGTGCTTTGTGCTGTAATTAAGGCTGTTGATAAGTACGCAGAACTGTTGCGTGTTTCTATCGCATCGGCAGGAAATGATCACAGACTTGGTTCTCACGAAGCACCGCCTGCTATTATATCTATCTTTTTAGGTGATCAGCTTACAGATATTATTGAGCAGATTGAAAAAGGTGGTGCAAGAACATCTAAAAAAGGTGGTGTCTTAGAAATTGGGGTAGATTCTTTGCCAATGTTGCCAAGAGACGTAACAGATCGCAATAGAACGTCTCCTTTTGCATTTACAGGTGCTAAGTTTGAATTTCGTGCGGTAGGTTCTAATACAAATTTGGCCGGACCAAACATTGTTTTAAATACGATTGTTGCTGATGTTTTAGATGAAATGTGTGAAACGTTAGAAAAAGATAAAAAAGATTTTAATGTATCTGTTCAGAATCTTTTAAAGAGTATTATTAAAGAGCATAAACGAGTTATCTTTAATGGAGATAATTATACAGAAGATTGGGTTAAGGAGGCTAAGAAAAGAGGTCTTTCGAACTTAAAGAATACGTCAGAAGCTTTGGAGATTTTAAAGAAACCTGAGATTCCAGCTTTGTTTGAAAGACAGAAAGTTTTAACTAGAAAAGAGTTAGCTTCTCGTTATGAAGTGTATAAGGCAATATATGAGACGATTCTAGATTTTGAAGGGCGACTTGCAGCGGATATGGCAAAAACTATGATTTTGCCAGTTGCTATTGAATATCAAAATCAATTAGCTGAAACAATTCGATCAGTTGAGTCTGTAAATAAAACAAAGTCAACAGCGTCTCGTAAATTACTTAAGGAAATTACAAGGCAAGTGGAGATGGCTTTGGTTAATGTGGATAAATTAGAGGCAATTATTGCAAAAAAGGATGGCGTTAAGACAAAACAAGCAATGGAAAGATTACGTCAGCCAATTGATACTCTTGAAGGATTAGTTCCGTCAGATATTTGGCCGCTTCCATCTTATGCTGAGATGTTGTTTATGCTTTAATTTTAGGAAAGATTTATGATTTTTTTTAAAAAGTATGTTGATATTGAAGGCTTTGGAATCTTTAAGTTTTTTTGAAATTTATTGTATAAAAAGTAGGCAAAAAAATGAAAAAAATAAGAATCGCACTTGCACAAATGAATACAATTGTTGGCGATCTTTATCAGAATGCCAAGGAGATTTTGAGTTTTGTGGAAACCGCTAAGCAGGTAGACGCTGACGTGGTTGTTTTTCCAGAGCTTAGTATCACAGGTTATCCACCGGAGGACTTGCTTTTTAAAAAACATTTTGTTGATGATAATATAAAGGTACTCCACAGTCTTGCTTCAAAAATAAAAGATATTATTGTTGTTGTTGGGTTTGTGGATCGTAAACGTAATAAAAAACTTTATAATTCTGCTGCTGTTATTTCTAGTGGAAAGATTAAGGGTGTTTATGCAAAAGAATGTCTTCCTAATTATGGAGTTTTTGATGAAAAGCGTTATTTTTTTAAAGGGGAAAAGAATCCTATTTTTTCTTTGGATGGAATTCGTTTTGGCATAAGTATTTGTGAAGACATTTGGGAAGAAAAAGGGTTGTCTGCTAAACAAGTTAAAGATGGTTCACAAATACTTTTAAATCTTTCGGCTTCTCCATATTGTTGCGGCAAAACCATTGAGCGTCGATCTCTTCTTGTTAAGCGGGCAAAACAAGTAAAAGCATTTGTTTGTTGTTGTAATCTTGTTGGTGGACAAGATGAGCTTGTTTTTGATGGATCGAGTGTTGTTGTTAGCCCTAAAGGGGAGGTTTTAGCAGAGGGACGACAGTTTAAAGATGATTTAATTGTTGTTGATATTGAAGCTAAAGAAAAGAAAATTTCTAAGAATGTAAAAATATGCGTGCTTAAGCAAGATGTATCTACAGAAAAGGTTTTTATTAAGTCAAAGAAAAAGAAAAGAATAAGTGTAAACGAAGAAATTTATAATGCCCTTGTTTGTGGAACGCGTGATTATATTATTAAAAATGGGTTTAAAAAGATTACTCTTGGAATTAGTGGTGGGATTGATTCTGCTTTGGTTGCTACAATTGCAAGTGATGCAATTGGCAAAGAAAATGTTTTAGGTGTCTCTATGCCATCGCAGCATACATCGAAAGGAACAAGAGAAGACGCGCAAAGATTAGCAAAGAATCTTGGAATCGATTTTATTGAAATACCAATAAAACAAGTGTATCAAAGTTATGTTCAAGCGCTAAAGAAGTCATTTTTAGGACAAAAAGTAAATATTGCTGAAGAAAATTTACAAGCACGTATTCGAGGTAATATTTTAATGGCCCTTTCTAATAAATTTGGACATCTTGTTTTAACAACAGGCAACAAAAGTGAATTTGCTGTTGGATATTGCACTCTTTATGGTGATATGGCAGGTGGATTTGCACCGATTAAAGATGTTCCTAAAACAAAAGTTTATAAGTTGGTTGATTATCGTAATCAAAAAGAAGGTTTAGATCTGATTCCTAAAAGTATTATTAAAAGAGCTCCTACAGCAGAGCTTAAAAAAGGACAAAAAGATCAGGATAGCCTTCCGCCTTATGATGTTTTGGATTCTATTCTTGAGGCTTATGTTGAAGGAGATTCGAGTTTAAAGTCGTTGAAGAAAAAAAAGATTAATGGTAACCTTGCGAAAAAGATTATTGGACTTGTTGATTGTGTGGAGTATAAGCGTCGGCAATCTCCTCCGGGGATTAAAATTACACCTAAAGCATTTGGTCGGGATCGTCGCTTGCCGATTACGAATCGATATCAAGAAAAGAAAAATATGTGATGGGTGTTTTTAAAAGTTAATAAATTTAAATTATGAAAAAATTTAATTTTCCTCTCAATCAAGGATTATACGATTCAGCATTTGAACACGATAGCTGCGGAGTGGGATTTCTTGTCAATATTGATGGAAGAAAATCTCACGATATCATTGTTCGCTCTATTAAAGTTTTAGAGAACCTTCTTCATCGTGGTGCTACTGGTGGAGATGCTAAGACTGGTGATGGCGCAGGGATTTTGATACAAATCCCGGATGATTTTTTTCAAAAAGAATGCCAAGCGCTTAAGATTACTTTGCCTGAACAGGGAAGCTATGGCGTTGCTATGATGTTTTTGCCTCAAGCAAACGATTTACGCAATATTTGTCAGGAGATTACTGAAGAAATTGCGGCGCAGGAAGGTTTGAAATTCTTGGGCTGGCGAGCTGTTCCAGTGGAAAGTTCTACGCTAGGGGAAAAGGCTCGAGAAGAACAACCTTTTATCGTGCAATGTTTTGTTTCTTGCGAGAATCTTGGCCCAGAAGCTTTTGAGCGAAAATTATACGTATTGCGCAAAGAAATTGAGCATAAAGTCCAAGAGAGATTATCTTTAGGAGATCAGTTTTATATTCCAAGTTTTTCTCATCAGACAATTATTTATAAAGGGTTGATGATGGCTACGCAGGTTTCCGCTTTTTATAGAGACCTTGAAGATCCATTGCTAGCTAGTGCTTTAGCTGTTGTTCATCAACGCTATAGCACGAATACATTTCCTTCATGGAAATTGGCTCAGCCGTTTCGTTATTTGGCGCATAATGGCGAGATCAATACCTTGCGTGGTAATTTGAATGAAATGCAATCTCGCGAAAAGCTTTTATCATCGGATCTTTTTGGTGAGGATATAAAGAAAATATTGCCGATTATTGATCCTAATGGTAGCGATTCAGCTTGTTTGGATAATGCTTTAGAACTTTTAGCTAATGGCGGACGAGACTTGCCTCATGCAATGATGATGATGATTCCTCAGGCTTGGGGTGTCAAATATCCTGTTGGTCCAGATTTAAGAAAGTTTTTTGAATATCACGCAGGACTTATGGAGCCCTGGGATGGGCCTGCTGCTGTTGCCTTTAGCAACGGTCATGTTGTAGGGGCGCTATCGGATCGCAACGGCCTGCGTCCTTGTCGTTATACAATTACTAAAGATGGGTTTATGGTCTTAGCTTCCGAGACTGGAGTTTTAGACATTGATCCTAAAAACGTTGCTGAAAAAGGGTCTTTGCGGCCAGGAGAAATTATTTTAGTTGATTTGGAGAAAAAACGTGTTTTAAAAGACACGGAGATAAAAACGTTTTATTCTCGTCGTCAACCTTACAGAAGGTGGGTACAGGAAAATAAGATTGAGCTGCATGGATTCTTTAACGATGTCGTTTCTTTGCCTGTTGATAAATCGACTCTGGCTTTACGTCAACGCATTTTTGGATATACTCGCGAGGATCTTAAGTTAATTCTGGCTCCGATGGCAGTGAAAGGATCCGAGCCTATTGGTTCTATGGGCTGTGATACGCCATTGGCGGTTTTATCTGAAAAACCACAACTCCTTTATTCTTATTTTAAACAGCTTTTTGCACAAATTACAAATCCTGCTATTGATCCTATTCGCGAAGAGCTTGTCATGTCTTTGATGACGTTTATGGGAAAATTTGGCAATATTTTGACGGAAGTTCCTCAAAATGCACGCTTGATTAAACTAATGCATCCGATTCTTTCTAACGAAGATCTTGAGCGTGTTAGTTCTCTAAAGTTAAAAGATTTTTGGACAACAACTTTGCAAATGGGTTTTTTACGTCAAGGCAACGGAGAAGACTTAGGAGAAGCTTTAGATAAGTTGAGACGTGTAGCTGCGACTGCTGTACGCAATGGGTGTTCGTTGCTTATTTTGAGTGACCGCAATCTTCCGGACGGACTAATACCAATTTCAACATTGTTAGTTGTTTCGGCAATTCATCAGCATTTGATTAACGAAGGGTTGCGATCACAGGTAGGTCTAGTCGTTGAAACAGCTGAGGCTCGCGAAGTTCATCATGTTGCGCTTTTATTAGGATATGGAGCCACAGCAATTAATCCATATTTAGCGTTTGAAACAGTGGTAGATATGGCTCAGAGAAAAATGTTGGAAAAAGGAGTCAGCACCACAAAGGCTTTGGAAAATTATATTCATGCGCTCTGCAAGGGACTTTTAAAGATTATGTCTAAGATGGGAATTTCAACTTTGCGTAGCTATAGAGGGGCGCAAGTTTTTGAGGCAGTTGGTTTAAGCCGTGATATCGTTGAGAAATATTTTACGGGTACGGTTTCTAGTATTGAAGGAATCGGACTTGATGAAGTTGCCAAAGAAGCCAATTTGCGCTATGAACAAGCCTTAGAGGATTCTCGGGTTGATAGTGATGCTCTTGCTAATGGCGGGCAGTACGCATTTCGTAGAGACGGTGAAAGGCACTTGTGGACACCAGAAGCGATCTATAAATTACAGACAGCGACACGTAATAATGATACTAAGCTTTACAAAG
Organism: Candidatus Aceula lacicola; assembly: GCA_030765785.1. Classification (GTDB taxonomy): domain Bacteria; phylum Omnitrophota; class Gorgyraeia; order Zapsychrales; family Aceulaceae; genus Aceula; species Aceula lacicola. Next base: position 45,362 of record JAVCCC010000028.1, on the reverse strand, counting down.
AATATGCTCAGCTTATTAATGATCAGACTAAGAAACAATCTACGTTGCGTGGACTTTTTAAATTTAAAAAGACAAAAGCTATTTCAATTGAGGAGGTAGAGCCTGTTTCATCTATTGTGAAAAGGTTTGTTACGTCTGCTATGTCATTTGGCTCCATCAGTCGAGAAGCTCATGAAACATTAGCTATTGCTATGAATCGCATGAATGCTAGGAGCAACAGTGGTGAAGGAGGAGAAGATCCTGCGCGTTATAAGCCGCTTCCTAATGGTGATAGCAAGTGTAGTGAAGTTAAGCAAGTTGCCAGTGGTCGATTTGGTGTTACCGCCGAATATCTTGTTAATGCTAAGGAGCTTCAAATTAAGATTGCTCAAGGAGCTAAGCCTGGAGAAGGAGGACAGCTTCCTGGGCATAAGGTTAATGAAGAAATCGCACGCGTAAGGTACTCAACCCCAGGCGTTACTCTTATTTCTCCTCCACCTCATCATGACATTTATTCAATAGAAGATATTAAGCAGCTTATTTTTGATTTAAAGAACGTTAATCCTAAAGCACGCGTTTCGGTTAAGTTGGTCTCTGAAGCAGGCGTTGGTACTATTGCAGCTGGTGTAGCCAAGGCTCATGCGGATATGGTGTTAATTAGTGGTCACGATGGTGGGACTGGAGCATCTCCCTTGTCTTCAATAAAGTATGCTGGTGCTCCGTGGGAGCTTGGTCTTGCAGAAACACAACAAACGCTTGTCTTGAATAATTTACGTAGTCGTATTCGTATTCAGGCAGATAGTCAAATGAAAACAGGCCGTGATGTTGTAATTGCATCATTGTTGGGTGCTGAAGAGTTTGGCTTTGCAACGGCGCCATTAGTAGTTTGCGGATGTGTTATGATGCGCAATTGTCACATGAATACTTGTTCGGTGGGAATTGCTACGCAGGATCCGCAATTACGTAAGAATTTTAGTGGCAAGCCAGAGTATTTGGTTAATTTCTTTTCTATGATTGCTGAGGAAGTTCGAGAATATATGGCTCAGCTTGGCGTTAAGACTATGGATGAGCTTGTCGGGCGTAGCGATCTTCTAGAGGTAAACGAGGCAATTGATTTTTGGAAAGCTAAAGGGTTAGATTTTTCACGAATTTTAACTCAAGTTGTTCAGAAAGAAAATTCAGATGTACGCTGTCGCGAAGCTCAAGATCATGGTATCGAGAAAGTGCTTGATAAAAAATTGATTGAGCTTGCACGTGAAGCTCTTGAAAAGAAAGAACCCGTTTTTATTGAGATGCCAATTTTTAATACAAATTTAACAACGGGGGCAATGCTTTCTGGAGAGATTGCAAGGCGTTATGGACAAGAAGGGTTGCCAGAGGATACGATTGTTTGTCATTTTCAGGGGGCTGCTGGTCAAAGTTTTGGTGCTTTCTTGTCTAAAGGGATAAAGTTTATTTTAGAGGGAGAATCTAATGATTATTTAGGAAAAGGGTTGTGTGGCGGGAAAATTGTTGTTAAGCCTTATAAAAAATCTACGTACAATCCTGGCGAGAATGCTATTTGTGGGAATGTTCTTTTGTATGGTGCAACGTCTGGTGAGGCTTATATTCATGGGTGTGTTGGTGAACGATTTGCTATCCGTAATAGCGGTGTTTACGTGGTTGTTGAGGGTGTTGGGGATCATGGGTGTGAATATATGACAGAAGGGCGCGTGGTTATTTTAGGTGAAACTGGTGTTAATTTTGCTGCTGGAATGAGCGGGGGAATAGCGTATATTTATGATCCTGATAATAAGCTTGATGGTAGATGTAATTTAGATATGGTTGATTTAGAGCTTGTGAGAGATGTTAAGGATATTGTAGAACTTAAAAATATGATTGAAAAACATTTTTCATATACGCAAAGTCAAAAGGCTAAAGATATTTTGGATAATTGGGATCAGGCTCTTCCGTCTTTTGTTAAAGTTTTTCCTATGGAATACCGAAGGGTTTTAGGGAAGATGATGAAAGAAGATGAAGCGATAGAGCGCGAAGAAAAGGTATTTAAATAAGAATATGGGCGATATTACTGGTTTCTTAAAATATAAAAGAGAAGACTTCTCGAAGGATTCTGTTGAGATGAGAAAGCAGCATTGGAGGGAGTTTATTCATCCTTTGCCTGTTGAAGATTTGCGTCAGCAAGCAGCGCGTTGTATGGATTGTGGCACACCTTTTTGTCATTGGGGATGTCCGTTGGCAAACTTAGTTCCTGATTGGAACGATCTTGTATATCGTGGACGCTGGAAAGAGGCGTATGAGCGCTTGATAGAAACAAATAATTTTCCTGAAATTACTGGTCGCATTTGTCCTGCTCCATGCGAGTATTCGTGTGTTTTAGGGATTACGAAAGATGCTGTTACGATTCGCAATATAGAGCTTTCGATTATTGAGAAGGCTTTCGAAGAAGGGTGGGTTAAGCCTAAGCCTCCGGTTAAACGTACGGGTAAGTCCGTTGCTGTTATTGGATCAGGTCCTGCTGGGCTAGCTTGCGCTGACCAGCTGAATAAGGCTGGTCATAGCGTTACTGTTTTTGAAAAGAGTGAAAGCATTGGTGGAATTTTGTCTTTAGGTATTCCGGATTTTAAGCTTGAGAAAAAGATTATTGAAAGGCGTGTAAATATTCTAAAAGAAGAAGGAATTGTGTTTAAGACGCGATGTAGAATAGGTGTTGATATTTCGATTCGTTATGTTCAAAAGGAATTTGATGCGAGTGTGTTAGCTGGTGGTGCGGAAGATGCTCGTGATCTTAAGGTTTCTGGGAGAGAGTTGCAAGGAGTCTATCAAGCGATGGATTATTTACGTCAGCAAAACCGCATTAATGTTGGAGTTCGAGTTAAGCCAAAGGAGCAAATTACTGCTAAGGATAAGAATGTTATTGTTTTAGGTGGTGGTGACACAGGAGCTGATTGCATTGGTACGGCAAACCGTCAGGGGGCAAAAAGTGTAAAGCAGTTTGAGATTTTGCCGCGTCCTCCTTTAACAAGGGCAGTTGATAATCCGTGGCCTGAATGGGCGTTTATTTATAAAGAAGGAAGCTCTCATGAAGAGGGAGTTGATCAAGATTACTGCATCTTGACAAAAAGCTTAGGCGGAGAAAAGAAAAAGCTTAAAAAACTTCATGGGGTAAGGTTGGAATATGGTTTTAAAGATCCGGTTACATCAAGGGCGTCGATGAAAGAAGTTCCTGGCTCTAAATTTGAAGTAGATTGTGATTTATTAATTTTGGCTATGGGATTTATGGGCCCTTTTAAAAAAGGGTTAGTTGATAATTTGAATATACAGCTTGATGAAAGAGGCAACGTTAGAACAGATGAGAAGTATATGACTAGTGCTAATGGTGTTTTTGCAGCTGGAGATATGCGTCGCGGTCAGTCGTTAATTGTTTGGGCTATTCATGAAGGGCGCAGCGCTGCTGAAGGAGTTAATGAATATTTAGTCAAATAAAATTAATGAATATTATTTGACGCGCAAATTAATAATGATATATTGTACCTGGCTTTGAAGAGCCAGTTCTTGAAACATGCCTTTTGGTATTTATTTTATATGAAAAAAGCAATCATATATTTGGAAGATGGAACGATTTTTCAAGGACGTTCTATCTTTTCTTCCGGAGAAAGTGCAGGCGAGATGGTTTTTAATACCTCGATGAGTGGGTATCAAGAAATCTTGACTGATCCTTCCTATGCGGGTCAAATTGTCACCATGACATATCCTTTGATTGGAAATTACGGCGTTAACGAAGAAGATGTTGAATCAGATAAGGTTCATGTTAAAGGATTCGTTGTTAAAGAGTTTGCCCGTCGATATTCTAATTTCCGTGCCACAAAATGTTTGATGGAATATTTAAAAGAAAATAATATTATTGCGATTGAGAATGTTGATACAAGAGCTTTGACGCGACATTTAAGAGTTTGCGGAGCCATGAAAGGTATTATTTCCACAGAAGATTTTGACCCGAAAAGCTTAGCTGATAAGCTAAAAAAAGTGCCAGACATGGAAGGCAGCGATTGGGTTAAAGAGGTCTCCATAAAAGAAAAGTATATTTGGAATAAGGGTGCAAAGCATGATTTGAAAGTTGCAGTTATTGATTGTGGTGTTAAATTTAATATTTTAAGAATTCTTGCTAGTCTTGGATGCGAAGTTCATGTTTTTCCTTCAACAGCAAGTGCTGAAGAAATTTTAGCTATTAATCCTAGCGGACTTTTTATTTCTAATGGTCCAGGAGATCCTGCGGCTGTGCCGTATGTTGTAGAGACTGTTAAGGCATTTCTAGGAAAATTGCCGATGTTTGGTATTTGTTTAGGTAATCAAATTTTGGGTTTGGCTCTTGGTGGAAAAACATACAAATTAAAGTTTGGACATAGAGGCGCCAATCATCCTGTAAAAGATTTGAAAGAAAATAAAATTTCCATTACATCTCAAAATCATGGATTTTGTATTGATATAGAAAGTTTAAATAAAGAGGATGTAGAAGTGACACATATTAATTTGAACGATAAAACAGTTGAAGGAATTGATCACAAGAAGTATCCACTTTTTTCTGTTCAATATCATCCTGAAGCTTCACCTGGTCCACATGATGCACAATATTTATTTGATAAGTTTATTAAAATGATGAAGGATTTTCATGCCGAGACGTAACGATATAAAGAAAATTTTATTGATTGGCTCCGGTCCGATTATTATTGGACAGGCATGTGAGTTTGATTATTCTGGAACGCAGGCTTGCAAGGCGCTTAAAGAAGAAGGATATGAAGTCGTTTTGATTAATTCAAATCCAGCGACGATTATGACAGATCCTGAGATTTCGGATGCGACCTATGTTGAGCCTTTGACACCGGAGTTTGTTGAGCGCGTTATTGAAAAAGAAAGGCCAGATGCGCTTTTGCCAACGCTAGGCGGTCAAACAGGTTTAAATTTAGCGATGAAAGTTTCTGAGCAAGGTATTTTAGAAAAATATAATGTCGAGCTTATTGGGGCACCGTATGATGTTATTAAAAAAGCAGAGGATCGTGAATGTTTTAAAGAAGCTGTTTTGAAAGTTGGTCTTGAAGTGCCTGAAAGTGCGTTTGCGCATACCATTGAAGAAGCTCGAGAAGCAGCCAAGAAAATTGGATTTCCTTTGATTGTTCGATCAAGCTATACATTAGGCGGAACGGGTGGAGGAATTGTTCATAATGATGAAGAGCTTGAAAAAATAGCTTTTCTAGGTCTTGAAAGTAGTATGAATAGTGAAATTTTGATTGAAGAGTCTATCGAGGGGTGGAAAGAATATGAGCTTGAGGTTATGCGAGATTGTAAAGATAACGTTGTTATTGTTTGTTCTATTGAGAATTTAGATCCTTTAGGTGTTCATACCGGTGACAGCATTACGGTTGCTCCAGCGCAAACTTTATCGGATAAAGAATATCAAAGAATGCGAGATCAAACTCTTGCAGTAATTCGAGAGATTGGCGTCGAGACCGGAGGGTGCAATGTTCAGTTTGCAGTTGATCCTAAAAATGGACGCATTGTTGTTATTGAAGTTAATCCTCGAGTATCTCGCAGTTCTGCTTTGGCGAGCAAAGCAACAGGTTTTCCGATTGCAAAGTTTGCAGCGAAATTGGCTATTGGATATTCATTAGATGAAATTCAAAATGATATTACAAGAGAAACGCCCGCTGCGTTTGAGCCGACGATTGATTATTGTGTGACAAAAATTCCAAGATTTACTTTTGAGAAATTTCCTGAGGCAGGCGACACTTTAGGTGTTTCCATGAAGTCTGTTGGAGAAACAATGGCGATAGGGCGCACGTTTAAAGAATCTTTGCAAAAAGGTTTGCGTGGTCTTGAAATAGGGCATGTGGGATTAGACAACAAACTTAATTTTAAAGATATTTCTGATGAGAAGATGACTCAGCGACTTAAAGTTCCAAATGCATCTCGTATTTTTTATATTAAATATGCACTTCAAAAAGGAATGAGTATTGACGAAATCTTTGAAATTACAAAGATTGATCCATGGTTTCTTTCTAATATCGCAGAATTGGTAGAATTTGAGAATAAACTTAAAAAAGAATTTGATGAAAAAAAGACGGTTGGCGAAGATTCCTTAAGACAAGCAAAGCAGTGGGGGTTTGGCGACGCACAATTGGCTCAGATTTTTTTAACAACTGAAAAAGAAGTGCGAAGCTTAAGAGAGAGCCTAGGTATTCGTGCGGTTTTTAAATTAGTTGATACGTGTGCAGCTGAGTTTGAAGCGTATACGCCATATTATTATTCAACATATGAAGATGAAGATGAAAGCAAGGCTGCGAAGAAAGAAAAGAGTCAGAAAAAAAAGATTATGATTTTAGGTGGTGGGCCAAATCGTATTGGACAAGGTATTGAATTCGATTATTGTTGTTGTCATGCTTCGTTTGCATTAAAAGAAATGGATTTCGAAACGATTATGGTTAATTCAAATCCTGAGACAGTCTCGACGGATTATGATACATCTGATCGTCTTTATTTTGAGCCACTCACGTTTGAAGATGTTATGAATATTGTTGAGGTTGAAAAACCAGATGGCGTTATCGTACAGCTTGGTGGACAGACTCCGCTTAATTTAGCGCATGCGTTAAATGAAGTTGGGGTGCCTATTATTGGAACGACAGTGGAGTCTATTGATTTAGCAGAGAATAGAGAAAAGTTTTCAGAATTTATCACAAAGCTTGGACTTTCTCAGCCTGAAAATGGTGCTGCTCTTTCTGCAGAGGAAGCGATTAAAATCGCGCAAAGAATTGGATATCCAGTTTTAGCAAGACCATCTTATGTTTTAGGTGGTAGGGCTATGAAAATTGTGTACGATGAGAAATCATTGCTTGAATTTATTGAAGAGGCTAAAGATGTTTCGCAGGGACACCCTGTTTTGATTGATCAATTTATTGAAGATGCGATTGAGGTTGATGTGGATGGTATTTCTGACGGACAAGATGCTGTTGTTGCTGGCATGATGGAGCATATTGAAAATGCAGGAATTCATTCAGGTGATTCAGCATGCGTTTTGCCACCACATACGTTGAGTTCGACGTTAATTAAGAGAATTAAAAAACATACTTGTGATATTGCTAAAGGATTAAAAGTTGTTGGTCTTTTGAATATTCAATTTGCGATTAAAAGGGATCGGATTTATGTTTTGGAAGTTAATCCGAGAGCGTCTCGAACTGTACCCTTTGTTAGTAAGGCAACAGGGGTGTCTTTAGCGAAGATAGCATCTCAAATTATGGCTGGAAAAAAGATATCTGATTTTAAATTTGTTGATATTGAAGAATTGAAGAATATTTCGGTTAAAGAATCTGTTTTGCCTTTTTCTCGTTTTTCCGGCGTGGACATTGTTTTAGGTCCTGAGATGAAGTCAACAGGAGAGGTTATGGGCATTGATGAAACTTTTGGTGCTGCCTTTGCAAAATCGCAAGCAGCGGCTGGTCAATCTTTGCCTCAAGATGGAAAGATTTTCTTAAGCGTTAATGACACAGATAAGCGCAATATTGCATTTTTAGCAAAAAAACTTTTTGATATGAAATTCCACCTTCTTTCAACAAGGGGGACAGCCCGAGCGCTTAAAAAAAATGGAATTAAAGTTCAGATTATTGATAAAGTTGGTGAAGGAAAAAATGATTTGTTAAAATTAATTAAAGAGAATAAGATTAATTTGATTATTAATACGCCTTCTGGGCAAAAGAGTCAATCAGATATGCGTTCTATTCGCGCAGCTGCTATTTTGCAAAATGTTCCGTGCATCACAACGATACAAGGGGCATGGGCGGCTATCAACGGAATTGAATCAAGCAAAGAAAAAGATTTTAATGTAAAGTCTTTGCAAGAATATTATCGTAAAGGAGTTTAACTGTGTGTGGCATTGTCGGTGTTTCCAATCATGAAGAAGCAGCAAAGATTGTTTTTTTAAGTCTGTATGCGTTACAGCACAGAGGAGAAGAATCGTGCGGCATTCTTTCTTTTGATGGAAAGAAAATTCACTCACAAAAAGCTCGAGGCCTTGTTGCAGATTGTTTTAATGAAAACTCTGTTGAGAGTCTTAAAGGTAACTTTGCAATAGGGCACACTCGCTATTCAACAACAGGATCTAGTAATTCTAAGAATATTCAACCGTTCTTAGCGACACATAAAAATAGACCGATTGCTATTGCGCATAACGGCAATTTGACAAACACAGAAGATCTTTATAATGAATTAGAAGAGCAGGGATCTATTTTCCAGACAACAATGGATTCTGAGGTGATTGTTCATCTTTTAGCAAAAACAAAGAATGGAGATATCAAAGCATGGATTAAGAATGCTTTGATGCGTTTAAGGGGAGCTTTTTCTCTTGTTTTTATGATGGGAAATGTTTTAGTTGGTGCGCGCGATCCTTTTGGGTTTCGCCCTTTATGTTTAGGTAAAAAAGGAGACGCATATATTTTAGTCAGTGAAACATGTGCTTTGGATTTGATTGGAGCACAGCTTGTCCGAGAGCTTGAGCCGGGTGAGATTGTTTTTATTAGCGATGGAAAGGTCGAAAGTGTATTTTTAGAGAAAAGCAAGAAAAAGGCGCATTGTATTTTTGAGAATATTTATTTTGCTCGACCAGACAGCCATATTTTTGATGATAATATTTATTTAGTGCGAAAACGTTTAGGGGAACAGCTTGCTAAAGAACATCCTATTGATGCAGATTTTGTTATGGCGATTCCTGATTCGGGAAATTATGCGGCAGTTGGATATGCTAAAGAGTCAGGTCTTCCTTTAGAAATTGGCATGATTCGAAATCATTATATTGGCAGGACTTTTATTCAGCCGAGTCAGTTTTTGCGGGAATTTAGGGTGCGTGTAAAATTAAACCCAATTCGTGATGTTTTAAAAGGAAAGCGTGTTGTGGTTGTTGAGGATTCTATTGTGCGCGGTACAACAAGTCGAAGTCGTGTCGAGGAGATTCGAAGAGCTGGGGCTAAAGAGATTCATTTCAGAGTGACATGTCCGCCGATTACATTTCCTTGTTTTTATGGTATTGATTTTCCTAGTAAAGGTGAGTTGATTGCATCCAACAAGAGCGTTAAAGAGATCGCTGATTTTATTGAGGTTGATTCTCTTCAATACTTAAGCTTAGAGGGAATGCTTGGAATCATGAAAGATTCTAATGCGTTTTGTCACGCATGTTTTGATGGTGTGTATCCTGAGCAAGTTCCGAAGAACCAGAGCAAGTATTTACTAGAAAAGAACTGTTAAGATTTTAGGTGTATAATCTTTAAAATTTTATTATAATATTAAAATATTAATGACAGGAAACACCCATGAGTAAATTTATTTTTGTTACAGGCGGCGTTATTTCGAGCCTTGGAAAAGGCATTGCCTCTGCTTCGATTGGAAAAATGCTTGAAGAAAGAGGTCTCTCCACAACCACAATCAAATGTGATCCTTATCTTAATGTCGACCCTGGAACCATGAGCCCTTTTCAGCATGGAGAAGTTTATGTGACAGACGATGGTGCCGAAACGGATTTGGATTTAGGTCATTATGAACGTTTTACAAATGCTCGGGTTGGTAAGGATAGCAACATTACCACGGGTAAAGTTTATTTTTCTGTTATTTCAAAAGAGCGCAAAGGTGAATATCTTGGGAAAACAGTTCAGATCATTCCTCATATTACAGATGAAATAAAAAATAGAATAAAGAAGGTTGCGAAAGCTCGCGATGTGGACGTCACGATTGTTGAAATTGGTGGAACGATTGGTGATATTGAAAGTTTGCCGTTTCTTGAAGCTATTCGACAAATGAAATGGGAAATTGGTCCAAGCTATTGCATTAATGTACATGTGACGCTCTTGCCTTTTATTAAATCTGCAGGTGAACATAAAACAAAGCCGACACAACATAGTGTTGGACGTTTGCGTGAAATTGGTATCGCTCCAGATATTTTGTTGTGTCGAACAGAAAAACATATGACTAAAGAGCAAAGAGAAAAGATTGCTCTTTTTTGTAGCGTTGATCGAGAAGCTGTTATCGAGGCGATTGATGTTAAGCATATTTATGAAGTTCCTGTCTTTCTCAAGAAAGAAGGATTAGATAATCTTATTTTAAGAAAATTAAATATTAAGAAGCCAGATAGCGATCTTAAGAAATGGGAGGATTATGTTGTAAAACGATTAAGAAATCCTTCCAAAGAAGTTAGAATTTCTGTTGTTGGGAAATATATTTCTCTTCCAGATGCATATAAATCAATTTATGAAGCTTTAGTGCATGGTGGAATTGCTAACGATGCACGCGTTATTATCAACAAGGTTGATTCTGAAGATATTGAGAAATTTAGTGTCAAGAAATATCTTAAAGATTCCGACGGTATTCTTATTCCTGGCGGATTTGGAACGAGGGGAATTGAGGGAAAAATAAAAGCTGTTCAATATGCTCGAGAAAAAGGTATTCCATTTTTCGGGATTTGTTTAGGCATGCAGATTGCTTCGATTGAATTTGCTCGTAATGTTTGTGGATACAGAGGAGCAAATTCAACAGAATTTGACAAGGGAACAAAGTATCCTATCATTAGCCTTTTAGAGGAGCAAAAGAAAATTAAGAATATGGGAGCTACAATGCGCTTAGGTGCGTATCCTTGTAAGTTGCAAAAGAAAACAAAAAGTTTTCAGGCATATAAGAAAGAGAGCATATCTGAGAGGCATCGTCATCGGTATGAGTTTAATGATGCATATCGAAAAGTTTTTGAGAAAAAAGGTGTTATTTTTTCAGGCATTAATACAAAGAAGAAATTGGTCGAGATTCTCGAGCTTAAAAATCATCCATGGTTCGTTGCGTGTCAGTTTCATCCTGAGTTTAAATCGAAGCCAGACAAAGCGCATCCTTTGTTTCAAAGCTTTGTGGCTGCTTCTCTGGTGAAGAGGCCTTAAGGTTTTATGATTAAAACAAAAGTTTTTCAAAGAGTCATTATTTTTTCCCTTTTTTTAATCTTTCTATGTATTGCATTTTGGCCTGCCATTTCATCGTATTATGCATATCACGATGATGTCATCTTCTTTTTAAGAACTTCGACGAGACCTGAGGCGCCAGGGACGCTTTTTAATTTATCAATTGGGCGTTTTATTGGGGCGCATCTGTACATGGCAATGGGGTTTTTGATCAATTCTATTGATGACCTTAAAGGTGTTCGATTTTTAGGTGTCGTTAATCTTGCGTTTTGCGCACTCATTCTTTTTTTCTGGCTTCGGAAGAAATTTTTTTCATCACGAAACGCTTTTTTATTATCGTTAGCTGTTTTTACTTTGCCTTCTTTTCAGATTGCCGTATCTCAGACGGCAATGACTTACCAGCCAGTTTCTATTTTATTTGCCATTGGGGCTTTTTCGTCTGCTTACCGTATTTCTTTGTCGGATAAGATCGTTCGTCGGATATTTAATGGTCGATTTGTATTATCTGTTTTCTTGTTTTTTTGTGCCTTGTCGACGTATAAGCCAACAGCTATGTTTTATTGGACGATGGCTGGGCTGGTTGTTTTATTTTCTGAGTTTAAGGATTTCTCTGAAATTAAGAATCGGATGATTAATTTATTTTCTCCGGCAATCGTTTCGCTAGGTCTTTACGTGCTTGTTCTTCGGTTAATTAAGCCATATTTTTCTCGATTTAATTTATGGGGATATAATCCATATGCGCTGACAACAGATTATTTTGGAAAAATAGGATGGTTTCTTAGAGAGCCTTTGGTAAATGCATTAAACTTGTGGAATATATTTCCTTATAAGATAGCTGCTGCTGTTGGTGTTACGTTTGTCATTTCCGCGATTGCTTTAGAAGTTTTACGACAGCAAAAAGAAGAAAGAATAGAATTTTTTATAAATGGTTTTGTTCGATCTTCAATCTTGATTATTTTATCATTATTAAGTTTTTTGCCTAACCTTGTCTCCAGTCAAAGTATTTTTTATTATCGATGTGCGGGACCGCTCACAGTGCTTGTTTTCTTTATTTTTATATGGTCGGCAAGGGCATGGATTCAATTTATTTTTCAAAATCGTCAAAGAATAGTTTTTTCTATCGCACTTTTGTTGTTAAGTTTTTATGGTGTGGTGCAGGCACATCAGACAATATTAAATTATCGTGTTGTTCCAAGCCAGAAGGAGATTCAGTTTGTTAAAGATCAAATGGCAAAAGTTAATATTAATGAATATGAGAAGATTTATTTTGTTCAGCCTGAAGAGAGATATTTAAAAAACAGAGGTGATGAATTTGGCAATTTAACGACTGTTTATAGTCATAACATGGTGGGTTTGGTTTCTTGCCTTTTAAGAGAAGTTGCTAAAGGAACGATGGAGGTGTTTCACATCAATTTTGATCCTAGCACAAAGATGGTTTTATATATTTTTAGAGATATTAATGATGAAAAGCAAATGTATCGATATCAGATCAAGGTGGATTCTGGGGTTGCCTCTGAAAAACCATCAAGTTTTCAAGAAAAAACACTGGTTATCGACATGAGGCGATTTGAAGATAGAGAAGAGGGGACTTAAAAGTTCTTGGGTTGAAAAATTTTAAAGAGTGGCTATAGTGATAGTTTATGCGCGGGTGGCGGAATGGTATACGCGCACGTTCGAGGGGCGTGTGGAGTAATCCGTGTGGGTTCAAGTCCCACCCCGCGCACCAAAAAAGGCTTAGATAAAATCTAAGCCTTTTTAATTGTCGCAGGAGTGGCGGCGTGCTTTATAATAAGGTATAATACTTTATCAAATAAATATATGTACATTTTAAAGAAAGGGGCATGACGTGGAAGAAAATTTTAGCGCTATTTTTAAAAAAAGTTATGATTTATTTTTAAAGAATATTAAAGTTTTTTCTATTGTTTTTTTCATCTTTTTTGTTCCAATGGTTGTATTAATTTTGTTAGGTGGTGGAATTTTTACGTTTTTAAAATCAGCTGATGGAGGTTTTTTTGTCATCTCCATTTTAGTTTCAGGGATTGCGTTTATAGCTATTACTCTGTTTGCATTGCTTTATTCGATTGCTCTTATTAAAACAATTCATAATGCTGCGCAAGGTCAAGCGGTTAGTGGCATGGAAATGTATAAAGAAGCAAGAGGCGTCTTAAAGCCGTTTGCGGTTGTGTCTGTCATTGTTTTTATCAAAGTGCTTTTATGGTCGCTGCTTTTGATTATTCCAGGTATCATTTTTTCTGTTTTATATAGCTTTTCACAATTGTCGGTTATTCTCGACGAGAAGAGGGGAAATGAAGCGCTGGTTCTTAGCAAATCCGTCATTAAGGCTAATCTAAAAGAATTTTTGCTTAAAATGCTTGCGCTAATGGGCGTTGCGCTTTTGATTTCCATTATTTCTTCTTTTATGGTTCTGATTCCATATGTTGGATTTATTATCAATGAAGCTGTTAAAATAGCACTCGGTATTTATGCAATGATTTTTAGTTATTACCTGTATCAAGATTTAAAAAGCAAAGCAGGCGCAGAAGGTTAAAATTTATTTATTAAAGAATTCCAACACGCTTCACGTGTGGGGATAAGGGTTGAAAATCTAAACGGTTAATATCCCGATACCCTTCGGGTATGGGATAAATTCGCACTAATAACTTAGCGCTCCTTGATAGTCGCGTAAGTTATGTGCTCATTTAAAGGAGATCAATGAGTAAGGAAATTAAAGTTAGCGTTAGTATTTTATGTGCTGATTTTGCAAATTTAGCTAATGAAATTAAAATGTGTGAAGAATCTGGTGTTGACATGCTGCACATTGATGTTATGGACGGTCATTTTGTTCCGAATATTACCGTTGGTGCGCTTATTGTAGAAGCTATTCGTCCGATTACAAAGCTTCCGATTGAAGCGCATCTTATGATTGAGAATCCAAGCGCGTATATCGATTCTTTTTTAAAAGTAGGAACAGATTCAATATCTTTGCATGCAGAGTGTTATGCGCTTGATGGCCATTTGACAAAAGAGGCAGATGGGTATACTCGGCAAGTTGATGCTATTAATATATCAAAGCTTAGGAAAGATATTCAAAGAATTCAGGACAACGGCAAAAAGGCCTTTGTTGTTTTAAATCCATCTAGCCCTATTTGTATTCAGGGTGTTTTAGAGCAGGCCGATGGCGTTTTGGTGATGTCGGTTAATCCAGGGTTTGCAAAGCAGAAGTTTATGCCAGTAGCACTTGCGAAAATTCAGGGCTTAAGAGATATTTTTGATAAAGATATCGCGGTGGATGGCGGCATTAACGAGCTAACTGCACCAGAAGCCGTTAAGGCGGGAGCTAATATTCTTGCGACAGCTAGTTATTTCTTTAGTTCTTCAAAACCGAAAGAAACGGTCAAGTATCTTAAAAGCTTGAGAATATGATATACTTAAAAGTGGAGAGCATTTCATTATGAAAAATAAACTTTTTAAAGGGCAAATTGCCATTGAGTATCTTTTGCTTCTAACCATTTGTGGGTTAGTGGCTTTTTGGGGGTTTAAAACATTTTTTCAAACAGGGGGCGATGTCCGAGACCCTATGACGAATTATTTTGAAAAGGTTCAAACAGAAATTATGGGAGATGCGGTTACAGAACTGAAAGACCCGCCTGTCCCGCCGCCTTTAGTTTGTAAGGCCTATCCTTTGGAATATTGGGGAGGCACTACTCCGAACTACGCTTCTTGTTCAGATGGGGTTGGAGGGCTGTACGAATTTGCTCATTGGTGTGAGGGTGAATGTGAGGGTCATGATTCTACAATGACGTTGTGTTGCAACAAAGAGCTTGGAGGATCTGCTTATCCCAAGGATGACGATATGGGTATTGCAAATTGCCCTGCTGGAACGGATCTACTTGTTCGCTGGGTTAGTGGTGATGGCAGTGATGATGATGATAAAATCACTCTTTGCATGGATCCTTACTTAGCGAACATTGCTGGATTAACAGGAGTAACCTTTAAAGCATATCCAGTAGAAGAGCATCACACTTATGTGGACTGTCCAGCCAGCATTTCCGGAAAAGACTATGGACCTGTTGTTAAATGGTGTAGTGGAGATTGTAATGGCGACGATGCTAAGGTGACGATTTGTGTGCAGTAAGAAGGTGCGATTTATTCGGCTCTTTGATCCCTTACAAAAGAGCTTCCTTCAATGCTTTTTGCATATTTCTTTAATTCAGCTCCAATTTCAGCAACTTGAGCGATGTGTTTAATTTCTTGTTTACGACTACTTACAATTCCAATTGAAATAGCTAGAAGCCCAATCTTGACCTGTTCGCCTTGTCTGTTTTTTGCGACGATATAGCCTTTTTCGCGATCTTTTTCGTTGTAAAAAAGAGGCGCTTTCGCATCAAACTGTTTGATTATTTCTTGCGAGATAGCGTCAGCGATATCATCCTCGCAGATAAAAACAAAATCATCGCCACCAATATGGCCTACGAAAGTTTCTCTATCCCCTTTTTCTTGGGTTGCGTTAATGACAATACGAGCTGTTTCTTTAATAATTTCATCGCCTTTCTCAAATCCATAAGTGTCGTTATAGGCTTTAAATTTGTCTAAATCTGCGTAACCAACAGCAAATGGTTTTTGAGATTGAATGCGATATTGCAGCTCATCCATAATAGAATTGTTTCCGGGGAGACGCGTTAGGGGGTTGGCATCAAGGCTTCGCTTGGTACGTCTTAGAATCATACGAATTCTGGCTAAAAGTTCGTTAGGTTCAAATGGTTTCACAAGATAATCATCTGCGCCGGCCTCAAGTCCGCCAACCTTGTCTCGTACTTCACCTTTTCCGGTGAGCATAATGATCGGCGTGTGCTGTAATAAAATGTCTTTTTTAATTAATCGACAAAATTGACGGCCGTCCATCACCGGCATTTTATAATCTGTAATAATAAGGTCGGGAGAGTGGGTTTTGGCAAGTGTTAGGCCTTCTTCGCCGTTGGATCCCTGAAAGACAATATAATCTTCTGATAATGTTAATTCTAAAACATCTAGGATATCTGGGTCATCATCAATAGTTAAAATTTTTAGTTGATTCATTTATTTTTTAGCCTTTTATGAATTTAGAATTTCTTTTTCTTGATCAAGGTTTTCATTTTTTCGATCAATAGGAATTGTAAAATGAAATGTTGTTCCAATGCCGATTTCGCTGGTGACCCATATTTCTCCTTGGTGAGCTGTGATAATATGCTTGGCTAAAGAGAGACCTAAGCCCGTTCCCTTGATATTTTGGTTAAGCTCGTCATCAACTCGATAAAATTCATCGAAAAGACGAGGAAGATCGTCTGCCTTAATGCCCGATCCAGTATCTTCGATTTCGAAAAGGACTTCTTTTTCGTTGTGGGAGGCCTTGATGTTTATTTTTCCATTTGGGGTATATTTAATAGCATTGCTTAAAAGATTAATAAAAACACGTTCAATTTGTTTTTGATCAATCAAAATATTTGGAGTTTTTTCTGCTATTTCACAAGAGAATGTGATTTGTTTTTCTTTCATCTGTAGCATCAAGAGATCACGTGCATTTTCTATTAAGCTTTTAACAGGTATTTTCTCAAATTTCATATCAACGCGTCCAGACTCAATTCGAGAAATATCTAAAAGTTCATTAATCAGTTCGACGAGGTTGTCGGAATGCTTGTTAATTTTTTCTAGTCGTTCTTTAACTTTATCTGGAATTTCTCCGAGCTTTCCTGTCATAAGAATCGACGCGTACCCCTTGATAGATGTCAAAGGAGTTCTTAGCTCATGAGAAACTGCTGAAACGAACTCGGTTTTTGTTCGGCTAATTTTTTGCACTTTTTCTAAGGCAGAGGCAAGCTGTCTGGTTCTCTCTTGAATTCTTGATTCTAGTTCTTGTCGAGATTTGTAGACTTGTTCAAAAAGTTGTGCGTTCTCAAGAGATTGGCCGATTTGATTTGTTAGGATGGAAATCATTTCTTCATCCGCTTCAGACATTGTTTGTGTTTCGTTTTGATTTCCGACGAAGATAACGCCAATGGTTCCATCTTGTGTCAAGATAGGAGAGAGAATAAAATTGCTTGCTCCAAAGAAAGCGATGATTTTTTCTTTTTTTGCTTTAGATGTTGTTGCAGAAGAAAGAGCATAGCCTTCTTTAAACAAAGAAGAAAAAGATGTATCTTTTAAAAGTTGGTCGGAAGCTTCTTGAATTTTAGAGTCTGAGAATCCAGAATTGACGCGCGGAATTAAATTCTTTTTCTTATCAAGAATAAAAACAAGGATTTGTTCAAAACCGAGTTGAAGCATGAGGGATTTGTCAAGTCTTCGAAAGATTTCAGCCTCATCCAAAGTTGTGCTGATAAGACGTGATGTTCTTTGAAGCGCATCAAGGCTGGCGAGACGTTTATCCAGCTCTTCTTGTGCGCGGTTAAGCTCGAGATCGGTCTTTAAGATAAGCTTTGCCTGCTCGTCCAAATTGTTAAATGACAGCTTAAGTTTTTTTAGAGCGGAGCGTAGCTCTTTAACCTGATCGATTTTGTTGATAAGAACAAAAACTAGCGCTGCGATCATCGTCAGGATGGCAATTCCGATAATCGCAAAAAAGGTAAGGTCGACAGAAGAACTTGTGATATTTAGCATAAATTATATTTTAAAGTAAAGATTCTTAATAGCTTCTTGATTTAATATACTAATAAACCTTATGGTGTTCAATAGCTAAGATGGATATTGTTTCATTTTGCAAAAAAGACTGGCTTGCTTGCCCGGGTGTTCCTAGGGGAGCGAATTCACCGTAGCAGTACATTCCAAAAATGGGAACACTTTCTCCTAAAACTTCTTTGATAATTTGGATTTCTTGAAAGATATTACGGCCTAATAATTTTTGCCGAGAAGCGGATTCAAAGACAAGAACAAGATCAGGAGTTCTGCCAAAAAGAGATTCTTTCACCTCGCAGGCCGCATTAAGAGCAGAATGGCGGCAAGAATCTTTGTTTCCGATCATGATATGGACTTCTGTTCCTTCTGGAATTTCCCCTTGGCAAACGAGCTCACCGGTATCTGTGACGCTGACAACTTGTTGTAACAGATATTTTTTTTCACCTTCGATAAGCATGCCTAAGGGATAAAAATCACGCATACGATTTAACCGACTTGAAAAAAGAGACACGGCTTGATCAGCAAAGAATTCTTCATAAAGCGAGATAGCTTTTTTATTGTTAATTTCTTTGATAATATTTTTTTTTGCTTTTGTAATAATACGTGGTTTTCCCAAAGGTTTCCATCCGTGTTGGCTAGAAAATCCGGTGGCGATTTGTCCGCCCATAATAACGGCAATCGCGGAGTCTGTTAAAACTTCATTCTCAAAGTATTGATATGTTTTTTTTGATTGAAAGTTATCGCTGCTGCCAGCACCGAGGATCGGAGAGAGGAGTCCTAAAGATTTTTGCATTCCCTTAAGAAGCAGAGAATTATTTTGAGAAAGCCCATCGGTTAGCAGTAAGGATACTTGTCGACGATCTAGGCCAAAGTTTTTGGTTGCTTTTTGGGCGAGCTCTTCAGAAATTAAATTGATTTTATCTTTGCTTATGTTTTTGACGCAACTAATGCCAAAATGAAGATCTTTTGATCCGATGGCTAATATGGAAATGCCCCAAGTTTCAATTGTTTTAGAAAGAATAAGGCCGCTTGTTGAGCATCCTATGATTTTAGCTTCAGGAAATGTTTCTTTGATAACATTTAGAGCTTCAATTCGGCTATAGTGGATTGTCGAAAAAACGACAACAAGTTGAACGGGGACTTCTTTTGTTTGAATTTTAGCTTGAATAGCGGCGTCTTGCGCTGCGCGAAAAGGACTCTCATCTTTACTAAAGCCGATACCGATTTGAATAGACATAAAATAAGAATATTAATATTAGTTAATAAAATTTGTACAATCTATAGTAAAGGGTAGATTTTGGAGTGTCAACCTTAATTCTGTTTTAGAAGATTTCTTATTCAGAGAAGGTGGGGAAAAAGTTTTTTGAATGAGAGCTGGGGTTAATAATTTTTTGTTGACCATCTAGAAAGATATGGTATTATTTTATTTACTTATCTTAAATGCTTTTTAAAAGGTGAGTAGATGACCCCGCAAAGCGGGGTTTATTCGGTTGTTTTTATTCTTCAAAAAAGATGAGCAGTTTAGATTAAAAATCTATCCTGAATGTAAGAGTGTCGGGATTAATAACATATTTGGCCCCATCGTCTAGCCTGGTCAGGACATATGGTTCTCAGCCATAAAACACGAGTTCAAATCTCGTTGGGGCTACCAAAATGAAAGATCCATCTAAAAGATGGGTCTTTTTTATATGAAAACTGAAATTATCGTTAAGATTCCAAATCCGAGGACAAAATAGCCAAAATTAATCTTATTAGCAATTTTAAATAAAATGTGGATTGTTAGGAGTCCAAAAGCAAAAGAAAAGAAAAATCCTGCCAGCGATTCAAAAGTAAATTCAAAATGTTTTATTCCTAAGAAAATATTCCCAATTAAGACGACGGGAAGGCTCATTAAGAAACTTAGTTTTAGTGAAGTTGTTTTGTCAAATTGTCTTAGAAGCAAGGTGGCGATGGTTGATCCGGAGCGAGATAGCCCAGGAAGAGCAGCAAATCCTTGGACGAAGCCTAAGACAACAGCATCAATTTTTCTTAAATCTCGAACATTCTTAAAGCCTTCTTTTCTTGTTTTTAATTGTAGAAATGCTGTTATAAGAAGCAGAATTCCTATTCCAAACGTCATGATTTTTCCAGATAAAAGCATTTGATTGGCGATTTTTGAAACAAGAAGGATTATGATAAGGCCTAAAAGGCAGCTTATTGTTGATGATATGATTAGGAAGGTCAGAGTCTTCTTGTTTTCTTCATCAGCAGCATTATAAAAGAAAAGTGTTTTTGAAAGAGATACAACATCTTTCCAAAAATAGATGAACGCGGCAAAGCATGTTCCGAGATGCAAAAATAAAGCAAGCTTGATAATAGAAAAAAAGTGATGGTCCGAAAAGAATTTTATTTTGATCAGAGTAATAAGTCCTTCGGAGCTTATCGGGAGCCATTCTGCGATGCCTTGCGTGATGCCTAAGACGATATTTTCAATCCACATAGTATTCTTTCTTTAATTTGTCCTTAGCATCATAACAAAAAAAGCTTTTTTTGTCTCTTAAGAATTACAAAAGTAATGTCATTGACTTTGAAGCTATGGTATAATTTCTAAAAGATGGAGAAGGGAATATGGGACGAGAAAAAACTGTGATTAACCTATCTGAAATTTCTGAAGAAAAACTTCTGGCCTTACGAATTTGCGAGCTTCCGATTGCTATTGAGGGGACGTGGATTGAGGAATGTCTTGCTGAAGTTTATTCTGATCTTGAGAGAAAAAATCTTAAATTTAAACCAGAATTTTATTTGGCTGAAGAATGGCTAACTCCAGAAGACGAGCCCGTTATCGGAATTCCTTTTTATTTAGCACATCCAACATTGATGAAGCTTGAACAAAGAATGATGCTTGATGTTGAGGGTGGAACAAAAAAGACGTGTCTGCAGCTTTTGCGTCATGAGCTTGGCCATGCGATAAGTTATGCGTATCGTTTGCATAAAAAACGTAGTTGGCAGAAAACATTTGGACATTCATCCGAAGAATATGATGACACATATCGCTATCGACCGCACAGCAAGAATTTTGTCCGTCACTTAGATGGATTCTATGCACAATATCATCCGGATGAAGATTTTGCAGAGACTTTTGCTGTTTGGTTGACATCTGATTCGGATTGGCAAAATCAATATAAAAAATGGAAAGCGATTAAAAAGATAGAGTATGTTGAATCGCTTATGAAAAAGATTCAAAATAAAGAGCCTGTTGTTAAGAAGTGGAAAAAGTATTGGCAGGCATCGACACTTAAAAGGACGCTAGGAAATCATTATAAAAAGAAGAAGCATTTTCATGCTGAAGATTTTCCTCATTTCCATGACGAAAATTTAAAGAGAATTTTTTTAGAGCGAACAGAAGAAAATAAAGATATGCCTTCGGCAGTTAAAAGCATACGAAAATATCGTCGAGAGATATTAGATAATGTTTCGATGTGGACGGGAGAGAAAAAGTATATCGTCAACGATCTTTTTAAAGATATTTGTCTTCGGTGTCGTGCGCTTAATCTTGTGATTAAAGATTCCGAGAGTACGGCCATTTTAAAGGTGGCAACGTATATTACAGCGCTTACTCTTAATTATGTTTATACGGGATGGTTTCGAGGAAATAAGAAATAAATTTTTATGAAAAAGAAATTAAAAGTTCTTTTAGTTTTTGATAGCCCTTATGTAAAACCAAGAGGCTATGACTTTGTCGAAGAGTTTAAAGACAAGGATAATTGGTATACGGAAAACGATGTCTACCGAGCTCTTTTAGAAAATGGCCACGAGGTTCGATTGCTGGGGCTTTATAATGACATAGGCATACTTCTTGAAGAAGTAAAAGAATTTCCTCCAGACGTTATTTTTAATTTGGCGGAGGTGTTTGACCAGAAATCTCAGTTGGATAAAAATGTCGCAGGACTTTTTGAAATGATTGGCGTTCCTTATACCGGGGCTTCCGCAGAGAGTCTTTTTATTTGTAATGATAAAGCATTAGCAAAAAAAATAATTCGTTTTCATCGTATTCGTGTTCCGCGATTTCATACATTTTATCGAAAACATCGGGTCTGGCTTCCTAAAAATATAAAGCTCCCAGCGGTTATAAAACCTTTGAGTGAAGAGGCCTCTCGAGGGATATCGTTAGCATCTGTCGTTGATAAAGAGGAGGCGTTTGTTGAACGTATTCGATTTATTCATGAAAGCATGAATGCCGATGCTATCGCCGAAGAATATATTGAAGGGCGAGAAATTTATGTTAGCGTTTTTGGAAATAAGCGTTTGGAAGCATTGCCACTTCGAGAAATTAAATTTGGAAAAATGTCAGAAGATGAGCCTCGCATTGCAACATATAAGGCAAAGTGGGATGACAAATATCGAGAAAAATGGGATATTAAAAGTGTTTTTATCGGAAAGCTGGCGGGAGACCTAGAAGAGCGAATCAAAGAAACGTGTAAGCGATCTTATAGGGCTTTAAATATTCAGAGTTATGCGCGTTTTGATATTCGAGTGACAGAAACGGGACGCATTTATATTCTGGAGCCAAACGCAAACCCTTGCATTGCTCGATGCGATGAGGTGGCTCAGTCGGCTGAAAAAATAGGCATTCATTATAATGAGCTTATTCAGAAAATAATTTCTTTAGCATTTCAGCGATCAAAATAAAATTTATGTTGATAAAGTTCGTAAGGATCAAAATATTTTGTGTTAGCTTCGTATTGTTTTCTGTTTTCTTCGTAGGATTGTCAGCGAGAAGCGAAGCCGCGAAGAAATATCATGTCTCAGCCAAGTCAGCCATATTTTCTAACAGCACAAAAGTTAGAAGACTTTACGGCAAGAATGTACATAAGAAAGTTTTGCCGGCAAGCACGGTTAAAGTTATGACAGCGTTACTTGCGCTAGAAAAACTTCCTTTAAACCATATGGTTAAAGTTAGTAAAAATGCAACATATCCTGAGCCTAGTAAAATTTATGCTCGCCCAGGCGATCGATATAAGGTTTCGGATCTTCTTTTTGCAATTTTGCTTAGGTCGGCCAATGATGCTAGCGTCATTTTGGCTGAAGCCATGGCGGGAACAGAAAAGAAATTCACCGTTATGATGAATAAGCGCGCAAAGCAGCTTGGATGTCAGCACACACAGTTTGCGAATTCTAATGGGCTGCCCACAAAGCCTGGAACGCAGTATACAACAGCATATGATATGTATTTGATTTTTAGAGCTGCTTTAAAGCATCCTTTTTTTAAGAAAGCAATTACATATAAGTATAAAACGATTTATTCAGAGAAAGGACGAAAAACGACCTTAAAAAGTCATAATAAAATTCTTTTTTTTGATTGGAAACAAAAGCTTTTTGGAAAGACGGGATATACAAAAAAGGCAAAATCATGTTTTGTCGGATACGCAAAACATGGGGGAGATGATTTGATTATTGCGATTTTTGGATGCAAAAGCGGACGCCGATGGAAAGACATTAAATATATCGTTTCTCGCTACGGCAGGATTGCACTTTAGAGCTTTGAAAGGTCAATAGAATTTGTTTGCCAAACAGGGCTTTATAGGGTAAAATTGTTCATTCTAATCATAGTAAATTGGAGAAAAAATGAAAAAAGCAGTAGCGTTTTTGATTATAATTTTAGGTATGGCTATTTTTGCCACTATTTTTTTTATTCGACTTGATGCTTGGGAAAAGAAAATCAGAACTGACGTCAAGCAGCTTGCTAGGGATACAGTAGCAGAGATGCTCTTAGAGAATATAAATCAATAAATAATACTCATAGATATCTTGAAAGGGAAGAAAATGTTAAAAAAAATATTGTTGTTTAGCTCAGTGGCTCTTTTTCTTTTGGCAATGTTTGCTTTGAAAATGAGTGAATATAAAAAGGGTTTTATTTATCAAAAGAGATTGGAGCAAAAGTTATTTGCTATTGAAGATAATCAAAAACAAATTATAAAAGCATTGTCGGGTAAAGGTCTTTTGCGTCAGCCAAAAGGGCAAGAAAGAGCGAGACCCAAAGTAGATCCTAATAAAATTTATGATATTGACATTAGCGGTTCGATGGTTAAAGGAAATCCAAAAGCAAAAGTGACTGTTGTAGAATTTTCTGATTTCCAGTGTCCCTATTCTCAGAAATTTCACCCGATTATCATGGATGTTGTCAATGCGTATCCTGAGGATGTTAATTATGTTTTTATGAGTTTCCCGCTTCCTTATCACAAAGAAGCGAAGCCAGCAACCAAAGCGCTTTTAATTGCTAAGCAATATGGAAAATATTGGGAAATGATGGATCTGATTTTTCAGAATGCTAAAGGTTTAAGTCAAGATAAGTATAAAGAGTTAGCTGGGCAGCTTGGGATTGATGCCGATGAGTTTGCTCAGAAATTAAAAGATCAAGATGCGCAATTAGAGCAAATGGTTCAAAAAGGTATGGCGGTTGCTGGAAAAGCAGAAGTTGGGGGAACGCCTACGTTTTTTGTTAATGGAAAGAGAACAATGGGGCGGACAGCCCAAGAGTTTAAGAATCAAATTGAGCAGATTTTAAAATAAAATTTATTAAGAAGAAATTAAGGAGGAAATGATGTGTGCTAAAGTTGGCGGTTTATCAAAGATTAATTATAAAGAGACGCGCGGCATCAAGGTTGCCGGAGGATCTAGAGTCAAAGCAGGAACTGTTTTAACTCGTCAAGGGGATAAATGGAAACCAGGCGTTAATGTAGCAGGGCGTATGCATTTGACAGCGAGCTGCGACGGTGAGATTTATTTTACGAAAAAGAGCGGATCATACAAAAAGGCTGTAACTTTTGTCAATGTTCGCTCAGTTGAAAAAGTAGCAAAAAAGAAAACAGCAAAAAAGGCTGTTAAAGAATAATTAAAACGAAATAATATTATGTGCGGAATCGTAGGCTATATTGGAGACAAGAACGCCCAACCCATTTTATTAAACGCACTAAAGCGTTTAGAATATCGGGGATATGATTCGTGTGGTATAGGCATTGTAGCCGATAAAAATCATAAAATTAATCTTCGCAAAGCACAAGGAAAGATTCAAAATCTTTCCAATTTTCTTAAAGATCATCCGCTTGGTTCCGGGTCTTTAGGAATTTCGCATACACGCTGGGCAACGCATGGCAAGCCGACAAAAGTAAATGCGCATCCTCATTTTGACTCATCTAAGAAATTCTTAATTGTTCACAACGGAATTATTGAAAATTATCAAGAGATTAAAGATTTTTTAAAGGAAAAGGGTTATAAATTTTTATCAGAAACAGATTCTGAAGTTATTGCGCATTTAATTTCTTTTCTTTATAGAGGAAATCTCCTTCAGGCTGTTCAAGAATCAGTGCGCAAGCTTAGAGGTTCATTTGCTCTTGGCGTTATCAGTTCTGATCACCCAGATCGTTTGATTGCCGCCCGCTTAGGATCACCCTTAATTATTGGAATTGGGAAAAAAGAAAACTTTATTGCTTCTGATGTTCCTGCAATTTTAGATAAGACACGTAAAATTGTTTATCTCAAAGATGGAGAAATTGCAGAGATGACGAGAAAAGGTGTTTCTATTTTTGATTTAGCTGGAAAAAAAGTTTCTTATAAAATTCATCAAGTTTCGCTCAAGCTAGATTCCGTTCAAAAAGAGGGATTTGCACATTTTATGCTCAAAGAAATTTATGAGCAGCCTAAAGTTTTATCGCGTATGTTTGCAAGCCGGATCAAAGGAAGCAAGATTGTTCTAGATGGACTCTCGTTAAAAGACGGCGATCTTCAAAAAATAAAAGATATTGTGATTGTGGCTTGCGGAACAGCATATCATGCAGGTCTCGTTGGGAAATATGTTATTGAAGATTTAGCACGTATTCCTGTTTTGATTGATGTTTCAAGTGAGTTTAGGTATCGGACACCGATTATTGACAAAAAGACTCTTGTGATTGCGATTAGTCAGTCTGGGGAAACAGCAGATACTCTAGCGGCTGTTCGAGAGGCAAGGGCTAAGGGAGCTAAAGTTATTTCGATATGCAATGTTGTTGGCTCTTCTCTGGCACGTGAATCCGACGGAGTTTTGTATACGCATGCAGGTCCGGAGATTGGCGTTGCATCCACAAAGGCTTATACAGCTCAGCTTGGAATGCTATATCTTTTTGCGGTAAAATTAGGAATGGTTAAAAAGAAGCTTAAACCTTCTAAGGTTAAGGATATTGTTAGGGGGCTTAAGAAGGTACCGAATGCAGTTTCTCAGATTTTAAAATTGAAGACAAAGATTGCAAAAGTTGCTAAAGCAAATTCTCATTTTGGTTGTTTTTTATTTCTAGGCCGAAATATTAATTTTCCTTCTGCACTCGAAGGAGCGCTTAAACTAAAAGAAATTTCTTATATCCCTGCCGAAGGCTATGCGGCAGGCGAAATGAAGCACGGGCCGATTGCGTTGATTGATGAGTATCGAGCTGTTGTCTGCATTGTTCCTAGATCAGATACATATGAGAAAATGATTTCAAATATTCAAGAAATTCGTGCTCGTAAAGGAAAAATTATTGCTATCGCAAGCGAAGGGGACGATGTTATTAAGCAGCATGCCAATAACGTGATTTATATTCCTTCAATATATAAAATGCTCACGCCCATTGTTGCGGTTGTTCCACTACAGTTAATTGCTTATTATATTTCTGTTGCACGTGGCAATGATGTGGATCAGCCGAGAAATTTGGCTAAATCTGTCACGGTTGAATAATGCTTTATATTGTTTCAACTCCTATTGGAAATCTCAAAGACATAACATTGCGTGCGATTGAAACGCTTAAGAGCGTTGATTTGATCGCAGCTGAAGATACCCGTCATAGCAAGATTCTTCTAAATGCTTACGAAATTACAACGCCATTGACAAGTTATTATGAGCATAATAAGTTATCAAAATCTTCTTATCTCTTAAAGTTGCTTCAAGAGGGAAAAGATATTGCTCTTATTTCTGATGCTGGAACGCCAGGCATTAGCGACCCAGGATATGTTTTAATTAAACTTGCGAAGGAAAACGACGTTGCGATAACTGCTATTCCTGGGGCAACGGCTTTTGTTGCGGCTTTAACTGTTTCTGGAATGCCTGCAAGCAGTTTTACTTTTGAAGGTTTTTTGCCAGTTAAGACTGTTGCCCGTCAGAAAAAGCTTAAGACTTTTGAGGATGGAAAAAAGACTATTCTTTTTTATGAGGCACCACATCGTGTCGTCAAAACGCTTGGGGACATAAAAGATGTTTTAAATGATCCTATCGTTGTTTGCGCACGGGAACTTACCAAGAAATTTGAGGAAGTCAAACAAGGAAAAGCAAGTGAGCTTGTTGAGTATTTTTCTCAGAAGACTCCTAGGGGAGAATTTGTTTTCATTCTTGGTTCTCATGGTAATTATTTGTCTTAAAATATCTTAATAGATTTAATTTTTTTTAATTCGTTTTATAATAAGAATATGAAAAAGAACTTATCAGTCTTTTTAGCAGTGGCTTTTCTTTTGCTTGTCATGTCGATTCTTTTCTATGATGTTGTGTTCTCAGGAAAAACTTTTAAGGTTTCGACGATGTATGCGCAGGCGTTACCTTACGGTCCCTATGGACAGGAAAAAAATGCTTCTGATTTTCGTGCATCGGTATTTTGCGATACAGCTCCTTTCGAAGAACCCTTTTTTCAATTCTTGAAAACAAATTTTCAAAAAGGCATTTTCCCATTGTGGAATCCTCATCAACTTTGCGGGACTCCGATGAGCCTTGTTATGGAAGGGGGAATATTTTTTCCTCTAAACATTGCATTCTATGTTCTTCCGAATACAGTTAGTCTTGACGTCGTGGTTCTTCTCAGAATATTAATCGCTGGGTTATTGATGTATTGGCTCATGAGCGTTTGGGGGTTTGGTTATTTACCGAGGATTACGGCAGCGTTAATTTTTATGTTTACTGGACCCATGGTTGTTGGTCAGATATGGACTGTTAATGCAGATATGCTGCTTCCTTTGCTATTTCTTGTTTCTTATAAAGTTTTTGAGAAGCCTTCCTTGAGACATTGTTCATTCTTTAGCTTAGCGATTGGGTTGAGCGTTCTGTCTGGACATGTCGAACACATTTTTTTAACACATTTTTTGATGGCTTTATATATTCTTTTTTTATTTTGGCAGGATGTTAAGAAGAAAAATCCTGACAAGGTAAAGAAAATATTAGCTCTCCTGGGTTTTTACATTTTAGGAATAGGGATTTCTGCGGTTGTTCTTTTTCCGTTTATAGATGATTTTTTTAGGGCATGGACAAATCATACAGGTTCGACAGGATTGGCTTCGGAGCACAAAGTAAAAATTCTTACTATGCTTGTTCCTGGATTTTTTTCAAAAGGGTTTTCTAGTGATGGCGTTCGCTATACATGGGTGGGGGGCTATTTAGGCGTTATTGCTGTTTTGCTTAGCATTTTAGGTTTTTGGTTAAAAGAAAGAAAGTCCCTTGTTTGGTTTCTAGGAGGAGTCGCTATATTTGTTTTTGGTATTATGTTTAGCTTTTCTTATGCGAGATGGATCGGACATTTACCGATCTTTAATGTTATGCTTTTAACATGGCATTTGTCGCACATCTTTGCTTTTTTAATAGCCTTGCTAGCGGCCTTTGGATGCCAAGAGCTTCTCAGCAATCCATTAAAATCATTTCAAAAAGTTAGTGTTATCGCAATTGTTTTAGCTTCGTATATTACAGGACATCTTTGGATTTATCGAGAACAGTGGTTTTTCGGTCAGGCTTTAGCAGTATCTAGATTTTCGTTATTTCTTTTATTTTTTGCGTGCGTTGTTTTGTTTGTTTTGAAGATTAAGCAGAAAAAACAAGCTGGAATAATTGCGGCAATAAGCTTAATTGTTTTAATGCTTATTGAGCTCTTTATTTTGAATCCGAGATATCGCGTTAAACGATTTGATTCTTTTCCAACAGTTCCATATATTGAATTCTTGAAAAATAAGCAAAAAGAATTTTACTCTAGATCAGAAGGAAAGCTTTTAGCATTTTATAAGAATACGGCCATGGCCTATGGGCTGGATAGTTTCGGAGGGCATCAATCTCTTTATCCTGATCGTTATGTTCAGTTTGTAGATAAATTAATTGATCCTGAGATTTATAAGAAGATAGGTGAAGAGCAGATTGGCGAGGTTGATGAGGAAGATTTTAATAGCAGCGATTTCTTAGGCTTTTCCAATGTAAAGTATATTGTTCTTGGTCAAAAGATTCATCCTGGGGGGTATGTTTACAATGAAGAGGTTCAGATTATGCCTTTACACGTAACCGTTCCTCGAGCTTATTTGACTTATGCCTGGGATTTTGAGAAAAAAGGGCAAGAAAGAATTTTAGATTCAATAAAAGAAAGTGCGATGAAAGCTGTTTTTCGCGTTATTATTGAAAGAGATTCACAAGATATTCTTCCTGAAGTAAATGTTTTTGGAAAAAGAATTATTGTCCCAGTAAAAATCGAGAAAACTTGGGCCAATGGTGTCACGTTAAAAGCCAATGCAGAAAAAGATTGTTTTCTGGTCTTGTTAGACGCTTATCACCCTGGCTGGAAAGCCTGGGTAGATGGAAAATCTGCCAAGGTTTATCCTGCGAATTATTTGTTCAAAGGTGTTTTTTTAGAGCCAGGAGTTCATATTATTGAGTTTCGCTTTATTCCTTTTTGGTTTTATTTTGGTTTATGTGTAAGTTTAATTAGTTTGGGGGGATGTGTGTTTTTATGTGCGTTTTCTTTTAAGAAAAAGAGTAATAAGAATTTGCATAATTGACAGCATTTGATTGTATTTTGGTGTTTATTTGTCCGCTTGACAATGTAGCAGCGAGATGCTATATTTGGCTTTAACAAGTTTAACCTTTAAGCTGATCCTGTGAGATTGGCAAGGAGTTAAAAATGAAAAATATCGGGAATACTATATGCTCACCCAAAAGTCAAGGGGTGAGTTTTTTAAATGAGGCCAAAATTTGTGGAGTTCAAAAGAGCACAAGCTTGTTGGCTGAATTAACCTCACACACAAATCGTGTTGAGGTTTTTTGTTTACCTAAGGAGTCATAATGACCAGTAACTCAAAAATTATGGATAAAGAAACTGTTCGAAGAGCATTGATGAGAATTGCTCATGAGATTTTGGAAAAAAATAAAGGTAAAGAAGATCTTTGTCTTGTTGGTATCCGTACGCGGGGCGCGATCTTAGCTGAAAGGATACAAAAATATATTAAACAAATTGAAGGATGTGATGTTCCTTTGGGAATTTTAGACATTACGCTTTATCGGGATGATCTGACGCTTGTTGACACTCAGCCGATTTTAAGAGAAACATTGATTGATTTTGATCTTGCGGGCAAGAAGATTGTTTTAATTGACGACGTTCTTTTTACCGGCCGCACGATTCGTGCAGCATTGGATGCTTTAATTGATTTTGGTCGACCGTCACATATTCAGCTTGCAGTTTTAGTTGATCGAGGACATCGAGAGCTTCCGATTCGTGCAGATTATGTAGGAAAGAATATTCCAACTTCGATTGACGAGGATATTCAGGTTGTCTTAAGCGAGATTGATCAAAAAGAAGATCAAGTGATTGTTAAAAAGAGGGGGCAGAAATGAGTGGATGGAAAACAGGTGACCTGCTAGACCTACAGGACTTAACGCGTGAAGATATTGAATCGATTTTGGAGACCGCAAAATCATTCAAGGAAGTTTCAACGCGTGATGTCAAAAAGGTTCCTGCGCTTCGAGGAAAAACAGTTGTCATGCTTTTTTCTGAGCCGTCGACACGAACGCGTGTTTCTTTTGAGTTAGCGGCCAAAAGACTTTCAGCAGACACGTTGAATGTGAGCGTTAGCGCAAGTTCGTTATCCAAGGGTGAGTCAATATTAGATATGGCAAAAAATATAGAGGCGATGAATGTTGATATGATTGTTGTCAGGCACAGAAGTTCAGGTGTTCCAAAAGTTTTAGCGGATGCTTTAACACCGGGAATTATTAACGCTGGCGATGGTTGTCGAGCTCATCCAACTCAAGCATTGCTAGACATGTTTACTATTAAAGAAAAACTTGGAAAAATAGAAGGTTTAAAAGTAGCCATTATTGGCGACATTTTACACTCGCGTGTCGCACGTTCAAATATCGAAGGTCTAACAAAGCTTGGCGCCAAAGTGACTTTGTGCGGTCCATCGACATTAATTCCGGTCGGAATCGAAGTTCAAGGCGTTAAAGTGACCCATTGTTTGGAGGACGTCTTAAAAGATTCTGATGTTTTAATGTTCTTGCGTCTTCAAAAAGAGAGACAACAAGAAAAGTATCTTCCGTCTGTTCGTGAGTATGTCCGCAAGTTTGGATTAAATAAAGAAAAATTAAAATGGGCTAAAAAGGATGTTGTTATTATGCATCCTGGTCCGGTTAATAGAGGTATCGAATTATCTGCTGATGTTGCCGATGGAGAAAATTCTGTTATCTTGGAGCAGGTCACTAACGGAGTTGCGGTTCGCATGGCTGTTTTATATTTATTATTAGGAAAAAAAGAAAAGTAAAGAAAGGCAAAAAATGGCGTTGCTTATAAAAAATGCAAATATTGTAACTTCTAAAGGAATTGCAAAAGAGTGTCAGGATATCTTGATTGAAAAAGGTATCATTGAAAAGATTTTATCAAAAATTTCTGAGGGTGATCATAAAGTCATTGACGCAAAAGGAAAGCTTGTTTTGCCGGGATTAATTGATCTTCATTGTCACTTAAGGGAGCCGGGTCAAGAGCATAAGGAGACGATCGAGTCAGGTTCGAAGTCCGCAGCTAAAGGCGGATTTACAACTATTTTTTGTATGCCAAATACAAAGCCTGTGATTGATAATGCAAAAATTATTGAAGGGATTTTAAAGGAAGTCAAGCGGGTTGGGCTTGTTAATGTGATTCCTGTTGGCGCTGTAACTAAGGGGCAAAATGGTGAGGAGTTGACTGATATTTTTGAACTTAAGGAAGCAGGGTGTCTTGCCCTCTCCGACGATGGCAAGTCAGTTTCTAATGGTCAGTTAATGCGACACGCGCTCGAATATGCCAAGATGGTAAATATTCTTGTGATGGAGCATTGCGAGGACCCAACCTTAAGCCAGGGTGTCATGAACGAAGGAAGTTGTTCAACCTTTTTAGGCTTAAAAGGAATTCCAGATATTTCTGAGAGTATTATTGTGTCACGTGACATTGAGCTTGTGCGCTATCTAAAAACTAAAATTCATTTTTCTCATATTAGTTCAGCACGTTCAGTTGAGCTTATTCGTGTTGCGAAAGCGCAGGGCATTGAAGTTACAGCAGAAGCTTGCCCTCATCATTTTTCGCTTACAGAAAATGCCGTGGAATCGTTTGATACGAACACAAAAGTTAATCCGCCTTTAAAGACGCAGGCGGATGTTGATGCGATCAAGCAAGGGCTTAAGGATGGTACGATTGATTGCATCACAACAGATCATGCGCCGCATACGGCTGAAGAAAAAGAGCTCGAGTTTGATCGCGCACCTGTTGGGATGATTGGGTTTGAAACAGCTTTAGGTTTAGCTATTAAAGAGCTTGTTGAAACAAAAATTTTAACATGGGGAAAATTGGTTGAGCGCATGGCAGTGTCTCCTGCCAGAATTTCTGGCTTAACAACTAAAGGGGAAATTGTCGAAGGTAAGGATGCAGACATCGTTATTGTAGATTCTGATAAAGTTTGGGTGTTTGATAAAAGCGAAATTGTTTCAAAATCAAAGAACTCACCTTTTATTGGAAAAACACTTAAAGGATGTGTTGAAACAACGATTTGTGGGGGAAAGGTTTCTTATCAGGCCAAGCAATAAGATGAAAAATCAGAAAATTACTATATCCGTTGTCGGAAGTCATGACTTAACACCTGAAGTGGAGCGAGTAGCCCATAATATAGGTAAATTTATAGCAGAGATGGAGGCTATACTTGTCTGCGGAGGCCTTGGTGGAGCAATGGAGGCGTCTTCGAAAGGGGCAAAAGAGGCTGGCGGAACAACAATTGGCCTTTTGCCAGGAAAAGATAAGAAAGATGCCAATCCATACATTGATATCGCGCTTCCAACATCAATTGGGTTTGCTCGTAATTGCATGGTTGCTTGTTCTGCAGATATTATCGTAGCTCTTCCGGGAAGCTATGGAACAAATTGTGAGATTTGCTATGGTCTTGTTTACAAAAGACCTATTATTGATCTTGGCAGCTGGGGAATTGATGGTATGATAAAAGTTGAAAATCTTGAAGATGCGAAAAATAAAATTAAAGAATGTATAGAGAAAATTAAACAAGCAAGGAGTTAGTTTTCATGAAAAAACGAGTACAAGTTGACAGTCTTATTTTGTCATCCATTATTATTTTCACGGGAGTACTTTATTTGTTTCCTGGACTGTATTCTAAAAGCATTTTTTCGGACAATGTTTTTGATTATTTTGGATTCTTAGCTATGCTTTCAGGCATTTATTTGCGCATGGCGGCTCGGGGATACAAAAAAGAGTTTTCTAAGAAAGGGCATGGTCTTGTATCAGATGGTCTTTATGCATTGGTGCGAAACCCAATGTATTTGGGCAGTTTTTTAATGGGGGCAGGATTTTTGCTGATTGTCTGGCCTTGGTGGGCGCTGCCTTTATTTGCTTTAGCATTTTATCAAAGATTTAACAAACAAATGATTAAAGAAGAAAAGCATCTTGAAGAGCTTTTTGGTGAAGAATACAAGGATTACTGTAAAAAGACACCACGTCTTTTTCCTAAAATTAAGAAAATGAAAAGTCTGAAATTTTCACAAACATTTCCTTGGGATATCGCGTGGAGCACAAAAGAAAAGCGAGGTCTTTTTTTGTGGCCAATTTTAGGCATTGTGCTCGAGACGTTTCAACAACAAGTTGTTCTTCGCCAGACTAATATGGGTCAAACAGTTATGATTGCTGCCTTTGCTGGAGTTGCGTTTGCTGTGAGCTTAAGTATTTTGTATAAACAAAAATAATATGTTAAAGAACCAACATTATTTTAAAGTTGTATCCAATAAAAAACTAACGGCAAGACTTTGTCATTTAGTTTTATCGGGTAAATCTTTTAAGGCTAAGATTAAGCCGGGACAGTTTATACATCTTCGTGTAAGCAGCGGATTAAAGCCGTTCTTCCGTCGACCATTTAGCGTGTTTCGATCTAAGAAATCTATTGAGATTTTATATGATGTAGTTGGTGGCGGAACAAAGATGTTGTCTGAAAAAACCAAGGGCACGATGATTGATTGTATTGGGCCCTTAGGAACATCGTTTTGTATGCCGCCAAAAAAAGTAAAAAAAGTAGTGATGGTCGCAGGTGGTGTTGGCATTGCTCCTTTTTTGGGGTTATCCGATGTTTTTAAGGAAAAGAAATATGAATTGGTTCTTTTATACGGCGGGCGCAATAAAGATTATATGTTTAATCTAAAAGAATTTAAGACTAACGGCTGCCGCGTTTATACTTCGACAGATGATGGAAGTGTTGGCGTAAAGGGAAGAGTTTCAAAGTTGTTTTCTAAAATAAATGGCAATCCAGGTGAGATTTTTATTTATACATGCGGGCCAAAACCAATGATGAAATCTGTTCAATCGTTTGCACAAAAAGAAGGTATTTGCGGTCAAGCATCTTTAGAAGAAGTCATGGCGTGTGGAATTGGGACTTGTTTGGGATGTTCTACAAAAACAAAGAATGGATATAAAACCGTTTGTAAAGATGGACCGGTTTTCAAGTTAGACGAAGTTATTTTTTAGGAGGCTTTATATGCCACAACTTTTATATCTTTTAGTCGGGTTGGTTGGCGGAATCTTTAGCGGAATCTTTGGGATTGGCGGTGGAGCCATTATGATTCCAGCGCTCGTCTATCTTTTTGGGCTTACGCAGCATCAAGCGCAAGGAACATGTCTGGCTATTTTGTTGCCTCCCATTGGCATTTTAGCTGTGTTAAAATATTATCAAGCAGGACATGTTAATTGGGTGATGGCAGGCTTTATTGCTTTGGGATTTGTTTTCGGCGCATACTTTGGCGCAGATTGGATTCAGGCTGTGCCTGGTCCGCAACTTAAAAAAGCATTTGGAATTTTTTTAATTATTCTTGGATTAAAAATGATTTTTTTAAAATAAAAATGATAAATCTTTCTATCAAAATTGGTAAGGTCACTTTTAAAAACCCTGTTACTGTTGCGTCAGGAACATTTGACTATATCGAGCAGTATTATAAAGCAAGTGATGTTAAGAAGCTCGGCGCAATCGTTCCAAAGACAGTTACGCTAAGCGCAAGAAAAGGGAATCTTTCTCCAAGAATCCTTGAGACTCCATCGGGTATGATTAATGCTATTGGCATTGAAAATTTAGGCGTGGATTATTTTATCAATGAGAAGATGCCGAAATTTTCCAGCTTAGGCGTGCCAATTGTCGCAAGTATTTCGGCTGGCTCTAACAAAGAATTTGTTGCGCTGGCGAAGAAATTAGATAAAGTTAAAGCTATCAAAGCCATTGAGCTTAATCTGTCTTGTCCAAATCTTAGAAATAAGAAATTAATTGCGCAAGATCAAAAAGTAACGAAGGAAGTTGTGCGAGCAGTTAAGAAAGTTGTTCAAAAGCCAATCATTGCAAAGTTGTCTCCAAATGTTACAGATATTTCTGAGATTGCACGAGCCGCTGAAAAAGGTGGGGCAGATGCTATCAGCCTTATCAATACATTGATGGCAACAGCGATTGATATTAAAACGCGAAAATTTATTTTAGGAAATAAGTCCGGTGGTTTAAGCGGTCCTGCAATTAAGCCAGTTGCGTTAAAAATGGTTTATGATGTTGCGCAAAAGGTTAAGATTCCGATCATTGCCATGGGAGGCATTATGACAGCTGATGATGCTTTAGAATTTATTATTGCAGGAGCGAGCATGGTTGCGGTTGGCACGGCTAGTTTTGTTGATCCGAATGCACCTTTGGATGTTTTAACGGGAATTAGCGCTTATATGAAGAAAAATAAAATGAAATCTATAAAACAATTAATAGGGAGCATTGAAGAATAGATGAGTCAAGAAAAACCAAAGCTTATTGTTGCGTTAGATGTGAGAACTTTCGAAGAAGCTAGAAATCTTATAGAAATATTGTCTCCATCTGTTGATATTTTTAAGGTAGGCAGCCAACTCTTTACATCGTGTGGCCCAGTTGCGATTCGATATATTCAGGCCAAGGAAAGAGAAGTTTTTTTAGATTTAAAATATCATGATATTCCTAATACAGTAGCGAATGCTGTAGAATCTGCTACGTATTTGCAGCCATCTGGAAATCCAGATCTTAATAATACTAATAAAAGTATTTTAATGTATACATTGCATACCACAGGCGGGAAAGAAATGCTTGAAAAAGCTGCTCAAACCGCTCAAAAAATCGCTCAAAAATTAAATATCCGGAAACCTTTAGGGCTAGGGATAACAGTCTTGACAAGCGAAGTGAATAGGGATAACATACAAAATCTTGTTGTGCAGAGAGCTCTTTTAGCTAAAGAGGCCGGTCTTGATGGCGTTGTGGCCTCTGTTCATGAGGCGCCATTGATTCGCAAAGAGCTTGGAGAAGATTTTGTGATTGTCACCCCTGGCATTCGACCTAAAGATGCTGATGTCGGAGACCAAAAAAGGGTGGCCACACCTTCTTTGGCTGTCGAAAGTGGAAGCAATTATTTGGTTGTTGGGCGCCCTATTGTTAAGGCTGAAGATCCATTAGCCTCCGCACAAGAGATACTCAAAGAGATTCAAAACGCTTAAAAATTTAAAGTTTAGTTTTATACCTAGGAGAGAAAATCATGGGAAGACAAGTGCAAGATCTGATTAATAAAATCAAAGAAGAAGGCTTTGAAACTGCGCAGCAAAAAGCTCAAGAGATTGAGTCAAAGGCGCAAACAAAAGCTGACGCAATCATAAAAGATGCTGAACAAAAAGCAGCAGTTATCGTTGAAAAAGCAAAAGCAGATGCCGGCAAGCTTCAGGAAAGCGCAAAGGCAGCCGTCACGCAAGCCTCTCGCGACATGCTTTTAGACCTTCGAAAGAAAATCCAAGAAACCCTAAACAAAATTATCTTAAAAGAAACCACTCAAGCTCTAACTATCGAACAGATGGCAGATGTCCTAAAAACTGTTATCCAGAATTTTATGGATCAATCTGCTGGTTCTAAGGTTGAAGTTGAACTTAACCAAAAAGATTTGGATGCTGTGTCTGGTAGCGTTATGGCAAAGTTAAAAGAGGATGTTAAAAAAAATATTGAGATTCGTCCTTCGGAAGATATTGGAGCAGGATTTACAGTTAGTTTTGATTCCGGCAAATCTTCGTTTGAGTTTACTGACGTAAGCTTAGCAGAATATCTAAGCATGTATTTAAACCCACAAGTCGCTGAATTACTAAAAGACGCAGCTAACTAAACTTTATGAGCAGCCCATATTATTATCTTGTTTCTAGTTTGCCGATGTTAGATTTTGATAAAGAAGTTAATTTTTCTTATCAAGATTTTTTGAATTTATGTCAAGAGCAATTGAGCGAAAAAGATTTTTCTATTTTAAAGAAATCTACATTGAATTATGATGATTCTTGTACAGAGAGCCCTGTTTTAGATCGTTGGGCAAAAGTTAATAGAAGATTTAGAAATGAAATGATTCGTATTCGCGCTAAGAATCAAGGCAAGGATTCTTCAGATTATATCCGAGGAGACCGATATGTTGATTCGGCTTCGATTAGTGTGGTTCATCGTGCTATTAAGGCCGAAAATCCGCTAGAGGCAGAAAAGATATTAGATCGTTTTAGGTGGCAAAAATTAAATGAATTTATCAGGCGAGATATTTTTCATATTGAAGCGCTTGTTGTTTATGGATTGCAGCTACAAATTTTAGAACGTTATAGAGAAATTAATTCTTCAAAGGGTAGAGAAAAATTTGAAAAATACAAACAAACAAAAGTATTAGAAACGATTTTACAATAAAATTTTTAGGAGAACATATGTCAGATAATTTAAGAAAAGGACAAGTCATTGGAGTCAATGGCAACATGGTGTCCGTTGAATTTACTACACGCGTTATGCAAAACGAAGTTGCGTACATTATTCAAGGCGATGAGCGGTTAAAATCCGAAGTTATTCGTGTTCGGGGAAAACGCGCCGAGCTTCAGGTCTTTGAAGATACTAACGCAATTAAAGTTGGCGATTGCGCTGAATTTTCCGGTGAGCTTTTAAGCGTTGAGCTGGGTCCAGGCCTTTTAGGTCAAGTCTTTGACGGACTTCAAAATCCTTTGCCGCGTTTAGCTGAAAATTATGGGTTTTTTTTAAAGCGAGGTGTTTATCTAAGCGCACTTGAAGATAATCAAGAATGGGATTTTACGCCTACGGTTAAAACAGGAGACAAGGTTCGCTCCGGATCAAAAGTCGGATTTGTCCCCGAAAAGATATTTGAGCATAGCATTATGGTTCCGTTTCATCTTTCTGGTGAATTAGAAGTTGTTGAAATCAAGGATAAAGGAAAATATAAAATACAAGACATTGTGGCCAAAGTCAAAGATGTAAACGGAAAAACATATGATGTTGGAATGAAAACAGTTTGGCCTGTTAAAATGCCTATTAACGCTTATACCAAGAAATTAAAACCAACCAAACCGCTTGTTTCCAAAATTCGCATTATTGATACGCTTGTGCCGGTTGCGGTTGGAGGAACATTTTGTACTCCAGGACCGTTTGGTGCTGGAAAAACAGTTTTGCAGCATTTGTTGAGCCGTCATGCTGAGGTAGACGTTGTTGTTATCGCGGCTTGTGGAGAGCGGGCAGGTGAGGTTGTTGAAGTTTTAAAAACATTTCCAGAGCTGATGGACCCTCGAACTAAAAAAACATTGATGGATAGAACTATTATTATTTGCAATACAAGTTCTATGCCTGTTGCGGCACGTGAGTCTAGTGTTTATACGGCTGTGACGATTGCAGAATATTATCGACAAATGGGTCTTAATGTTTTTCTTTTAGCAGATTCCACATCTCGATGGGCACAGGCTATGCGAGAGATGTCTGGTCGATTGGAAGAGATTCCTGGCGAAGAAGCTTTTCCAGCTTATTTAGAAACACGCATTGCATCGTTTTACGAAAGGGCAGGTATTGTTCAGCTTCGAGACGGAAAAACAGGTTCAGTTACCATCGGTGGTGCGGTTAGCCCTGCTGGCGGAAACTTTGAAGAACCGGTTACTCAATCCACTCTAAAAGTTGTCGGCGCGTTTCATGGACTTTCCAGAGACCGTGCCAATGCGCGAAAATATCCTGCTATTGATCCTTTGCAAAGCTGGAGCAAATATGAAAGTTTTATCGATATCGAGAAGGTTCAAAAAGGTGTTCGTATTTTAAAAAGAAGTGATCAGGTTGATCAGATGATGAAAGTCATCGGTGAGGAAGGAACCACGCTGGAAGACTTTGTCGATTATCTTAAAGGAGATTTCTTTGATTCTGTATATTTACAACAAAATGCGTTTGATGAAGTCGATGAGGCTACAGCTGCTGATCGACAAACGTATATTTTTGATATCATTGTTCAGATTATTGATAAAAAGTTTGAATTTCAAAGCAAAGAGGAAGCGCGCAAATTTTTCTTAAGCCTGCGTCAAAAGTTTATTAACTGGAACACTAAAGAATTTAATTCTGAAGAATTTAAGAAAATTGAAAAAGATGTTTTAGATCAAATACAAGTGACAAGGGTGGCAGAAAATGCATAAAGTTTACAATGAAATCATTCAGATTGCCGGAGATGTTATTACGGTCGAAGCAAAAAATGTAGGATACAATGAACTTGCGGAAGTTCAAACCCAAGGCGGTATTTCTTTGGCTCAGGTTATTCGTCTCGATGGAGATAGAGTTTCTTTGCAGGTTTTAGCCGGAAGCCGTGGCATTTTCACAAACGACAAGGTGCGGTTTTTAAAGCATCCGATGCAGGTATCGTTTTCCGAAAATCTTTTAGGACGGATTTTTACTGGAAGCGGAGAGCCTCGTGACAATGGTCCTGCCTTAGAAGAAAATATGATTGATATTGGCGGACCGTCTGTTAATCCAGCTAAACGAATTATTCCAAAGAATATGATTCGAACCGGTATTCCGATGATTGATGTTTTTAATTCTTTGGTTGAGTCGCAAAAACTTCCGATTTTCTCTGTCGCTGGTGAACCATACAATCCTTTGTTGGCACGCATTGCTATGCAGGCTGAAGTTGACATGATTATCTTAGGCGGAATGGGTTTAAAATATGATGATTATTTATTTTTTAGAGATACGCTTGAAAAGCACGGCGCTTTGTCTAAATCAATTTTGTTTGTGCATACTGCATCTGATCCGACGGTTGAATGTCTTTTGGTTCCGGATATGTGTTTAGCTGTTGCCGAACAGTTTGCTTTAAAAGGAAAACGTGTGCTTGTTCTTTTAACAGATATGACAAACTTTTCTGATGCGCTAAAAGAAATCGCAATTACCATGGAGCAAATCCCGTCGAATAGAGGATACCCGGGCGATCTTTATAGCCAATTGGCCAAACGTTATGAAAAGGCTGTTGACTTTGATAATGCGGGTTCAATTACAGTCTTGGCTGTTACCACAATGCCTGGCGATGACGTTACACATCCTGTCCCGGATAACACCGGATATATTACTGAAGGACAATTTTATCTAAAAGGTGGACGTATTGAGCCGTTTGGTTCTTTGAGCCGATTAAAACAACAAGTCAATGGTGATACCCGAGATGATCATAGAACCATTATGGATCGCATGATTCAGTTTTATGCGGATTACAAAGAAACTATAGAAAAGAAATCCATGGGCTTTCAAATGAGCGGCTGGGATCAAAAGCTTTTGAAATATGGTGACCGTTTTGAAAAAGAGCTGATGGATTTATCCGTAAATATTCCTTTAGAAAAAGCTTTAGATTTAGGTTGGGAAATTTTATCAAGCACCTTCGAACCATCAGAAACAGGAATCAAAGATACTTTGATTGAGAAATATTGGCCTAAAAAATAAGCGATATGGCGAAGATCAAATTAACTAAAAGTGAACTCAAAAAACAGCGTGATAATCTTGCGCAGTTTTCGCATTATTTGCCGACGCTGCAGTTAAAAAAGCAGCAGTTGCAAATCAAGATTTTTGAGATTCGAAAAGCTCTTAAAGAAAAACAAACTGATCTTGATTCAGCTAAAGCAAGTCTTGATCAATGGGTAGGTCTTTTGGCTGATCCGGGTGTTGATATTGAAAAATGGACTGCTCCTGCAAATGTTTCAATCTCAACGCATAATATCGCAGGCGTAGATATTCCTATTTTTGAAAAAGCAGAGTTTGAAAAAAAAGATTATGATCTTTATCTCATGCCGTTTTGGGTAGACGTTGGCATTGAAACCATTCAAAAGTTTTCTTCTTCTTTAGTTGAGACAGAAATCATCAAAAAACAAATCGCGATTTTACAAAAAGAATTGATGACAACTACTCAACGGGTGAATTTGTTTGAAAAAGTTAAAATCCCAGAGTGTATTGAAAATATTAGAAAAATTAGAATTTATTTAGGCGATCAGCAGGCCAGCGCTGTGGGGGTAAGTAAAGTTGCCAAAAAGAAAATAGAGCAAGCTGTGCTTGCGGAGATGTCGCGATGATTATTCCAATGAAAAAAGTATCGCTTGTCGTGCAGAAAAAAGATGCTGAGAATACGTTGATGCGTTTGCGTGATATTGGCGTTGTTCATGTCATCCACGAAAATCCTCCGGAAGGCACAGGTGTGGCCGAGGTCAAAGAAGAGGTGCGCGCACTTCAAGAGGCGATTCATTTTCTAGAAGGCCAGGGAGCTTCGCATGCGACGCAAGGTTCAGGACGAATTGAAATGATTGAGCGAATTACGGATTGTGTTCATCAAATTCGTCAGCTTAAAGATGATATGGCCAAACAACATTCTTTGATTAGTCAATGGGAACCTTGGGGCGATTTTAATCCCAAAGACGTTGAGAGTTTTGCTCATAAAGATTTGCACGCAGGACTTTTTAAGATTTCGGTTAAGCAATTAAAAAACTTACCGGATGATGTTGTGTGTAATAAGATTTTTGTTAAAGATCAGGTCGCTCATTGCTTTGTTTTGTGCAAAGAAAAAAAAGCTCTTGGTTTTCAGGAGGTTCATCTTCCGCAGATCAGTTTATCTCAAATGAAAGAAGCGCAAAGCGCTGATGCCAACAAAATTCAAAACATCAAAAACGAACTTAAGCGTTATCATTCGTGTTTTAACAGCTTCAAACATATTTTAGAAGAAAAGTTTTCTGATTTAAGGCTTAAAGAAGCGCTCGCAGGCATGGGAGCGGCCGAAGAGCTTTCGTATCTTGTTGGTTTTTGTCCGTCGAGCGCTTGTGTGGAAGTAAAAAATGTCTCCCGTAAAGAAAAATGGGGTTTAGTCATTGAAGATCCGTCTGACGATGATAAGGTCCCAACGCTTTTGAAAAATCCAAAATGGGTTGATATGATCAAGCCTGTGTTTTCTATGATGAATGTTTTGCCTGGATATAAAGAATTTGATATTAGCGTGTTTTTCTTAGTTTTTCTTTCTATTTTTTTTGGGATTTTAATCGGTGATGCCGGATATGGAGTGATTTTCTTTCTCGGCACGTTATTTGCACATATAAAGC
Source organism: Candidatus Aceula lacicola (assembly GCA_030765785.1). Taxonomy (GTDB): domain Bacteria; phylum Omnitrophota; class Gorgyraeia; order Zapsychrales; family Aceulaceae; genus Aceula; species Aceula lacicola. The sequence continues at coordinate 3,094 of JAVCCC010000028.1, read as the reverse complement.
TCAATCAAAAAATGAAAGATAAAGCCCCATTGTTTTTAATGTATGTGTTAAGCACGTGTGCGATTGTTTGGGGGCTTTTGACCGGAACCATATTTGGACAAGCATGGATTAAAGGAATATTTAATCCGCTTTTGCCATGGCTTAATAATGCTCAGAATATGCAGATGCTTTGTTTTTTGATCGGGGCAATTCATTTGAGTATTGCGCATATCTGGAAAACGATTTTAAAAATACCATCTCTTTGCGCCCTTTCGGAAATTGGATGGATTTCAATTTTGTGGGGAATGTTTTTTGTTGCCAAGATGCTTATTTTAGGTGATCCATTACCGCAGGCAGGCAAGCTGATGCTTTTAGCTGGTTCGACTTTAGTGGTGTTTTTCAGCCAGCCAAAGAAAAATATCTTTAAGACCGTAGGCTTAGGATTAGGTGAGTTGTTGATGAGTATTGTTAATATGTTTACAGATATTGTTTCGTATATTAGGCTTTTTGCGGTTGGCTTAGCTACCGTGGCGGTGGCTGATGCATTTAATCAAATGGCTTTTGGAATTGGATTTAATAGTTTTCTTGCAGGGCTTGCCACTGCGATGATTTTGGTTTTAGGACATCTTCTTAATATCGCTTTAGGCGCTATGGCGATTTTAGTCCATGGCATACGTTTAAACGTTTTAGAATTTTCTAGTCATTTGAATATGGAGTGGGCAGGCATGGCTTATAATCCATTTCGAAAGGCTGAAAGGGAAAATAATTAATAGAGGAGGTATACAATGGAACATGGAGTATTAATGCAATTTCAAGAATTAGGAGCTGTCGCTGCTTTAGCTTTAGCAGCCGTTGGATCGGCTCTAGGAACAGGTGCTGCAGGCATGGCTGCTGTTGGCGCATGGAAAAAATGTTTTGCGCAAAGTAAAGCCGCACCGTTTATCCTTACGGTTTTTGTTGGCGCACCCTTGTCTCAAACTATTTATGGCATGATTGTTATGAACTATATCGTAACAGCCATTGCTAAAGGAAGCTATTTATGGGGTGCAGGTATTCTAGGCGGTATTGCCATGGGCATGTCGGCTTGGATGCAGGGAAAAGCAGGTGCAGCCGCAGCTGATGCTATGGCTGAAACTGGTAAAGGTTTTGGAAACTATTTGATTGTTTTAGGTATTATTGAGACTGTTGCGCTTTTTGTTATGGTCTTTATTATGATGGGTGCGGGCAAAGTCGTAGGCTAAATTTTTTGATTCTTTTAGATGTAAGGCTTTTGAAGAAAAGGCAGTTGACATAGATTTATTCTTATTGTAATATGCTTATTCTGTCGGGCGATTAGCTCAGTTGGTTAGAGCATCTGATTTACATTCAGAGGGTCGAGGGTTCGAGTCCTTCATTGCCCACCATTTTATTATTTGTTCTTTTTTTAGAAGTTCATGGACCCGTGGTGTAGCTTGGTTAACATGTCAGATTGTCGATCTGAAGATCGCGAGTTCAAATCTCGTCGGGTCCGCCATATAAGAAGCACTTGTTCCTTTTGGGACAAGTGCTTTTTTATTTGAGGGTTTGACAGTTTGAGATCGTAAACTTCTTGCTTTGCCCGCCCAGCGAGAGCGAGTGACTGACCCGAAGGGGAAGGAATACCCGAACGGTAGTGAGGGTATCAAATCTCAAACTGTCAACGAGACAAATTCGCACTTACGATTTACGAACATTGTCGTTTTCGTAAACTATGTGTTCATCCGTCTCGTCGGGTCTGCTATATAGCAAAAGGGCTCCTCAAATGAGGAGCCCTTTTGTATGTACAAGACCCTCAGGTTGCGAACCTGAAGGTCGTTATTTATTCCGTTTTAATACTTTTACCGCATGATTCCAGGCCCAGCCGGGTGTGGCATTCCAATCACCAAAGGTTTTGATCACCACAAAATTCTCATCAATATATTGTTTTAAAAGCGGGCAATAGGTTTTGCCAAATGTTCCAAGCCCAGGTTCTGTGGAATCAGATCGACTTGATAAAACAATAAAAGCAACATGGTTTTTTTCTAGATCAGAGATGATCTGTTTTTCTTGCGGTGCGGGGATGTGTGTGTGGTCAAAAAAGATTAATTGTCTAGTTGGACTCTTTTTATCGGTGGCAAAATAATAGATTGGATCGTATGGAAGCGCAAAAAGCGTCTCATCGTTTTTTAAGTTTTTTCTAAGATATGTTGCGCAGGAGGTAACGGTATTAATCCAGCGTGGAGGGTTTTGAAGATAAACGTTTGTTTTTTCAAATTTCAGTAAATGATCATCATTTTTAAAAGGTTTAATTTCATTATGTCTTTGAACGCTTGCTGTAAGGGCAATAAAAATAAAAATGCCGTATAGCGAAAATCGAATAATTTTTGATAAATTCCTAGTCGCATACTCAATGACTAAAAAAATAAAAAGCATCTGAAACGGATTGGCCCAGCGCAGACGATAGACGACCGCGCTTCTGAAAAGTTCATGAAGAGAGAAGAACATAAAAAGAATTAGAGCCACCAAGATTAAAAAGAATTCTTTGGTTTTTTTATCTTGATGATTTTTTATCAGGAGTTGACTTGAACGAAAACAGCACAGTCCGATAATAATAGCAAAAATACGGTTTGGTAAAGACCAAGATGTGATATTAAAAGTAATCACGCGCCATAAGCCTATAAAAGACGCCAGGAGATTGGCTTTTTGCTGATCATAGGAAGGAAAATATGGAAAACATTGCTTAATTACGTATAGTGGGAGATTTTTTAGAAAAAGCCAGTAAGTAAAGCCAGATAAAAGAAGAACTGAGAACAAGCAGAGGATATAAGTTTTTTTGTTTGTTATTTTTTTTTGTTTGACAAAATCTGTTATGACGAATATTGCAAGGGCAGATAAAAGAAAGAAAAATCCTATGTTGGCTTTAATAAGAAATATGATAAAAACTGAGGCAAAGGTTGCGTAAATATACTTTTTTTCACAAGAACGGATATAATGGGTGACCTGCCCCTATTAGTTGTACCAATAGCCGTGAGAGAACAATGGTTGATTTAGCCATCTTGGCTGTATTGCTTCCGGTGCTGGCGGACGATAGCCAAGTGAGCTATGCGGCCTAATCGTG
>JAVCCC010000029.1 GCA_030765785.1 Candidatus Aceula lacicola | reverse complement strand
CCAGGCATGAATTCACAAAAAACACCAAAGTTCATAATCTTCTTAACCTCAGCATCATAAATTTTTCCGATTTCAGGCTCTACTACAATGCCATTAATAATCGCAACTGCTTTGTCACATGCCTCCTTGCTGGACGATGAGACTACAACAGTACCTGTATCGTCTATATCAATTGCTGCTTCTGTATCTGCAATGATTTTCTTAATAATTCTTCCTCCAGGTCCAATAACCTCACCAATCTTAGAAGGATCAATGTGAAGCTCAACAATCTGAGGAGCATGTTCAGAAACAGATTCTCTGGATGATGGTAATGCCGCATGCATTTTATCAAGAATTTCAAAGCGAGCCTTCTTAGACTGCTCAACAGCTTTTGTTAAAAGATCAACGCTAACTCCCTTAATCTTAAGATCAAGCTGAATAGCAGTGACGCCTTTACGAGTGCCAGCAACTTTAAAATCCATATCCCCAAAATGATCTTCAATACCAAGAATATCTGTTAGCAAGATTTCTTTACCGTTACCTGTAATAAGTCCGACAGAGATTCCAGCAACAGGATCTTTAATCGGAACACCTGCATCCATCAAACAAAGTGTTCCAGCACAGACACTTGCCATACTAGAAGATCCGTTAGACTCAAGAATTTCGGAAACGACGCGAATAGTATAAGGAAACTCTTCCTTTGTTGGCATAATAGCACGTAATGCTTTTTCAGCTAAAGCGCCATGGCCAATCTCACGACGACCTGGGCCACGCATTGGACGTGTTTCGCCAACGCTAAATGAAGGAAAATTGTAATGCAACATGAATGACTTATTCGTCTTTCCTTCTAGCGCATCGATCATTTGCTCATCGCGACCTGTTCCGAGCGTTGCAACAGATAAGCTCTGCGTTTGGCCTCTTGTAAACAATGCCGATCCATGTGTCCGAGGCATGAGAGCGACTTCACAATAAATCTGCCGAACATCTTCCATAGAACGACCATCAATTCGTCTATTTTCTTCCAAAGCAATGCGTCGCAACTCCTCTTCTTCAACTTGTTCAAGCGCCTTCTTAACATCAGAAACCGAAACTTCATCTTTTTTCTCAGACTTAAACTCGTCAAAAACAGACAAATCTCCAATTAACTCTTTGGCCAAAGAATCAGCCGCTGATTGACGCTCTTCTTTGTCAGCAATTTTATAAATCTTAGAAAACTTGTCTGCTGCAAGCTCTTTAACTTTCTTAATTAATCCAGGATTAACTTCCTGAAGCGCAACTACCGCTTTTGGCTTTCCAATGCTACGCACCAATTCTTTCTGTACTGCAATAAGATTCTTTAATTTTTCAGCTCCAAAAGAAACACCTTTGACCACAACGTCTTCAGCAACTTCCGCAGATTCACCTTCAATCATGACGATGCCATCATCTGATCCAACAATCAATAAATCCAAAGGACTTCCTTCTCTTTGTGCAGTCGTTGGATTTAAAACAAATTCCTCATCAACAAGTCCAACACGAACAGAACCAATTGGTCCATCAAATGGAATGTCTGAAATAGACAACGCCACAGAAGCTCCCATAAGAGCAAGGACATCTGGCGCGTTTTCACAATCGCTACTTAAAACAAGGGCAACAACCTGAACACAATTAAAAAATCCTTTTGGAAAAAGTGGTCGAATCGGCCTATCAATAATTCGAGAAGTTAAAATCTCATTTTCTGACGGACGTCCTTCTCGTTTAAAAAATCCACCTGGAATGCGTCCGGCGGCATATGTTTTTTCTTTATATTCAACTGTTAATGGAAAGAATCCAGCACCTTCCTGCGCCTCTTTTGCCATACATGCCGTAACTAAAACAACGGTTCCTCCGCATGTCACCGTAACAGCCGCGTTAGCCTGTTTCGCTAATTTTCCAGTCTCAATAATAATATTCTGATCCCCAAAAGGAACCTCAATGCGTTCAATATTCATTAACTAACCTCACTTACGTAATTTAAGCTTTTTAATTGTTTCTTCGTATTTTAGGGGATCTTTTTTCTTTAAATAGGCCAAATGGCGTCTTCTGGCACCAATCATAACCAAAAGACCACGGCGAGAATGAAAATCCTTTTTATGAACCTTTAAATGCTCTGAAAGATCAGTAATTCTTTCAGTTAAAAGTGCAATCTGAACCACTGAAGACCCTGTGTCTTTTGCGTGGACTTTAAAATTATCAATCAACTCTGTTTTCTTTTCTTTCAATAAAACCAATTCCTTTTCCTCCTTTTTCTTTATTATAAATCTATCAAATTTGGGCCATTATACTATCTATATATATTATAGTCAAGTCTTATATAGGTCTTTGAATGGGTAAAATTTATACAGAACGGACACAATTTCGCCCATCTGCCTTAGCCTGATACAGCGCTTTATCAGCAAGATGGATGAATTCCTTGGTCGTTTTTGCATGATTAGATGGATAAGATGTTGTTCCAATGCTTAATGTCGATTTAATCGAACTTTTATTATTAAGTTTAAACTGTTTGCTGGCAATTGTTTCTCTAATGCGCTCTGCCACAACAAAAGCCCCTGATTGCTCTGTGCCTGTTAGAATAATCAAAAATTCGTCTCCTCCATATCGCCCAAGAAGATCCGTATTTCGTAAAAGCTTGTTTAAAAAACCTGCAATTTGCTTAAGCATACGATCACCAATCTGATGCCCAAAATTATCATTAATTGGCTTAAAATAATCAATATCAACCATCAAGCACGCCATTGGTGTATTATACCGACGACAGCGATTAAGCTCCTCATCAACACGTTTTGTAATCATTTTGTGATTCAAAAGACCCGTCAAGCTGTCTTCTTGCGCAATACGTTTTAAATAATTTTCTTTCTTTTTGCGCTCTGTAATATCTTCAATCGTGACAACAACCCTAGACAGTGTCTCTTCGTATTCGTTGGGAACGGCAACGCGAAGCCATAAATCATAACGCTTTCCATTAGACCCTTTGGTAGCAAACTCCACTTCGAAAATTTTCTCACCACCAACTAAGGCAACAAATTGTTCAATAAAAACTTTAACATCTTCTTTGGTAAGCGTTTGCCCAAAACGTTCAATAAGCTCTTTTTTGCTCTTAGCGCCATAAAGGCGGAGTGCGGCTCTATTGACATCACAAATTTTAACATCTTGGAATGCCTTGGCAGCAATGCGGGGATTTTGATTTAAATGCTTTTGGTAATTAACAACACCTTGCTCTTTGAGCTGATTTCTCAATTCAATAAAACATGAGAAATCTTCTTCCCAGATTGAAATTGGAGAATGCTCAAAAATTAATCGAAATCTCTCGTTTTGAAGTTCGCTTTGTTTTTTAGTCATTGTAATATCAAATATTCTTATCTCTTAGTATATCGTATACATGTAGAGTTAAAAGAAAATTATTAAATTTATCAACCGTCATTATTCAAACAAAATTAAAGATGGGTCATAGCCCTTCGGCTTTTCAAACCCAAGAAGATTAAACAACGTTGCGGCCACATTTGATAATCCACGTTTATCTAAATCAGCCATTTTATATTCTCCCTCATTTAAAGGGTCAACAATGATAAATGGCACCGGGTTTAATGTATGCGCCGTCTTGACAATCCGTTTTCCATTCTTTTCTGTAAACATCTCGTCTGCATTTCCGTGATCTGCAGACACAACTGTAATCCCGCCAAGAGAGCTAACCGTCTCAATAAGCCTGCAAACACATTCGTCTAAAGCTTCCACAGATACCTTAATCGCATCCACGACGCCAGTGTGCCCTACCATATCTCCATTTGGAAAATTGATACGTCCAAATTTATACTCACCACTTTTTAAAAGCTCAATCGCTTTTTCAGTAATTTCATAAACTTTCATTTTTGGCGCTTCTTCAAAACGAATTTTATCAGACGGAATTTCAATGTACTTTTCCATTTGTTCATTAATATATCCCGACTTATTTCCATTCCAGAAATATGTCACGTGTCCATACTTTTGCGTTTCTGAAAGCGCGAATGATTTTACTCCTTCATCGCAAAGATATTCACCAATTGTCTGATCAATCTTTGGAGGATTTACTAAATAATTCTTAGGAATTTTAAGATCTCCGTCATATTCCATCATTCCAGCAAATATTACATTTGGATAGCGCTCTCTGTCGAATTCATTGAAATATTTTTCATCAAAAGCACGTGACAACTCAATAGCTCTGTCCCCTCTAAAATTAAAAAATACAACAGAATCACCGTCGTTAATTGTACCAATTGGATTTCCATCTTTTTCAATAACAAATGATTCTAAATATTGATCTGTAATCTTTGGATCTTCATCATAATAGGTCTGAACAGCCTCACTCGCTGATTTAAATGCACGCGCCTTTCCAAGCACATGGGTATTCCACCCTCTCTTGACAACGCTCCAATCTGCGTTATAGCGATCCATTGTCGTAATCATGCGTCCACCACCAGATGCAATCTGAAAATCAAGCCCAAATTCATCATTGATTGCTTTAAAAAGCTCTTCTGCTTGCTTAATATATATCAACGCCGTCTTTTCTCCAACATCACGTCCATCCAATAAAATATGCAAACGAAATTTTTTAACACTCTGCTTCGCACATTGTTTAATTAATGCAAAAAGCTGACTAATGTGAGAATGCACATTACCATCAGAAAAAAGTCCAATAAAATGAATTGTGCCATTATCTTCAGCAGGATTTTTTGTTAATTTTTCCCAAATAGGAGTTTTAAAAATTTCGCCGGTCTTGATTGATGCGTCAACTAACTTTGCTCCTTGTGCAAATACTCTCCCTGCACCAAGTGCATTATGCCCAACTTCGCTATTGCCCATATCATCATCTGAAGGAAGCCCTACAGCCGTCCCGTGTGCTTGAAGCGTTGTAAAAAGATTACTTTTAAAAAGCTGATCCAGACAAGGCGTCTTTGCGCTAAAAACACCGTCCGTTTCATCTTGCTTTCCAATCCCAACCCCATCCATAATAATAAACAAAAGAGGTCCGGAGCGTCCTTTAAAATCTTTAAATTTTTCTAGCTTTAATGACATTTCTACTCCTAATAATTTAAGTACCTATAGTATGCTTAATCATTGTACATAAAAAATGACTTTTGTTAAACTTTTTTGAATTAATTTGAAGGGTGTGCTTGAAAAACAAACAGGATCTGAATTTTATGCAGGGATTTCTAGATCGTGATATTTAAGCCATTCTTGAGCAAATCGTTTGTGCCAATCCTTTGCGGCCGCGTTGAATCCGATATCTCGCCCCTTCTTCTCACTCTCAAACCATTGGTGGCGTTGGATTTCCTCAACTACTCTCTTATCTTTTAAAAGTTCTTCTAATGGTATCTTGCACATTTTTTCCTCCCGTGGCGAAAGGTATTTTACCTCTTTGCTATGACATATGTCAAGAAATATGATTTTAAGCAAAAGAAATAAATGATATCAGAACTCTATCTGATTTCAACACAAGGGGTTGGGTCAAACGGGTTTGTTCTTACAGCCAAAGAGAACAGATAAGGATAAGATCTCTTAAGATGCTTCATATACTCAAGCCATTCAAAAAGCAAATAGCGATACGCACGCTCAAGGTCAGATGCAAGATGCGCGCAATCCGCCTTAGATAATGATTCAAGGTCTTTCCTCTGTGACAATTCTTCCATTAAATGAAAAACCGACCATAAAAGATTTGTAAAAGAATCATGCTCCAGCATGCTGGGATTTGCTAAAAGATTAGCTAAAAAATCTCGCCTAGAAGCTAAAAAATCTTTTATCTCAATTAGACTTTGCTCATTTATATCGATATCATGGTGATGATTCTTTAATTTATCCACCGCTAAAGAAAATTCCTTAAGCGTCCGATTGCTTATTGCACAAAACTTTTCACTTATTTTCTGAGATTCTTTGTCTAGTACAATAAATTTTCTTAAAAGATCTGTCCCTACTTCACTAAAAAATATTCCAATGAGCATATTTAGCTTATTGAGCATCAAACGCTTTTCTCTTTGACTTAAAACCTGGTGCAAGATGAGCGTTACGAATAAAACCTCAAGAAAAACAAACGCAATATCGCCAACCAAATAGATAAAAATATGATGTGCATCTTTAAAAATTAAATAATGAACGCCGTAAACAGCTGCCGATAATAAAACCAAGCTGACTCCAAATAAAATCTGCCACTGGGAAATCTTTTTCATTAAGCCCTCGTTCATTTTAAATTAAACATTAAAACGAAAATAAACAACATCTCCGTCCTTCACCTCGTAATCTTTTCCTTCCAGAGAAACAAGATTCTTTCCTTTAACCGCCTGATAATTTCCTAACGCCTCAAGATCAGAAAATTTATAAACCTCGGCACGAATAAAGCCTCGTTCAATATCTGTATGAATTTTACCGGCGGCATTGACAGCTCTTGTCCCTTCTAAAACAAGCCAAGCCCTTGTTTCCGTCTCGCCCGCCGTAAAAAAACAAACAAGCCCAAGAAGTTCTTGGCCAGCTTTAGCAAGCGCGTTTAAGCCCGGTGTCGTAATTCCAGCAGATTCATAATAACTTTCTCTTTCCTCTTGAGGAAGTTCTAAAATTTCTGCTTCAAGCTTTGAGCACAAAACAACAACCTTTGTTTTTTCTTTTTCAGCCAATTCCTTTAAAGGATTCAATAAATCATCACACGGATCATCTTCGCTTGTATTTGCAACATAGAGAATTGGTTTCGCCGTTAAAAATTGAAAATCTTTGATAATATCCTGCGGAAGATTTTGCGTGCGAACAGACTTCCCGTCGTTAAAACCCTTCATCGCAAGATTCAAAATTTCAATCTTTTCTTTGGCGTCTTTGTCCCCTGACTTTGCAACCTTGATGTATCGCTCATATGCTTTTTCAGCTTGTTGCAAATCAGCAAGCAAAAACTCTGTTTCAATCGTTTCAGCCGCTTCAATTGGATTTAAGTCTCCTGTTGCATTGACAACATTCTCATCATGAAAACATCGAACAACATGACAAATGGCATCGACAGAGCGAATATTTGACAAAAATTTATTGCCTAGTCCCTCACCTTGACTCGCACCTTTTACGATACCTGCAATATCAACAAAACGAATTCCAGACGGAGTCACCTTCTTGCTCTCCCACTCTTTAGCTAATACCGTTAGCCGAGAATCTGCAAGTGGTACAATCCCGACGTTCGGCTCAATGGTTGTAAACGGAAAATTCTCCGCGGCAACACCAGCGCCAGTTAAAGCATTAAACAATGTCGACTTTCCAACATTAGGAAGCCCAACAATTCCGATTTCCATTTTTACTCCTTTAATATAAAACTTTTCTAAGGGGATACTCTAAAGAATTGAAATAAGCGTATCAACAACTTTTTGATCAATCTTCTCGCCCATTTCTCTTAAAGTTTTCTTTGTCTCGTCAATGCTTAAAGCTCTTCGATAAGGACGATTTGTCATTAACGCATCACAAATATCTGCAACTGCTAAAATACGTACCAGCAAGCTTATCTCATCTCCTCTAAGCCCATCTGGATAACCTGTCCCGTCGAGCTTTTCATGATGATGACGAACAATGTCGCAAAGCCCAGAAAGCGATTTGACCGATTTCACAATACCTTCACCAATTTCAGGATGGTTTCTCATGACGACCCATTCTTGTTCTGTTAAAGGGCCATTTTTAGAAAGAATGTCATCTGTAATTCCAATCTTCCCAAGATCATGCAATCGTGCCGCATCCCGCAATAATTTCTTATCTTCATCATTAAGACCAAACTCTTCGGCAATCTTTAGTGCATAGTCAGAAACACGATCTAAATGGCCTCGAGAATATGGATCCTTCGCTTCAACAGCTAAAGCTAACGCTGAAATAATATCAAAATATGTTTTTTCCGCATCAAGATTAAGTCTATCGTTTTCAACCGCTACCGCCGTTTGCGTTGCGATGCTTGTCAGAAGAGACGCATCATCATGCGTAAAATTCGTATCAATTTTCCGCCCGCAAATAACAATAAGACCCAACACCTTATCGTGAACCAATAGCGGTGCGCATACTAACGGAAATTCAAAACAATCTTGCTTAACAATAGATTTAAGGGCCACAGATTCCATTCTTGGAATAATTAAACTTTCCTTTGTTTCGATGACTGCTTCAAAAATAGACTCAGAAAGCTTAAAACGATCACTTTGCTTAATTTTTAAATTTTCTCCTAGCAGCGTGCGAACATATAGCTCGCTTTTTTCTGAATCCAAGAAAAGCAATATTCCAGATTTAGCTCCAACAGCGTCGACAATTGTCTCAAAAATAAGCTCTAAAAATGCATCGATGTTTTGAACAGAAGAGATGCCTTCTCCCACTTTAGCCAAAACGGTTTGAAGAGTGCTTTTTGCCATCTCAAGCTTTTCAACATTTTGCTCCAGCTTAGAACGAATCTCACTAAATGTTTTTGTTAAAACAGCAACTTCGTTGCTACTCGACTGAATTTCCACGACCTTTTCATCGTCTAAGAAATCTTGCAAAACATTTTGATTTTCTTTCGTTAAGCGCAGCAACCTCTTTAAAACCATATTCATTGCAAAATAACCAACCGCAACTCCAATAACAACTAAAATAAGTGTTATCGTAAAGTTGTCGACTGTAATCTGAAGGCTTCCTGATTCTTTAATCTGAAAATAAATATACCAAAGAATCCCAAGAGGGATAACAGAAATCAAGATAAAAAATATGTTAAATTGAGAGATCAAAGGTGATTTCTCAAAAGATGTCATTTTTGACTTTTTAGACAAATTCGGTCTCCTTTATAAAATATACGAAATAATGTATCATTATAACATAGATATTTATTGCTCGACAAGAAAGTCTTAAGTTTTATTAAAAAGATAAAAAGAGGGCGGCCCAAAAAAAGGCCGCCCTCTTAGAATTTCTTTAGATTACTTCGCTAACTTATTATATAATAACGCAATAATAAACCCTCCAACGCCAGCATCAAAAAATCCCCAAACAGCTCCAATAATGCTTCCTAGAATTGTTGGTTGATATCCAATGTAAAGCGTTGACATCAAATTTGTTATCCCTATTCCCCATGTTGAAAAAATATCAAAAATTCCAAGAAACAACATTGCCCCTCCCCAAAGAATACCACAACTTAATCCAAGTGCTTTTGCATCTAATTTGTTCATACGCCCTCCCTAGGTTTATGAGTTAAAATGCTCTTTGATGTATTTTTCTAAAAGTTCTTTTGCCGGAATCTCACACTGACCACAAACCGTCCCAAGCTTTGTTCGCTCCTGAAGCTCATAATATGTCCGCGCCCCCTCTAAAACAGCATCTTCGATTTCATGATCTGTCACATTCATGCACTGACAAATAATCTTTGCACCTTCTTTTTGCACTTTACCTGCCATACCATTTTTTTGATAATAATCATTGATGGCCGCACGCAATGCTTTATCTCCTAAAACAGAACAATGAATTTTATGCTCCGGAAGAGATCCCAATTGTTTCATAATTTCTTTAGGCGTCAATAAAAATGCTTTTTCGAGGCTCATTCCCTTAATCATTTCAGAAAGAACAGATGTGCTTGCAATCGCTGATGCGCATCCGTATGTCTTCCAACGACAATCGACAATAACACCATCTTTAACTTTAATCAGCATCATCATCTGGTCGCCGCATTTAATGTTACCGACCATTCCTTCACCGTCTGCTTTAAAGCCTTCCTCATCCTTTAAAACATTTCTTGGATGCATAAAATGTTCTTTAACTTTTTCTGTATAAACCCAATTGGGTTCCATCATTTATCTTTCTTTCCATACGCTGTTGACATCTGGCGTATTTTATCAATAACTTTCGGAAACACATCTATCAAATATTTAATATCTTCTTCGGTTGTTTCGCGTCCAAGGCTTACGCGAATTGAGCCATGCGCTTGTTCTGCACCAGCTCCAGTTGCCAACAAAACATGAGAGGGATCAAGAGATCCAGAAGAACACGCTGACCCTGTAGAAACACTAATGCCCTCCATATCAAGATAAAGCAAAATCGCCTCCCCTTCGGCTCCAAAAAAAGAAACATTTACTGTCCCAGCTAAACAATCCTCAGGATGACCATTAAATCGAATATCAGGGATATTCTTCGCGATCCCCTTTTTCAATAAATCTTTAAACTTTAAAAGACGCTTTTCTTCCCCCTGCATCTCTTTTGTGCGCATCTCAACAGCTTTTCCAAGACCAATAATACCAAGCACATTTTCCGTACCAGCTCGACGACCTTTTTCTTGATGCCCCCCACGGATCAACGGACAAAAATTAATCCCCTTCTTGACATACAAAGCCCCAATGCCTTTAGGCCCATAAATCTTATGCGCAGAAAGTGTTAAAAAATCAACATTCAAATCGTTAACATCGATTGGAATTTTGCCAACAGCTTGCACGGCATCTGTGTGAAACAAAGCTCCATGCTTATGTGCCAAATGGCATAACGCTTTGATGTCCTGAATTGTTCCAATCTCGTTGTTCGCCATCATAATAGAGACCAGCGAAACACCGCCTTTTGAAAGAATATCTTTATATTGCTGAAGATTTACTATTCCGTACTCATCGACATCCAAAAATTCAACTTCAATACCGCGATCACGTAAACATTTTGCTGCCTCAAAAACACACGGATGTTCAATTTTAGTTGTAATAATTTTTTTTGATACACTCTGAAAATTGCAGCAATGCTTTGAAGGGCATGCCATCATAGAAAGAACTGTATTGTTCGCTTCCGATCCGCTGCCGACAAATACAACTTCATCGGTATTTGCCCCTATAAAAGAAGAAACTTTTTCACGTGCGCTATCCAAAAGAGCCTTCGCCTCTCTTCCAAATTCGTGCATACTAGAAGGATTACCAAAAACTTCCATCGCCTCAATCAATGCCTTCTTAACCTCGGGATGAAGAGGTGTTGTCGCATTATTATCTAAATAAACTTTTCTTTTTTTCATTTTTTTGTTGCTTGTGCATTCTTTTTAAACTTAATCATATTATCAATCGGTTTTTTCGCGCGCTCAATAATTTCTTGTGGCAAAATAATTTCATGAACAATATTCTTTAAAGAGATTTCAACTTTTTCTAATGTCGTTTTTTTCATATTGGGACACACGGCTAAATCTGTTGCAGGATAAAAAATCTTATCTGGATTCTCCTTACTCAAAGGATAGACCATTTCAACTTCTGTTCCAACAATAAACTCTTTTGCGCTGGATTCTTTTGCATAACGCAACATTCCTGATGTTGATAAAACTTGATCCGCTATCTGAATGACAGGTCCGCTGCACTCTGGATGAACCATCACCTTAGATTCCGGATGAAGTTTTCTAAGCTCTTGGATGTATTCAGGCAATATCCTTACATGTGTCGGACAATACCCTTGCCAAATAATGACATTACGATTTGTCTTTGATGCCGCATAAGATGCTAAATATTTGTCTGGAACAAATAAAATTTCATCATCTTCATCAAAGGCATTCTCTAACATTTCAATGGCATTGGCAGATGTGCAACAATAATCACACTCAGCTTTCACCTCCGCCGATGTATTAACATAGCAAATAACCTTTGCCTTGGGATGCTCTTTCTTCAATTGAAGCAATTGTTCTCTGGTGATCATATCCGCCATCGGACAGCCTGCGTTAGGCTCTGGAATCAAAACAGTCTTTTGAGGAGATAAGATCTTCGCTGTTTCAGCCATAAAATGAACTCCACAAAAAACAATCACATCCGCATTTGTTTTGGAGGCCTCAATGCTTAATCCCAGCGAATCCCCTGTAAAATCAGCAATATCCTGAACCTCCGGCAACTGATAATTATGCACAAGAATAACGGCATTACGTTCTTTCTTGAGTTTTTGAATATTTGCAACAATATCGCTCATAAGGCAATCCTTTTGTGTAGAAAGTATTCTTATATTATCTATATTCTATTTTCTTTTACAAGGGAAATTTAGGCTTAAAAAATATGGGCAACTGTAAAAAAATCACATCTGCCTGCACTCATTTTTCTTAAATCATTCCTATCTTTAACTGTCAATAAAATCTACTTCTCTCTTTGGAAGGGTAAAGATAAACTTTGTTCCAACCCCAAACTCACTTTCTAGCCAAATCCTTCCGCCGTGAAGCTCAACTAAACCTTTTGAAATGGAAAGGCCTAAGCCCGTTCCTTTTGTCCCAGGATCATTGACCACTTTATGGCCAAGCTGCTGAAACTTGCTAAAAACTTTTTCTAAATCTTCTTTTGAAATGCCAGGACCAGAATCTTCAACCATGCACAGCACGTGATCTCCCTTGTCTTCAGCCGAAATTTCAATAAAACCTTTTTCCACAAACTTCATAGAATTACCGATTAAATTCATAAAAACCTGAATAATTTTATCCCGATCAATATTAATCATAATACTTTCAGGAGAAGAGCGATATCGCATTTCAATTTTATGATCTTTGGCTTTTAATTCAAACGTTTGAGATATTTCTCTAAGGACACTTACCATGTCAACATTTTCTTTGCGCAGCTCAATCTTTCCAGCTTCAATTTTAGACAAATCCAACAAATTATTAATCATCTCCGTTAAACGTCTAATATTATTTAAAGAAATTGAAATAAGTCGTTGCCGTATTTCTTCAGTATTTTCTACGGTTTTATCAGCCAGCTGCGAAAGACTCCCCTTAATAATTGCCATTGGCGTTCGAAGCTCATGCGAAACCATGGAAACAAATTCTGATTTTAATTCATCGAGCTTCTTAAGCTCCTCTTTTTGCTTCTCCAAAATTTCATTCTTTTCTTCAAGCTGCGCGGTTGTGCTTGCCAAAACTTTAGTCATTTGATTAAATGATCGAGAAAGATCATAAAGTTCATCTTCGCTATTCACCTCTGTTAAAACATCATAGTTGCCTCTTGCGACCTTAAGGGAAGCATCTCTGATTTGCAAGATAGGCCGAACGAAAGTACGCCCCGCAACATAAACTAAGAATAAAATTAAAATAATTAAACACCCAACCACAACAAAAATACGATTACGAAATGCAATCACAGGATCAAACGCCTCATCTGCCGCTACTTCCGTAACCACGCACCATTGCTGATCTGGCAAATATCTCTGAACACCCAAGACGATATTGCCTTTATAATTTTTGTAAATTTCTGGATTTTCCCCTTTTTCAGAACCAAAACAAGCATCAATAGCTTTCGTGTTTACACTTAAATTTAAAATCGCATCGTTAACAAATCGAGATTCTGTAATCATCAATCTTGATTTATTAACGATATACGTCTCCCCCGTTTTTCCTAATCCTTTTCGCGCTGCGGTAATCTCGTCAAGAACGTTGGCATCACTTTTTAAGAAAACAACACCAGAATATTCTCCAGTCTGCCAATTTCGAACACCTTCCAAAATTGTTAAAAACTGCTCATTCGTCAAAGGATCTTTTTCAAATCCCATGAAATACGTTCCCTTGCTATAGAGAATATGTAAAAACTTAAACGGCATTTTTCTTCCGATAAGAGAACGATTTGTATTGGCAATAATATTACCATGAATATCCCAAACGCTGATGTTGGCAATAGATGACGCAAGGTCAATATCCCGATAATCACTTCGAGGTGTTTTTTTAATTTCACTATAAACGGATTCAATGTCGCTTTGAACAGTTTGGACTGTTCGAGGTGAATTTGCTCCCTGCGGATCAATTTGGCGTATAACATAAGTACCAGCAAGCTCCTTAGCTTGCTCCTGACGAAGACGGATAAATTGATTAATATGAGCAACGCGAGAATCGTTCAGAGCACGCAAATTCGCAACCGTACTTTCTCTCAACTCAGATTTTGTATAAAAATAATTAAATAAACTGATAACAACAAGAGGAATAATCGATATGATGACTAAGGAAAGAAAAAATTTAGGTCTTAATTTAAGATTTTTAAACATAACATTCTTTTTCAAAACTATTCAGCAATATGCAAAACATGCCTAATTCTTTTACATAAATCTTCAAGGTCATAAGGTTTTTTAATATAATCTTCTACTCCGCCATGCAAAACTTCATGAATAAGCTGTTCATCTTCTGTCCCCGAAAGAACAATAACAGGAATCGTCTTTGTATTAATTGACATCTTCACATTTTTCAACATCGTTAAGCCTCCACCACCCGGCAAATTGATATCCAAAATAATCAAATTAGGTTCTTTTTTGTGTGCTAAACTTGTGCCATAAATTGCGTCGTGTGCGATAAAAACTTCAAACCCTTTTGATACAAGATTCATCTGCAAAACAGTTGCAAGATCAACGTCATCTTCAACGATTAAGATTTTATACATGCCCTTTTCCATCAGTCGCTTCCTGCAATATTCTTATTAATTTTATCAACTAAATCATTAGCTTCAAAAGGCTTGATAACATAATCATCCGCACCATAAAATTCATGGGCTTTATCAATTAAATCTTTTTCAATGGTCTGAGCCGTAAAAACAATAATTGGAATATGCTTGATCTCATCATCGCATCGTATCTCGTCACACACCTGATATCCATCTTTATGAGGCATATTGATATCCAAAAGAATTAAATCTGGTTTTTCTCTTTTAATATCCTCAATCGCATTCTTAGGCGAATCAAACGCCGCAACATCAAATCCATGACTTGTCAATATCGTTTCTGTAACTGTCAGCATGTCGATCTCATCATCAAAAATAACAACTTTTTTTCTAGGCATGAGGCCCTCCGTTATTTTTAAATTATTCTGTTTCCGTGCTTGTCAGGCTTTCGTAAAACTCACGATAATTTTCTTTATGCTCACTTTTTCGTAACGCCATAGCAAGCTTAGGATGCTCATTGAGCATTCCAGCAATCGCATACGGGATAATATATCCCCATTCAATTTTATCACGTAACGGAATAAATTCTTTAGAAATTAATTCTAAAATCGGCCGAATATCAAACTTTGGATTCTTTAAAAATCCGACAAGAAGCTCCAACGGACAATTGCCAGCAGCGCGTCCGATGCCATAAACAGTCGCATCTAAAAAATTGGCTCCGTGAATAATCGCCTCAATTGTGTTTCCAAACGCAAGCTGTTGATTGTTGTGCCCATGAAATCCAACCTCTTTTGTCTTTAAAATATCTTTAAATTGTTTTACCAAGTCTTCAGTCGATTCCTGATAAAGAGATCCAAAACTATCAACGATATAGATTGCCTTTGCCTCGCATTCCTTTTCGATCTGATGCAAAGCTTGCGTAAGCTCTAGACCTTGATCTCTCGAAATAGCCATAATATTAATCGTCGTTTCATAACCCTTTTTATGAAAATCATTAGCCATAGCAATCGCTTTATCAATATCCTTTACGTAGGACGCAACTCTCACCATATCGATGGGGCTATCTTTTGCAAGCTTAACGTCAGCGATGTCAACACGCCCGATATCCACCATAACCGACACCTTGGCATCGGACTCAATGCCATCAACAACCTGGTTGATGACATCATCATCGCAAAACTTCCAAGGCCCATATTCTTTTTCAGAAAAAAGCTTTTTTGAATTCTTATACCCAAGCTCAATATAATCAACGCCAGACTGAGAAACAGCCCTATAAACTTCCCGAACAAACTTAATATCAAAATCATGATTATTAATCAGCCCCCCATCACGAATTGTGCAATCTAAAACTTTAAGCTGCTCTCTATACATGCAGTACGCCTCCATTACAGTCAACTAAACGAATATTAAAACTTATTTTAAGGCGAGAGATGCGTCCTGTCAACATTAGTCCTTATTATGTTTATAGGCACACTGATCATCTCCAGGCCAGCTTTTGTGCAAAATATCTCTAACGGGAACACAACGAAACTTTTTCCCTGATTTTGTCTTGTGAAAACCAAAACGATTTTCATAAATATGACAACGAGATTTCCCTTCGTTGTCTATCTGAAGGTGCTCACAAGGATCCTCATCCTTTATGCCACAGCACGCACCACAATGAAGGCAACGATCTTCCCAATCGCGCTGCTGCCTGCTTTGCAATTCGTCATAACGTATTTTTTCATCATTTAACATTTTTTAAATGAGCCCTGTTACTTCGCTTGCTTTGCTTCAACAAAAACAAAACGACAAAAAAATTTATCCCAAGGAGATCCAGGTTTATGGAACACTACCTAGTCCGCCAAAAAACTCTTGAGACTCTTCATAAATTACGAATCTCGTGCCTTTAAAACTCTCTCATTTTCAAAATATTGCGCATCTTGCAATAATTCAAAGAATTCAAAATATTGGGCTTGTTTCATTTTAATATATTGAAGAAAATCCCAATCTGTTTTATCAGCTGTCCAAACAATGCTCCCCTTCAAGTCATCTCTTAATAAAAAAGACGTATAATAGCTCATCAAACGTGGACCAGGAAAAAGACTTCTCAAGCCCGTTTGCTTATCTTCTAGAAAAATCTGCTTATTACCGCTTTCTTGCAAATAATGTTCCAGTGCGGATTCCATATTAAGACCGATAATAAAAAGACTTTTTTTCTTTTCTGTTTGCTGCAAAATTAGTTTATGTTGATAAGCAACATGTGCGGCAGCAAGAAAAATAAGAATAGGAATTAATATCTTCTTTTTACATTTAAGAGAATAAATCCATTCTTTACTTTGCACAATGGATCCTAGAACTAAGCAAATGATGGACGCGATCCCAAAAGAGGGGTAGAACGCGTATCTCGGAGAATAAATAAGCCGCATCCCCCACTTGCCTCGTCCAAAATAAACAAAGAAATAATTACCAATAATCCACAAAATAAAGAAAGTAACTATCTTAAAATTAATCCTTTTTCTTTGAACAAATATCATCAAAAAGAAAAAAACACACAAAAACCAAGACAAATCTTTATAGGAGGTCAAGCAGGGCAAAGTATAAATCCAGAGGGCCTTGCCTGTCAACAAGGCAGTATTCAATAAACGCTCGATGGGATTTGCAATCGTAGAAATAGCCCTTGTTTCCATTAGAAAAAGAACAACGCTTAAAACCCAGACCACAAAAGGTCCGGCCAATGTTTTTTTCCAATTCCTATCGTCAAGGCACAAAAACGTAAAAAGAATAACCCATGCCCCAGTCAAAATTCCCATTGCTGAGAATAAAGGTGCAATAACAATACATGCCATAACGAAAAAATGCCAACATGATTTCTTCGTTTGCTGATATTTTATCAAGCTATAAAGCGCAAAAAGAATAATCGGTAAGCTAAACACAGAATGCGAAAAAGCAATTTCTAGGCATCGCTTGTAACCCGTTGAGAGAAGAACTAGAATTCCCGCAAAAATGCCCGCCACCCGGGAACGTGTCAGCTGTTCAATGAGTTTCATCAATATTATTCCTGACAAAAAGAAAAAGAATGTAACAATAATATGAGAAAGCAAAGGATTAAGCCAAAATAACTTAAAACAAATAAAATAAAAAAGACGAAAAAAAGGAATAAAATGTCCATCCCCAGGAAGCAGCAGATATCCAAAAAAATCCTCTGCTCCTTTCATCTGAGAAACAAGATAAAAATTATCAATATCATCTAATAAATAAGACCATTGCAAAGATGGGACAATCATAAGAAAAGCGCAAAAAAGAACATAAAAATAAGGACTTTTGAAAATAGATAAAATATTTAATCTCAAATATTCTTTTTTACTTGAGCAAAATAATCTTTTCTTAGATAAATAACTCATTAGGATATTTCTAGTTTTTTCTTAATCTTTAAAAAAGATGATTATCATCTCTTTAAAATGAGCCCCAACTGCTTTATTTTGCTTCGCTTTGCGAAGCGAAGCGAAAACTGCGGAATTTCCTTACCTCTTTCCCTCCGACGATTTTGGACAAATTTGATTATACGCACAATAGGAACACGCCAAATAATTTGGCTTTGGTTCAAAGATTCCTTTTCGAATACCATCGGAGGCATCTTCAACGGCCGTTAATATCTTTTCGATATCCTTTTGCGTTACTTGTGCTCGTCCAATTAATCCCGTCTCTAAAAAGTGGAGCTCTTTAAAATCAGGGAAAGTTCCTGTCATTTTTTCATAAGCAAGACTATAAAGATTAAGCTGCAAATTTGCTTTTGCTTTTTTGTCGGCATCAACTTGTGTTTTAACTTCAGAGGACTTAAAATCAATAACCGTGGCAACGCCATCGAGGACATCCACGCGGTCCCATCTTCCAACAATGCGATTATTTTCAATCATAAACGAAAATTCTTTTTCAACAAACAAAGGAATAATTTTTAATCGCTCTTGTTCCAAGAAAAAATTCTTAAGCGCTTGGTTTCCACTCTGAACACGAAGATCAATATGTTCCTTCGATAAAAATCCATGTTTTTTCAATGAATTCTCAAATGCCTCAACAACATCATCAAGAGTAACGCTGCGACCATCCATTTTTCTCTGATGATAAAGCTGGACCGCGTCGTGCAACGCCTTTCCGTAGGCAACGGTATGATGCGTCATAATCGGCACACGAAGGATATGAATATATTTATATTTTAGAGGGCACGTCAAATAATCATCAATTTGATAGTAGCTTAATTTCAAAATTTCTTCGCAAGCGATTACACTTTTCTTTAAAACAGGCGGTGTTGCGTTTGGCGCATTACGCTCGATAGCTTGCAAAGCGCTTGCCTTGATTGTTTGCACATCTTTTTTTTCTTCGACACTCTCGACAACAAATCGACTGACCTTTCTAGGCTGCTTCGTTCCGTAATCAATAGCCGATGTTAAAAATAATTCTTTTTCGGCACGTGTCATCCCCACATAAAAAAGTCTTCGCTCTTCTTGAATATGAAAATCACCCAAAGGCAAAATATCTTTAATCAATTCACAAGGAAGCTCAATCGGATCGCTTCGCCGTGGCCACGGAAACTTTTTTTCAATCAGGCTCACCATAAAAACAACCGGAAATTCCAAACCCTTGGCTTTATGCAATGTCATCACATTGACGGCAGGCGTATCCATATCAGCCTCGGCAACAGCCGGATCATCACCGACATTAATCATCATATCCAAGTATTGAATAAAATACAAAACTCGATCTTCGTTTGTGACGTGTTCAAAATTCTTAACAATATCAAAAAACTTTGCAATATTCTTTAAGGTGTCTTCGTTTTCTATATTTTGCTCTTTCACAAGACCCGCAATAAATCCCGTCTCAGTTAAAAACGTATACAGCAACCTTCCGGTTGCATAATCTTTTGCCCAATCAATATATCGCTCAACATCTTTTAAAAACTGATCTTTCTTTTCAATAAATTCATCAGACAACTCCGAAAGCTCTTCTATCTGATCAATGCGCTTTAAAGTAAAAAACAAATCCCAAAGGCGTCTTTTCGCGCAATGCATCACTTGCGTTAATTCAACCGTTGGAATTTGATAAATATTTGATGTTGCCAAATAAAACAAACTCAGCGAATCCGCAGGATTCGCAATCACGCGCAAGAAATGAATACACAAACGAACTTCCTTAAGAGAATACAATCCTTGATTGCCGCTAAACTGCCACGGAATGCCACGCATATTTAAAGCCCGAATAAAAGGATCGGCCGTTGCATTCGATCGAACAAGAATAGCAAAATCTTTATATTCATACTTTTTCTTCTTCAAACATTCTTCGATGTATTCAGACACCCAATCTGCTTCTGAAGACAACGTATCAAAATGCATATGCTTAGGTATCTGTCCGGCTTTGTCTTGTGCAATTAATCTCTTATCAATCTTGGCCTGAACCTCAAAACGATCTGGATTATTGTTTTGAATCAATCGATAAGACGCATCTAAAATGATTTGTGTGGATCGATAATTTTGCGTCAATGCTATTTTCTCACTATCAGGATACATCTTTACAAAATTCATAATATTGCTAACCGCTGCCCCTCGCCATTTATAAATCGACTGATCATCATCCGCAACAACAGTTAAGTTGCGATGTCCACCTGACAAAAGTTTCACAAGCTCAAACTGCGCATAATTGGTATCTTGAAATTCATCGACTAAGACATAACGAAACTGATTTTGATATCGCTTTAAAACACGTGGGTGCTCACGCAATAATTTTAGTGATAAATAAAATTGATTCGCAAAATCAAGCTTCCCCTCTTTTAAAAGAAGATCCTGATATTGTCTATAGCAAACCGCCAACTCCATCTGACGTTCTGATTCTTGGGCGAGTGCATCGTCTTTTGGATTTTCCGCTGATTTCTTTTTTAAATCTTCTGCGTACACCAAATATTCTTGTGGCGAAACATCTTCATCGAGTGCTCTCGAAAAAAGAGAAATCATCGCATCAACAAATTTTATAGGATTTCCTAAAGGACGAAAATGCTTGAGTTGAAACTTAAAAAGATTTTCCTGAAAAAAGACAGCGGCCTGTGGGCGAGTCAAAACTTTAAAATCCGGATCAAGTCCAATTTCTAAAGCATTTTCTCTTAAAACGCGATCTCCGAAGGAATGAAATGTCGAAATCCAAGTATCCGTAAAACCATACGGAACCAAGATGTCAACTTTTTCCTGCATTTGATAGGCTGCTTTATCTGTAAACGTCAACGCTAGGATTTCACTTGGTTTAATTTTTTCATCAACAATGAGATGTGCAATACGGTGGGTAATGACTGTTGTCTTGCCTGTGCCGGCTCCGGCAATAATGAGAAGCGGCCCATCACCGTGAATGACAGACTTTTTTTGCTCAGGATTAAGCTTTGCGGCAATCTCGCTAGACATAGCCTATATTATTTTGATGGTTTTTTAAACTTATTAAGAATAGAACATTCGTATTTACAAGCAATCTCAGGATAAGCTCCTTTAAAACTTGCAACACATGCTGACATACATTTTGACCGCATAACTAAAAGCGTCGCAACGGTACCAATGATAATCAAACCGATTAAAATCCAAAGAATTTTTCTTTTCATAGTCTCCTCGCTTATAAAATCTTCATCTAAAATTTATAGATGTCATTATAGCAGATATACCAAAATAAAAAAACCCTAGTTTTATAGGGCATTTAGACCAATTTCCTGCTTGACAAAACGTCATTTTTTAGTATACTTCTATTTCAGCCTCGCATCCTAATTGGAGGCTCATTACTTAAATAAGGAAGAATTATGGCACAAACATGTGAAATATGCGGGAAAACATCGATCGCTGGACGTAAATACAAAAGACGTGGTATGGCTGTTCGAAAAGGTGGTGCAGGTCAGAAAATCGTTGGAAAATCTCCAAGACGATTTACCCCAAATCTACAAAGCGTTAAAATTATCTTAAAAGGCTCCGTTAAAAGGGCTTCTGTCTGCGTAAAGTGCATCAAAGCCGGAAAAATCACAAAAGCAGCTTAAAGCACCTCTTTAATATCTTTTAACTCCAATTGAACTGTCGGTTTTTTATTCCAATCGTCTATAGAAATCTTGTAGGCGATGTCTATCTTTTTTCCCTTCTCAACAACACTGCGATAACTTTCCATTCCAAACCCAACGGCTGAAAAAACATTAATACCATCCGTAACCCAAAATTTTAAAGTCCCACGAGCCAACACTACGGGTGGACTTTGAACGGTTACAGCGCGCGAACAAAATATCGGTTCTGGATTTCCCTCTCCATACGGCTCAAGCTTATTGACAAGATTGACCAGATCCATGTTCACACTTGAAAATGGAATTTCACAGTCGATTGAAAGGCTAGGAATAAGGTCGTCCGCGCAAAGAGTTTCACAAGCAATTTGATTCATTTTCTCTCGAAGGGTAGAAATGTTTTCTTCTTTTACTGTCAGACCTGCAGCATATTTATGTCCACCATAATTTTCCAACAGCGATGCACATTGACTAAGCGCATCAAAAAAATGAAATCCCTCTATAGACCTTGCCGACCCCACGGCTACTCCATCTTCAATGGAAAGAACAATCGTGGGACGATAATATGTGTCCATAATTCTTGAGGCCACAATACCAACAACTCCTCTATGCCATCCTTGCTCTCCAACCACAATAACGCGATCTGTTTTAAAATTTATTTCTTGCTCTACCTTCTTTAATGCAGAATCAATGATCTCAGTTTGCATCTTCTGACGTTGACGATTATGATCTTCTAGGACCTGCGCAATCTTTGTTGCCTCCTCTAAGCTATCGCTTAAAAGAAGATCCAAAGATTTTTCTGCTGAATCAATGCGACCCATCGCGTTAATACGAGGTCCTAAAATAAACCCAACATGACGCGGTGTTAATTTCTTTTTTATACGTGCGCCCTTGATAAGAGCCTGAAGTCCAAAATTCTTTGTTTTTTCAATAGCCGGCAATCCTGATTTTACAAAAATTCGATTTTCTCCATAAAGAGGAACAACATCGGCAATCGTTCCAAGCGCAACCAAATCAAGATCGTCAGTGTATTGAACGCCATGCAAAGCTTGTGCCAATTTAAATGCAAGCGCAACCGCAGCCAAACCACCAAACGGATAAGGACAATCCTTGCGCTTTGGATCAATGACCGCAACGGCATCTGGGACTTTTCCCTCTAAGGGTTCGTGATGATCGACAACAATAAGATCAATCCCTTGCGCCTTCAATGTTTCAGCCTCTTCAATCGCACTTATTCCGCAATCAACAGAAATCAAAAGACTCACGCCCTTTTCTTTTGCCTCTTTTGCAATCTCATGATTTAATCCATATCCGTCTGTTAAGCGATGAGGAATATGATTGATAACTTTAATGCCTAACTTCTTAAGGGCTTTTGCTAAAATCGCGGAAGAGGTCACCCCGTCAACATCATAATCACCAAAAATAAGAACAATTTCCCCTTTGTCTTTCGCTTGCTTAATGCGCTCAACAGCTCTGTCCATATCCTTTAACAAAAAGGGATCATGCAAATCTTTAAAATCACTAAACAAAAATCGTTTAGCATCTTCAGGAGTTTCGACTGATCGATTGATTAAAAGCTGAGAAACAATGGGATGAATATTAAGGACATTACTTAGTCGAACTTGCAAATGAGGATTGGGAGTTTTGATAAACCACTTCTTGGGCATGGCTACATCTTTTCCGGAACACTGACGCCTAAAAGCTTCAGTCCACTGGCAAACACAATGCGCGCAGCCTCAACTAAGGCAAGACGCTCTGAGGACAATTTTGGATCATCTCCAATAACTTTATACTTATCATAAAACTTATGAAAACAACCTGCTAAATCCATCAAGTACGAAACCATTCCAAACGGATCAAGCTGAGTCAAACAGATTGAAAGTGCATCCTCAAACGATGCCATTTTTTGGATTAAATCAATTTCTTCGGGAGCCTGAAGAAATGAAAATTCTTTTTTTGAAGCTTTTAAATTTTGTTCCTTTGCGTTTGCAAAAATACTATTGATACGAGCATGCGCATACTGAATATAATAAACAGGATTTTCTGAAGACTGCTCTTTGGCGAGCTCTAAATCAAAATCCAAATGAACCTTAATATGCCGCATTAAAAAGAAAAATCGAGCTGCATCAACACCAACCTCGTCAATCACTTCGCGAAGGCTAATAAACTCTCCCTTGCGCGTTGACATCGATAAAGGCTTGCCCTCACGATAAAGCGTTGCCAGCTGAACAATCAAAACATCTAAATTTTTCGAATCATATCCAAGCGCTTCAACAGCCGCCTTCAATCGCGAAATATATCCATGATGATCTGGGCCTAAGATATTAATAACACGATTAAATCCACGTTCAAACTTATCTTTATGATACGCAATATCTGGTGCTAGATATGTATATTGACCATCAGATTTCTTGATAACACGATCCTTATCGTCACCTAATTCTGTTGTGCGAAACCATGTTGCGCCATCTTGATCATAGATATATCCTTTTTTATCAATAGACTCTAAAGCTTTTTCAATATTCTTTTGCGTGGCAACCTTGGCCTGCGACGTCCAAACATCAAACTGAACGCCAAAACTTTTAAGATCATCCTTTATCTTGTCTAACAAATAAGAAACACCAAATTCTTCAAAATCTTTTTCATTCTTCTTTTCAAGCCCTTGAACATTCTTAATCTGATTCTTCTCTAAAAACTCATTCGCAATATCTTTAATATAGCTTCCTTGATAATGATCTTCTGGAAAATCAATAGTCTCGCCAAGCGCTTCTTGGGCTCTCAAATTAATAGATTGACCTAAAATCTTGACCTGATTACCTTCATCATTAATATAATATTCTTTCTTAACCTCAAAGCCTATAAACTTTAGAATATTGCCAAGCGCATCTCCAACCACAGCCTGACGTGCGTGTGCAACCGTCAAAGGTCCCGTAGGGTTAGCCGACACAAACTCAATCTGAATCTTTTGACCTTTTCCAATGTCTGATTTTCCAAATTGAATGCTTAAGCGTAAAATATCTGTAAGAATATCGGAAAATGTTTCATTAGATAAAGAAAAATTGATAAATCCAGGTGCCTTAATCTCAATGGATTTAATCTTATGTTTTAGGGAAGACTTCTCAAGAGTCAGAGCGATAAGCCCCTTAAACTCTTCAGCAATAGAAACAGGACTTTTTTTAAGAATTTTTGCACAACGTAAAGCAACGTTGCATGAAAAATCGCCATGTGATTTTTCTTTTGGTTTTTCTAATTCAATGGAAGGAAGTTCAAAGGAGCCTTCTAAGGCTCCCCTGAGCGATTTTTTGATAAGATCTTCTAGTTGGGTCTTTAAATTTGCTAGCATGAGCGAAACTTAATTTTGCCAGTCGATTTTTTTTCCGCCTTGCCAAAGATGTTCTAACCCATAAAATTCCCGAGACTCCTTCTCGAAGACATGAACCACGACATCGCCAATATCAAGAATAGCCCATTTGCCGTCCCGATAACCTTGCGCACGTGCCACAAAAGAACCTTGTTCTCCAAGGCCTTCCCTTATCCCATCTGCAATAGCCTTGACCTGACGATCAGAATTTCCAGAGCAAATAATAAAATAATCGCAAAAATTTGCCACTTTCCGAATATCAAGCACAACCAGATCTTCTGCTTTTTTGCTTAAAGCAAGTTCTACAATCGATTGAATAGTCTTCTTTGCGGTCCGCTGGGTTTGCTTAGTAGTAACAGAGGATTTTTTTACCAATTCTTAACCGAGCCTAATGTACAATTTGCCCGTAAGAAAAATCTTACAGTGTATTATAAATAAATTCGCTTTAACCTATTTACTTCTTTAATTTTGCTGCTTGGTCCTTAGAAAGGACTCTCCAGCATTCGTGTGTTCCGCTTTGAGATTTTGCAACAGCAAAAAAACGGCCACTTTTTTCTCTAACCTCGTATTCAGATGCGTTGAATTTTGCCTTTGACTTAACATCGTAAAAAGATAACTCTTCCATTGAAACTCCTTTCGTTTATGTAGTAACTTAATTGTATAAAGTCTATCGGATATTTGTGATTTTGTCAAATCAAAATGACTATAAAACGCTCGTCCTCTTATGTAAAAATGAAACTCTGAGAATTCACAAACCGAGTAGAGACTGAATTTTTTTCTCTTGATCCTTTTTGATAGGCCCCACAAGAGCTAAATTCATATGATCCTTCTTAAAAAGGGCTTTGGCAACACGCTGAACATCAGCCATAGTAACGCTTCTTACCTTCTTGATTGCGCTCTCTAAAGTTTCAACCTTATTGGTTGAAACAACAGATTCTCCCAGCCAAAACATATGCTCAGCAGTGTCTTCTAGGCTTAAAAGGGTCTGGCCCAAAAGATAATCTTTAGCCCTTTTAAATTCACTTGCCCCAACCTTTTTTTGACTTATTTTCTTAAGCTCTTTTAGGATCACATCAACCGCATCAACGATCTTTTCATTATGAACGCCTGCCCGCACAATAAAGGCACCCGTATCTTTTAAGGATTTAACTCCTGAAGAAACCGAATACGCAAGGCCCCTTTTTTCTCGAACTTCATTAAAAAGCCGGCTAGACATATTGCCACCCAAAATAATATTTAAAACACCGAGTGCGTATCGATCCTTGTGTTGGCGATCAAGACCTATCACGCCAAGGGCCAAATGCATCTGCTCAATATCTTTTTTGAAAAACTTGACCTTAGGTCCCGCTTCTGCACTTTTTACTTTCTGGCAAAGAATATTTCCAGTACGCGTGACACCTTTAAATTTCTTTTTCACTAGATTAAGAATTTTACCATGCTCCATACCGCCACAAACCGAAACAACAATATTAGATGGAATATAATAATTTCGATGGAAATCTCTTAAATCCTGATAACTCATCGCTCCCACTGTTTCAAGGCTTCCTGCCAAGTTCTGACCCAGTGGATGACCTGACCATAAAAGCTCGTCTAAAAGATCACGGACTAAATGCTGAGGGAGATCGTAATACATTTTGATTTCTTCTAAAATAACACCACGCTCTTTGTTGACATCTTTTTTTGTAATGAGGGGCTGAATGATCATGTCCGACAAAACATCAAATGTTTTAACAGCATTCTTCGACGGAACTTTAGCAAAATAACACGTACACTCTTCTGATGTAAAAGCATTCAGGCTTCCACCAATACCTTCAATCTCTTCTTTAATGGCTGCACATTTATAATCTTTTGTTCCCTTAAATAAAATGTGCTCTAAGAAATGTGCCGCTCCTTTGTTTTGTTCGTGTTCATAACGACCTCCGACGCCTGCCCAAAGACCGACGGCAACACTATTGCGATCCTTCATTTGATGACTAATAACTCTTAATTTACTTTTTAAATCAGTACGCTTATACATTTTTAGCTAAACCTTTCACGAATCGAGCAACGCTAGAAGCTAAATTCTTTTTACCCTTATTCTTAATGATCTGCTTGATAATCGCGCTTCCAACAATGACGCCATCAGACACCTCAGAAATTTCTTTAGCCTGAGATCCGGTGGAAATACCAAAACCAACACATAGAGGTTTTTTAACCACGCGCTTTATTTTCTTTAAATTTTCTTTGAGGGTTTTCGGTAACGCTTTGCGTGCACCTGTCACACCTGCGATTGATACATAATAAACAAACCCGGTTGATGCTTTTTCGATTATCTTAATACGCTCTTTCTTTGTTTCCGGCGATAAAAAGAATATGGTTGAGAAATCCTTTTTCTTCGATTCTTTAATCAGCGCACCTGCCTCCTCCGGAGGAAGATCTGGAATAATAACACCGTCGACACCAGCGCTTTTTGCCTCTCGCACAAACCTTGCATCTCCACAATAAAATACCGGATTATAATACGTCATCAGACAAATTGGGATATCAGAAACTTTTCGGATACGTTTTACAAGATTAAAAATTCTCGGAATATTAATTTTATTTTTAAGAGCACGATAAGACGCCGCTTGAATCGTTGGTCCGTCTGCCAAAGGATCAGAAAACGGAACCCCAAGCTCAACGATATCGACACCACTTTCTTCAAACGCCAAAACAAGCTCTTCAGTTACTTTCAAGCTCGGATCACCAGCGGTGATAAACGCGATAAAAGCTTTTTTCTTTTGTTTCTTTAAACTTTCAAATTTTTGATCGATTCGATTCATAAATGAGCTCCAATTCTACGGAACGCTAGAGGAATTTCCTTTAAACGATTTCTTTTAATTCATAAACGTCTTTATCACCTCGTCCAGACAGACAGACAATAACGCTGGATTTGCGTTTTACTTTTTTAGCCAACTTTTCTAAATACCCAATAGCGTGTGAACTTTCAAGAGCGGGAAGAATGCCTTCAGTCTTACAAAGCAACTTTAATCCTTTAATCGCTTGTTTGTCGTCAACCGCAACATAATCAGCTCGGCCAATCTTTTTGTAATAGGCATGTTCTGGACCTACTCCTGGATAATCAAGACCTGCAGCAATAGAATGAACTTCTCTTATCTGACCATCTTTTGTCTGCAAAAGCTTACTCTTGCTGCCATGCAAAACCCCAGTCTTTCCCTTTAAAATAGCTGCCGAATGTTTATCTGTATTTAGCCCATAACCAGCCGCCTCTACGCCTATCATCTTAACTTTTTTGTCATTAAAAAATGGATGAAAAAGCCCCAGAGCGTTAGAGCCTCCACCAACACAGGCAACCAAGTAATCTGGCAACTTCTTCTCTTTAGCTAAAAATTGTTTGCGCGCCTCTATTCCGATAATTTTCTGAAATTCACGCACCATCATAGGATACGGATGAGGCCCTGCCACAGAACCAATAATATAAAATGTATTTTTTACATTTGTCACCCAATCACGAATCGCCTCGTTCATGGCATCTTTAAGCGTTTTTGATCCACTTGTCACTGGGATAACCTTTGCCCCCAAAAGTTTCATACGAAAAACGTTTAAGGCCTGACGCTCAATATCTTTTTCCCCCATATACACATCACACTTTAATCCAAAAAGCGCTGCAGCCGTTGCGGTCGCAACGCCATGCTGTCCAGCGCCAGTCTCAGCAATAATACGTGTTTTTCCCATCCGGCGAGCTACTAAAATTTGTCCAAGCGTGTTATTGATTTTATGCGCGCCCGTATGAAGCAAATCTTCCCGCTTTAAATAAACTTTGAGCGTCTTTAACTTCTCACTTAACGAACAAGCAAAGTACAAATTTGTTGGTCGCCCAGCATATTCGCGAAGATAAAAGGCAAACTCTTTCTTAAAACCTTTATCTTTCTTAAGAGCATTAAATGTCTTTTCTAAATCGACGACCAAAGACATCAGCGTCTCAGGAACAAAGCGTCCTCCAAATTCTTCAAAATTTCCTTTTAAATCAGGTCTTTGCATATTCGTTAAAATCCTTTTACTTTTTGTATTCTGTCATCAACATTGACGTTCCGCCAAAAGCTGCCGGCTTGTCAATGCGAATCGGTATTTCTCCGTCTGACTCTGTAAACCAAAGACGATACTGTGCTGGAACGGTGTGCAAATAATAGGCCCAATATCGTTTACCTGCAGCTTTAATTTTTCTCTTTTTAGCTATTTTAACCGAAACATCCTTTGTAGGCAAATTCATTTTAAATGAATTTCCTACTTTAAAACTATTCTTGTTTCGAACTCGATAAATAAAACAATAAATATTATCAATTCGGTCTTCTTTTTTAATCACTGTCTTTTCAGGAGCATCTTTGCCTTCGACTGTTTTTTCAATAATCACAACAAAATTTTCTTGATCGTAAGATTCTACTATCTTTTCTTTAGAACCCCCAATATTAAGATCACGATCAACACGAATCGGATAAAAATCTTTTTTATCCACATAAATCTTTTCGACATCTAAAAAATTCATCGCTGTCGCTTTAAATGTTAAAACATAAACATCTTTACCATCGATACTCGCCGATCCATCAAACGAAAGCGTTGCATCGCCGGCTTTAACGCCTAAACTTTTTATGCGATATGTTATGGTCTCTCCGATAAATTGATCGTAAGAAAAACCTGCGCTTTGTGCTTGTGCAGGCACAAGGCACAACGTAAATAAAATGAATAAAAAGATTATCTTTTTCATCGCTCGTCAAAATCCTTTAAAAATTGCTCCAACACCTTTGCACCATCGCACAATTTCTTGACATGCGCATATTCATCGGTTGTATGCGCTGTTTTTGAACTTCCATATCCTGTAGCAATCGCCGGAATTTTTTTCTTTTGAAAAAACGTAATCACGGTTGCACCTTCGCTCCCCTTTAGCGTTGTGGGTCGCTTCATCCTCTTACAAGTATTTTCATAAATTTTCACCAAATCATGCGTAGGATCAATTTCATAAGGCATCTGAAGATCATCAATAATAAGCTTTGCTCTCTTGGCATGACGAGCCACAACAGACTTAAATCTTTTAATACTTTTCTTAGGATCCATATCCGGCATAAAACGAAAATCAAAAGAAAATTCACAAAAATCAGCAACCATATTTACCTTATCTCCACCCGTAATCGTTCCAATATTCATTGTTGGTGGACGCAAGAAATGATGCTTCTTATGTTTAAATTTAAGCGCCTTAAAGTCCTGAATAATCTTAGAAGCAAGCTCAATGGCATTAACTCCTCGCCAATTGTAAGCCCCATGAGATTTCTTGCCAAAAACTTGGATGCGTCCGTGCATCAAACCTTTTTGTGCGATAATCGAATAAAATTCATCAGAATCCAATACAAGCGCTGCCTCTGGTTTTATAATATCTTTTTCAAGGAGCGGAATAATGCCATAACGACTTCCTGTCTCTTCATCAACAGTAGCTGCAAAAATAATGTCATAGTCAAACTTTACTTTATCTTCAACGAGACTACGCATCACTTCCATAGCACACGCCAAGTTTCCTTTGTCGTCAGTTGCGCCTCGGCCATATATGCGTCCATTTTTGATTTCTCCGCCAAGCGGATCGTGTTTCCATCCTTTGCCGAACGGGACTGTATCAAAATGAGGCGTGATTAAAATCGCTTTTTTTGATGCAAGCTTTTTATTTTTTCCCTTTAAAACAGCGACAACATTCGGACGCGCCTTTGCAAAAGTATACGTCTTAACCGTAAGTCCTAAAGATCGCATATCTTTCTCAATAAATTTTGAAAGTACGAGCTCGTTTCCAGGAGGATTTTCAGAGTTGATCTGCAAGACTTTTTGCGTAAGGCTAATAAGCCGATTTTCTTTAATCATTAAATAATCCTTCAATCTTGAGCGAGCCTGTTGCGCGCTTAAAATCATCGTAATCAATAAAAATCAAATCTGATCTTTCATCAATCAGTTTATGAATCTTTGGCATATTTCCTTTGACGTTTCGAAAAGTCACATACTTAAATTGTGTTGAGCATTCAGGACACTTATCAGCACTGGTCTTAATCCCAACAGCATTACATTTTGAACAATTCGCGAATAAGTCGCCACAAACCAAGACGTGTTCTTTGATTTCATCGGTATGAAATTTTTTATAAATACGTATTAATTTTTCACTCATATTTTTTCCTTTTCAAATAATCAAATATTGGAGCATTATAACATAAACTTGATTTTTGAGCCAAAAAAAAGGGCCCCCGGAAATCCGGGGGCCCACTCAAAAAACCTACCCTATTAACTTAACGCACTCACTCTTCGTGGTTCCTCTGCCTGAAACCTATCTGAAAGTTTAGCTTGCAAATCCTGATCAAGATCTAAACTCGCCTCTTTCTTATTTGGATCAAAAATCCCTGAAAGCAAAAATAGACTTGCCACAGGAGTAATGCTCATAATGTAAAATGAAAAACCCTGTATGTTCATTGTCTCGATTGGCTGCTGCGATACAGGAAGCGGCACGCCGTTTCCGTCACGCTCAATCTGAAGATCAAGAAGCCCTGAATCCAAATTGATACCGCCAACAGGAAAAGCCGAGCTGGTTTTTTCCGTATACTTTTTAGCTTTATTTGCATCAATATTCACTCTGTCTTTTGCATCATATACTGTCACCGCTCGCCAAGATCCATCAAAAATCATAAAACGATAACCAATTCCAAAGTTATTGTAAGAATCAAAGAAGTTGCCACCGAGAGAACCAGCTTTAAGGCCTTTAACCAACTCCATAGCCTTTTGTTGAGCTTGTTCCGGACTCAAACCTTTAGAAATCTTCTCTCCTATTTGTTTATTCATCCTATCAAGAACAACATTCGAACTGATTTTTGCTTTCTTTTCCGTCCATTTCTCTAAGGACCATTCTTCAAGCCCACCTTTCCATTCTGAATCTACGGATGGTGTTTGAACTTTTAGAGATTTCTGTCCTTCACCAATAGTAACCTGAATAGAACTATCCTTAATCTCAAAAATATCATTCAATATAGGCTTAAAAGCTTCCACAACCTTGATAGCTGGTTGGCCTCCCATAATTTGGGCAGCTTCTCTCATTTTTGTTTTAGCAATTTTAAATCCTACCACCTTTCTGTCCCATTCGCCCTCACCCTCAAGCTTCCAAAAATTTGTGCCAGCTACACGTGTGGCAGTAATCGTTGTTTGTTTCTCATAAAATTCAACACCATCATGACCCTGCTTAACCTTAAAAATAAAAACAATTGAAGCAACTTCTTCCTCTTTGGTCAGATGCCAATTTTCACTTTTCTCCTTATCAAAAAATTCATTAAACTTTCCTTTTCTTACATTGCCAGGAAAGCCATTGCCCTTCATGAAGTGATCACTGCCATAAAGATTGATCTCGTAAGGAATTCCATAATTACCTTTTTTGGAATTTCGGATATAAGCAACTACATCGTATACGCTGTTCGCCTCAACTTTATCTTGAAAGACTACCGTAGAGCTGGCGCTCTTAAGCATCTCCTCAAACATCTGAACAACCGCTTCTCCTGCAGCCACATCTATCTTCGGCAAATCAATAGTAATTTTAAAATCAGATTGCTTTATCTTAATAAAATAAGGAAACTCCTTACCTTCTTCTCCTTTTTTCCGAAATCCTAGAATTAATTCATCATTTTTATTCAGCTTTATTCCTTCCGCAAAGTCTTGAACGACAACGCCCGCGCCCAATTCAACAAATTGATCTAAATAACTATCTTCTTTGATTTCAAAATACGAAAAATCTTTCATTTTTGTCGTAATTTTTGAAACAAGATAATTAACATCAAATCTTCCAGAAAGACAATCAATAACAATCCCCGAGCTAATAGCAGTATCAGGACGTCTTGCCACTGTTTTCTGCTGCTGCTTGTAAAGACGCCAGGCAATCGGAAGCTTTTCTGTAGCGACGCGAGCATGTTCTTGATATTTGTCGCGAAGCTTGGAAATGGACGCAACTGAATTAAGCTCCTCTTCATTAAGTTTTAGCGTCACCAAAAGCGTAAGACGCGCAATGGTCCAATAAGTGAATAGATCACTTATAGTTTTTTCGTACACTTTATTATTTGGATCATCCTTTAAAGCCATTAATTGTTTATTCAATCCAACCTCAAATGTCTTAATTACTTTATACATTTCTTTAAGCTCTTCTGGGGCTGTCTCTTTTTCCAAATTCACACTTAAATAATCGCTGACAGATTTTGTATAAATATCCATCTGCGCAATATCCGTTACTCCTCCTCCTCTTTTTTCCTTTTCGGTAAAAAGATTCAAAAGCGTACCCAAAATGATTAAGCGCTGGATTTCTGATGTCCCTTCGTATATTGTTGTAATGCGAGCATCGCGCCACAACAGCTGAGGGATATAATCCACCATATATCCAGGACCTCCATGAATCTGAATATCGTGATCCGCCACATTTTCAGCCGTTTCGCCAGCAAATGTTTTCCCCGAAGAAGCAGCTAATGCTAAGGCACTTCTCTTGACCAGATTTTCAGCCGAATCATCATTGATAGAGGCCGTATAATTAAGCAAAAGTTTCGCAGCCGAAACCGCCCACTCCATTTCTTCGAGCTTATTTTGAATAGCCGGAAGCTCATTGATATACTTGCCTGATTGTTTTCTTTCTGAAGCAAATTGCACGGCGTTTTCATAAGCTGCTTGGGCAATACCGACAGCCAAAGACATAATGGTAATCCGACCGTCTGTTAACATAGATAAAATAATACCCATACCCTTACCGCGATTTCCAAGAAGATTATCTTTTGAAACCTTAACGTTATCAAATCCTAAAAAAGCTGTCGGCGAAGCTTTTTGTCCCAGCTTATGATGCAGCTCAGATCCTGTGGATATTCCTGGAGTTTTAGCATCGACTAAAAAAGCGCTGATTTCTTTTCTGCCGTTGGGCTTTTTCCCTGTAACAGCCAAGACAATGTAAACATCAGCGATACCAACAGAGGTAATAAAATGCTTTGTGCCATTGAGAATATAAAATTCACCTTTTTCTTTAGCTATAAGATCATCTGTCTGATCCTCCGCTTTGAGCGTTATCGCTTGCACATCAGATCCCGCCTCAGGCTCAGTAATAACCATAGCACCATGCGATTTTCCTTCAGCTATTAAAGGTAAATATTTCTCCTTCTGCTCGTCTGTGCCATGCTCCATAATCGCAGCAATAACAGATGTATTGACCGCAATAGTTACGGAAAAACTCGGAGAGGCTTTAGCCAGCTCAAGAATCACTCGATAAATAACTGAAAAATCCATTCCCATACCACCATACGCTTCTGGAATAATAAGGCTCATAAAACCTAATTCGCTAAATTTATCCAAGGCTTCTTGATAGCCCTCAGGAAGAATAATTTTTCCATTCTCATTCTTCGCGCCTTCTTCATCCCAATACAATCTGTTAGGCAAAAGATATCTTTGAGCGAAATCCTTAGCTGAATCAACAAACATTTGCTCCTCTTCAGTCATTAATTCTAGGATATCAGAAGCTATTAAATTCTTGAAGACAGCGTTTATCTGTTTTTCTTGCTCAGAAGTCAGCGTGGAGCTGACTACTGCGTCCTTTCCTGATATTGTTCGCCCGACCATTGTCTTAATAATAGGTCCTTGAAATTTCTCTCTAACACTATCAAGCCCTCTTCTTAAAATCTCATTTCGAACAACCCCGAGAACCATATCGCTTTTAATCTCAACTACACCTTCAGGCGGATTAAACATCATTGCTTCTTCATCTAAAGTATTTCCCTCTTCTATGTATGCTTCCACGACATCCCTGTTTACACCAATAGAACGGACCTTTAAAGTTTGATCTACTTTCGGCGAATACAAGCTTGTGATTTGTCCATCAAAAGTACGCATTTTATTATCGATTTTAAAAGTTTTTTGACTAAAAGAATCGCTAATAATATTTTCCGCTGGAATTCTTAAATTCTTTGTCTCAACAACATAAACAAGTTCATTGATTGGCATTTGCAAAAAGGCATCATCAACCTCAACTCCATAAAGTCTTTCGATCTCATAAGAAAGAAACATGAAATTGTCAGAATCTATGCCATAATCTTCAGGTGTTTTTGCAAGATCAATCTGGGAAACTAACTCAACTGACTTTTTTGGTGAAACCTTCACGACAGCCTGCCTAATCATATTCTCAGTTCGCTCTCTGCTGGAACTGTTGATCTTTGCATTCTTAGAAATATAGTTAATAAATTCTGCAACCGTTCCGCGAAGGGGGACTGGTTGAATATCAATACGCTCAATGCCGTAATCAGTTTCGAGTTGACGTAAAATCCCCATAATACTAAGACCAGAACGATCACGCTTTCCTTCTAAAAAGCGTTTAATTTCGTCTTTGCCCTTTATTCTTGGACTTAAGCCATGAGACGGAAGAATTTCGATCACTTTGCTTTGAAGAGCATCCTCTTTAGTAGCAGCAATATTTGAGCTAACGCGAACACGTTTCCATAAACCTGCTTCATTGTCTCTTTTGTATTCAACAAAAGCACCCACCTTGTCTGACTCAAAAATAACATCTAACGTGTCATGATCTTTGCGAACAGTATTCCCAGTGCCATAGAGATAGCGAACCGCATCGTCATCGCTCTTCACTTTTCTTGAGTCTGACGAACGAATCTCTTTTATCTTTAGTCCACCTTCAATTTCAATAAGAGTGCGTATTTCATTTTCTGGCATATTAATCGAGAACGATTCAACATCCGCAAAATCTTTTCCTGGAATAGCGGAGCTAACTTTGGCCAGGAGAACTCCTGCCGCGAGGCTTTCTTGACCAACATATTCCGTGAAACGGATAAGCTGAGCATTGTAACCTCTTTCATTATCGTAGAAAATATGTATTTTTATAAGACTTCCTCCGTTAGGGAGCTGCTGAACAGATGTTCCTTGCTCGGCAACAACAGCTGCCTCAAGTCTTCCAATAACATGCTTGACGGTTTCTATTTTTTCAACAGCGAGAAGGCCTTTAAGGTAACCCTCGGACGCTATTTTTAAAACTTTATTTAATGTAGCAGCATCTTTAACAGGTTTTTTAGTTTCGATAGTTAAATTGATAATAGAACCATCAGGTGAAGGGACGCGCAAAGCATCACCATCAAGCTTACCTTTAAGCTCCTTGATAACAAGGCCTAATGCCTTGGCTGCGCCTGTTGTTGTTAAAGTAATATTATCCGGACTGCCTGGCTCTCTGCTTGCGCTTTTTTTGCGTGAGTCAAGATTAGAATAGCTTACAGTTTCAGAATGCGTTGTTGACATCATCCCGATCTTGACACCAAAAACATCCTGGATAACCTTAACAACAGGGGCTAATGCATTCGTCGTGCAAGAGGCATTGGATAGGCTCGCCTGTTTTCTGGCATCAAAATCTTTTTCATTAACACCATAGACAAATGTGCCATCAATTCCCGGAGCTCCTGGCTCTTTGAGACTTTTGGCAGGGGCTGCTAAAATAACTTTTTTAACAGTTCCGCCTAAATGGCCTGCGAGCATTCCTGGCTCAACATACTTGCCTGTAGCATCAATAACGATTTCTGCGCCGTCAGCGGACCAATCAATGTCAGCCGGCTCTGTTGGCCTCTCGGACCAAATACGAAGCTCTTTTTTTCCAACTTTAAGAATTCCTTTTTTACTATCTACACTAATGTCCTCACGTGTTTTATCAACACCAAGCTCATCAAGAATCTCTTCAATACTTGGTTGTTCAACAGAGCGATAAGGAACGTGAATTTTCTTTCCGTTAATTGAAATCCAGCGCTCTGTATCGTTAAACTCAAGATCTGCATCAAGTCTACGATGAACCGTATCAATGCTTATCATTCTAGCTAAATCAGAAGGTTTAGAATAAGGAATAGACACCAAATCAATATTTGGATTTCCAACTAAATCGCGAATAAATAACCGGCCCACGCGTCCCGGGCCATTGAGACCAACTTTAACCGGACGCTTAAGAGTCTTGATTGGCTTGCGCACTTCAAGAATGTTATCTGGAATTTCTGGTTCTGCAATATCTTTTGCTAAAGCAACAGGAGCAAGCTCAACAGGGGCGTCTTTTTTAATGATAATCTTTTCCCCGTTCTTTTGCATTTCCGTCTTTTTTGCTATTTCATCAATCATTTTCATCAACTGAGTCGTGTATCCATACTCATTGTCATACCAAATCTGGACATGCGCCATGGCATCATCACCGTCTCTAACAATCTTGATGGATTGTCTTGAAACAATAGCCCCCTCGGTAGTATCAAGAATGTCTCGCGTTGAAAGGCTATTATCTATTTTTAGTATTCCCTTAAGATATCCGTCTTGCGCTTCTTCAAATTCCTTAATAATATCTTCAACGGTTGTATTCGGATCTATTAATTTCCAATCTAGCGTTATAACAGAACCTGTTGCTGTGCCGACGCGATAAGCCGAACCTGTCATTCTTGCCCATAGGCTCTTTCCTAACTGCTTAAGAGCCTTAGAGGCTCCCGTGCCGGTGAGACTAATATTTCTTAACGCACCCCATCCCTGTTCAGTTTTTGCAAGGAACGAAAAATCCAAAAGCCTTTGGTTGTTTGTTGCGGCATGGGTTGAATTCATGCTTCCGGCCACAAAGCCTATTTTTTCAACAACACTCATCGCCGGAGCAATGGCATTGGTGGTGCAAGATGCATTAGACACAACAACTTGCTTGGGGTCTGTTGGATCAAATTTTTCTTCGTTAACGCCAACAACGTACGTACCTTCTACCCCTTTACCAGGAGCAGCAATAAGAACGCGCTTGGCACCTGCCTCGACATGCTTGCGGGCTTGGGACACTTCTGTGGCATTACCCGAAGCCTCAATAAGAATATCAACATCGAGTGATTTCCATGGATAATTAGCAGCGTCTTTTTGCCTATCAACAACGCTGATACGTTTTTCTCGGGATGTGTCTGGGTCAATCTTGATAAAGACACCTTTATCATCTATGCCGGCCTCTAATTCCGCAGCATCAAACTTTCCGTGAGCTGAGCTAAACTTTGTTTTTTCAACAATGTCTTTTGCATTTGCTAGCTGGTACTGAAGATTTTCGTCTTCTGATTTTCTTGGATCTGCTAACTTGCCAATAATGGCAACGACATTCATGTTGGGGTTGTTATAAAGACGCCATTGTCGGATCAAAAGTTTTCCAATTGCTCCGATACCAGAAATAGCTATATTAACCGCATTATCCGGATCTTTAAGAACCGACGGCCACTCCATTTCTTTTCTTTTTGATGCTGGGATAGTTGCGGGGTTATCTTTGAAACGATTGTTGTAGGCATTTAAAGCTCCCATCGCAAATACAGCCTGCCCGGGAAGGGCTTTCTTTTTCTTTATGCCCGAGCTGATGACATCATCTGTATTCTCAACAAGGCCAATATTATAGCGATTCACATCCCCTTTTTGAACTATATCTCTTGCGTATGGCACAACATTCTGCACCATGCCACTCAAAGGAACACCGCTTGAGGAAACAGAAACAACGCCACCAGAGAAATATTTTCTTGGAATATTTCTTCCTGTTTGAGGATCGCTCTCTACCTTAATATAGTCATACACGCCTTTTTTAAAGGCTTCTAGATACTGGTCGTAAATTTTTTGATTCGCCTGCTTGTCATTAAGTTCAATGCCCTTGGTTTTTCCTTGATCAACATACACCTTGCCTAAAAGACTTTCTTTAAGATTATTCTTGTACCAAGCCGCCAAAATCATCGCATTATAAATCTGGCGAAGACTGGCAAAATTCTTGCCCTGATTTACCTCTTTTTCAATTTCTGGCAAAATAATTTCACGTACAATCGAAGACGAAACTGCACTTATCTCTTTTGATGTTGATTCGCTTTGCTTATCGGCTCCAATTGATTTATTGCCCATATTTTCCATCAGGGACAAATAATCTTCTTCCATCATAACTTCAAGCTTACTCTCAATAACAAAGACCTTATTGTCATGCTCATAAACTTTAGCTGTTTTTGGCACAATCCATACCTTGTTAAACGTATTCAACGGAATGTCAGTTGTGCCGAATTTCTCATAAGCGGCCTTATAAATTTTATCCCAAAACTTTTTACCTAATTCATCTTCTGGATAAATTAAAGAAGCCGTCAATTGCTTTAAAATATAATCTTGAGCCAAAAGATCTCGGCCCATTTGTGTTTGCCCTAAATTTTCAGAAACAATACGATCCTGTTCATACGGAGAAAGGTTGACCCACATATCCTTTTCTGGCGTTGTTAAAGACGCTAAAAAATAGCGAATAAGTTTTTTAGCTTCACGGGTAAGCTCATCACCCTCAAGACCGGTATCGCCATTATCCACAATAAAACCAAACTGCAGAGGATTGTCTGGATTAATCTCCAAAGCCCTAACTAAAACTGGAAAAAATCCAGGCGTTGGAGCAACCATGGTCCCTGGTACAGGAAGCGCGGACAGACTCTGGGCGTAAGCCGGTGCAATAGAGCTAAAAAGAAAACAGATAGCAATAAAAATAGAAACAATTTTAGACGGAAGTTTTTGTCTGGATTTCTCTAGGCAAACAATCATATGGGTTTCTCCTTTTTCTAATTAAGTTGGTCAAAATAATTTACGCCGCATCTTTAAATTAAAGAATGGGTCGCAATAAAATTTTTTCCGTGGCGGGAATAAAATAGATAAAATAAATGACATGAAAACTAAAAAAGAAAGCGTTTTCTTAAAATGCTTTTTACAAATATAGCATATTTTTTGAAGATTACAAGTTTTAGCTACTGAATTCGAATAACGTAAACCATTGAAATATAATGCTTTTTGCTCTAAAAATAAAAAAAACCCACAATTCATACAAATTTGCGAGTCAATAAGCTAAAAAATAATAAAACCCAAATCAATAAATATAGCGATTCTCACATTTTACATAAAAAAATACCCTGATTTCCATCAGGGATGAGAATAAAAGAGCCGACAAAGCTTGGGGATTCTATCCCCCCTTCAACTACTTTCCGGTAACCCAGCCACCATTTTGCCATCCACGTCTACCCAATCGGCTTGATTCACCCTTCTGCCACTCCGGACAAAGGGCGCAAAATGTTTCAGACAACTAAGGCCTGTGGTTTTGTGCCCCCGGGTTTCCCCGAGTTTACCTTTATCGGCTCACTTCAAATATAGCACATAGAAAATTAAATAACAAGGTAAGCAAGATTTTTATGGCTTAATATATTTATCCCAATATATATAGAGTTCTCTTGTTGCCACAAGATCTCTAGCACAATAACGAGCGATGTCCATATGCTTGCCTTCTTTAAAGAAATCTTTAACCTGGAGCCCAGTAATTCCTTCTTCTTTCGGACTTTGAATACCAAAAGCTTTGCACCACATATCAAGACTAAACTTTCTTCGCATAGCATCATAAAACGTGAGCTGATCCATCAAATCAACATGCGGTCCTTGACCATAACGATACGGCATAAGATTTTTTGTTGCACGCACTGAATTCATAGCAGAACGAAGCATAACAAATGGACAATCAAATATGCGCCCGTTAAATGTAATGAAAATGCTCGCCTTATCAATCAGTTTCCAAAAATGTTCTAAAATTTCTTTTTCATTTCCAGAAACATATGTCACATTTCCTTCTTGAATTTTCTCTGCCTTTCCATTATTTTGAAAAAAAACAAAACTCTTATCCGTGTCAACATCCAACATGCCGATTGTTATGATTTGAGCTGTCACAGGATAAAACGAAAGGCTATTCTTTGCATCTTCAATTTCTTGATCAGTTTTTGCAAATCTTAAGAAATAATCTTGTGATTTTTCATCTAAAGAATCAAAATCTTGCCCACATGTCTCTATGTCAAAAACAATCTTGCTCACGCTTTGCCTCCGTTAATTTCTTTAAAAAATAATTTCAAAAGCCGCTGGCATTTCTTTCCTGGCCTTCTCTCAACCCCGCTAGATGCATCAAATGCATAAGCTTTAATAGACAAAGTAGCCTGAGCAATATTCTTTGAACTTAAGCCACCTGAAAGAATAACATTTCTCTTTTTAAGTTTAGGACTCCTGAGGATATCCCAATCAAAAGT
The DNA here is from genome assembly GCA_030765785.1 of Candidatus Aceula lacicola. Lineage (GTDB taxonomy): Bacteria > Omnitrophota > Gorgyraeia > Zapsychrales > Aceulaceae > Aceula > Aceula lacicola. The sequence goes on along the minus strand of JAVCCC010000029.1, from coordinate 5,322 downwards.
TTCACCTGTTCCGCCAAAAACATTCTTTTTAAATGTATCAAAAAGCAAATAATCTGTTTTATATTTTAAAGACTTTGCAACATCCATCTTACTCTTAACTCGAATAGCTTTGATTGTTTTAACACCTTTAAGCTTAGAGCAAAATGATGGCGTCTCGTCACCGTGAAGCTGAACAACTTTTAACTTGCAAAACTTGACAACCGCGTCGATTTCTTCTTTCGGAGCATTAACAAAAACACCGACAGACAAAACCTTCTTTGGCAAAGACTCAATAATCTTTTTAGCCTCTTCAGGCTTAATATAGCGTTGGCTTTTTTTATAAAAAATAAACCCTACAGCCCATGCCCCAAGTGAGCTTGCTGCCAACGCATCGTTTTTGTTTGTTATGCCACAAATCTTAATTCGAGCCATTCATAATCTCCCTAATTTTCTCCTCAACATCAGCAGAGCGTAAAAACGTCTCTCCAATTAAAACCGCATTGGCACCCAATTCTTTTAACCTTTGAATCTCAGAATGCTGCTTAATACCACTTTCAGCAACAATAACTTTATCCTTTGGAATCTTTGGAATCAACATTTCACATGTCTTAAAATCAACTTTAAATGTTCTAAGATTACGATTATTAATCCCAATAATTCTTGCACCCAAATTAATAGCCCTCTTAATCTCTTTCTCATCGTGAACTTCAACTAAACAATCCATATCTAAATCCTGAGCCACTTTCATCAAATGTTTAATTTCTTCATCCTTAAGAATAGCAACAATCAAAAGAATCGCGCTTGCTCCTTGAGAAAATGCCTCATAAACTTGGACCTCATCAATAAAAAAATCTTTCGCCAAAACAGGAAGGCTAAAATGCTCAGATACATCACGAACATAAGGAGGTTTCCCTAAAAAGAATTTGTCTTCTGTCAAAACCGATATGGCTGCAGCGCCACTATTCACATATTTTCTAGAAAGACCAGCGACACTAAATTCTTTACAAATAAGACCTCTTGACGGCGAAGCTTTCTTGATCTCAGCGATTAAATTAATCTTTCCAGGAATAGAAATCGATTTCTCAAATAACGAATAGCGAGAATGTTTTCGATCCTTCAGCTTATTCTTAAGAGCATTAAAAAAAGCTTTCTTTTTTAAGATAAGCTTTTTTTTATGCGACAAAATTTTATCAAGAAAATCGTTCATTATTAGTTCGTATATCCTTTTAAAAGCTCCAACTTCTTTAACGCTTTACCGGAATCAATTGATTCAATAGCCATCTCAATGCCCTGCTCAACACTCTTCGCAAGATCTCCGATATACAACGCATGACCTGCATTTAAAACAACGATGTCTCGCTTAGGGCCCTGCCCTCCATTGAGAATATCCAAAGCAATCTGGGTATTAACATCAAGCTCACCCCCTACAATATCTTCTAAAGAAGCATATGGAATGTCATATTTTTCCGGAGAAATAGTATAATTCACAACTTCTTTTCCGTTAAACTCGCTGGCAGAAGTCCTCGCTGTTGTGGTGATCTCATCAAGTCCGTCAATACCATGAACAACAAGTGCTTTTTTAAGTCCTAGATTCTTTAAAACATGTGCCATAGGTTCAACAAAATCTTGTTTATAAATACCCATCATTTGATGCGTGGCCTTTGCAGGATTCGTAAGCGGCCCCAAAACATTAAATATCGTTTCAATCCCAAGACTTTTTCGAACCGGCGCAGCATGTTTCATTGCTGGATGAAGTTTTTGAGCGAATAAAAAAACAATACCAACCTTGTCCAGGCAATCATCCAGACGACTGACATCCATCTGAACATTAACGCCTAGGGATTCTAAAACATCTGCGCTTCCACACTTGCTCGAGACCGATTGATTTCCATGTTTAGCGACAATGGCTCCTGCACCAGCAGCAACGAAAGCAGCAACTGTTGAAATATTAAATGTTCCGAGCTTATCCCCTCCGGTTCCGCAAGTATCTAGAATATTTTTGTGTTTCTGGCTATTCACTTTAATTGAAAATTCTCTCATTGTTAACGCAGCGCCGGTAATCTCCTCAACTGTTGGGCCTTTTTCTCTCAAAGCCAACAAGAATGAAGATAAATCGTCTTCACAAACCGCTCCCGACATAATCTCTTTCATAGCAGCTTGCATGAGCTCTACGCTTAAATTCTGACCAAATTTAATTTTCTCAATATACGTTTTCATTATTAAAATTAAGGTAATCCCGCGGTCGCTATCGCTCTCTTAGAATAAATTCGGACACACAACTTACGTTCGTTTCATTCCGTAAGCTGTGCCCTCATTTAAAAAATTATTTAACAACGACTTTCCTTCTTTGGTTAAAATAGATTCCGGATGAAATTGAACACCCCAAAGCGGAAACTTCTTGTGTCGTAAACCCATAATTTCTTTATCCTGCGTTTTAGCCGTCACCTCCAAACAACGGGGAAGCGTTTTAGGATCAATCACTAAGGAATGATATCGCGTTGCCTCAAAAGGATTTTTCAACCCTTTAAAAATTTCTTTTTCATCATGATAGATAAATGATGTCTTCCCATGCATCAATTTCTTGGCATGTTTAATTTTTCCGCCAAATGCAAAGCCAATAGCTTGATGCCCAAGGCAAACACCAAGAATCGGTATTTTAGACGAAAATTCTTTAATTAAATCAACCGATACGCCCGCAGCCTCTGGCCGACCTGGACCTGGAGAAATAACAATGCGGCTTGGTTTCATTTTCTTTATCTGATCAAGCGTGATTTTATCATTTCGAAAAACCTTTAAATCAGCACCCAGCTCTCCAAAATACTGAACCAAATTATATGTAAACGAATCATAATTATCAATCATTAAAATCATATCTTACTCTCTTTTCCTTGTTATCTTTGCACCAAGAAGTGTTAACTTTTTCTCTAAATTCTCGTATCCCCGTTCAAGATGATAAATACGATGAATTTCTGTCTTCCCCTTAGCCGCAAGACCTGCAATCACAAGTGCGGCAGACGCCCTTAAATCCGATGCCATGACTGGAGCTCCATAAATACGCTTTACGCCTTGGATAATCCCATTGATTCCTTCTCGCCGAATATTAGCGCCCATACGATTAAGTTCTGCAATATGAATAAAACGATCCGGATACACCTTATCCGTGACCACGCTGATACCAGGCGTTAATGCCATAAGTGCCATAAATTGCGCTTGTAAATCCGTTGGAAATCCAGGATAAGGATACGTTGTAATACTAACAGGTGCTATGCTGCGCTTGGTCTTAACGCGAATAACATCGTCAGTACAATTAAATTTAACACCAGCTCCTTGCAATGTATCAATAAGCGCCAATAAATGACTCGAACAAGCTCCCTTGATAATGATGTCACTCCTTGTTGCAACTGCCAAAAGAATAAAAGTTCCTGCCTCGATACGATCAGGGATAATCCGATGATCGGCTCCATGAAGCTTTTTAACACCGGTTATCGTAATGCGCGGCGTTCCCTGGCCTTTTATCTTAGCTCCCATCTTAATTAAAAAATTTGCTAAATCTTCAATCTCTGGCTCGCAGGCAGCAGACTCGATAATGGTTTTCCCTTGAGCCATAACCGCTGCCATCATAATATTTGCTGTTGCTAAGACTGACGATCCAAAAACTCCACCTAAATAAATTTGAGCACCTCGCAGGTTCTTTGCTTTAGCAAAAACATAACCATTCTCAATCTCAATCTTTACGTTAAGTGCCTTAAGCCCCTTTAAATGTAAATCAACAGGTCGAACCCCGATAACGCATCCACCAGGCAAAGACACCTTAGCTCGTCTTAATTTTGCGACCAAAGGACCTAAAACGCAAAATGACCCTCTCATCGTCGAAACAAGATCATAGCCTGCCGTATCTTTGAGTGGCCCATTAGAAAAAATCTTAATCACATTATTTCGCGCTTCTACTGTTTTTCCTAAAGACTGTAAAAGCTTAACCATAGTTTGTGTATCGCGCAATTTTGGAACATTGCGAATAACGCAAGGCGCATCTGTCAAAAGAGTTGCCGCCATAATCGGCAAAGCAGAATTTTTTGCTCCGCTTATCTTGACTTCACCTTTTAGCGACTTTCCGCCCTCAATAATTAACTTATACATTTCTTTTCTCCAAAATTATAATTCGTTTTGTATTCGAATAATCACAAAGACAATCTTTTAAATCAAAATGCGCTGTAGCATTAAAAATAGATTCAACTTCTTTTTCTTGCCCATCACCTATCTCTAAAAAGACGAGCCCCTTGCCTTTCAGCAGCTTGCTTCCTTTTTTTGCAATCGCACGATAAAAATCAAGCCCATCAGCTCCACCATCTAATGCCAATTTTGGCTCCTTTTGAACTTCTTTAGGCAATCCCGAAATATCTTCTGACTTGATATAAGGCGGATTTGAGATTATTATATCAAATTTCTCTTCATTCCTTAAAAATTCTTGATTTTCCAAAACATCTGAACAAATAAATTTAATCTTATCGCCAACGCCATGTCTTTGAACATTTTGTTTAGCAATATTTAATGCATCCTGCGAAATATCGATTGCCACAAACTCTAATCTCTCCCTTGCCTTGGCAAGACTTATCACAATGTTTCCAGATCCAGTTCCAATATCTAAAACTCTTAAATTTCTTTCAGATAATAAATCAGCACTTTTTAAAACATTCTCTACCAAAATCTCTGTTTCCGGGCGAGGAATTAAAACATCTAAATTCACCAAAAAATCTAGGCCCATAAAATCACAAAATCCTAAAATATACTGAACAGGTTCACCACAAAGTCGTCTTTCTTTAATCATCCCAAGCTTCTTCTTTTGATTCTCCAAAAGACAAATCTTTTTTGCATAAAGATCAACGCGACGACAATCTAAAACAGAAGTCAAAATCAATTCTTGTTCAGTCATTTACGCATTCTCGCTTTTTTCTTCAGCTTCTCTAAGCGCATCAGTAAGCTCATCTAAACTTCCATCTAAAACACTTGGAAGTTGATGCGTTGTAAACCCTATGCGATGATCTGTTATTCGTCTATCAGGAAAATTATACGTACGTATTTTCTCGCTACGATCTCCTGTGCCGACTTTTGCTTTTCGATCTTGCGCTTCTTTATCTTGATTCTCCCGCTGAAGACGATCTAAGATTCGTGCACGCAAAACTCTCATTCCTTTCATCTTGTTCTTAAGCTGAGATCGTTCATCTTGACAAATAACAACGGTTCCTGTCGGAAGATGCGTGATGCGAATCGCAGAATCCGTTGTGTTAACGCTTTGTCCACCTGGACCAGAAGCGCGAAAAACATCCACTTTTAAATTCTCGGGAT
>JAVCCC010000034.1 GCA_030765785.1 Candidatus Aceula lacicola | reverse complement strand
GCCGTAACAATAGGAAAATCAATCTTAGGTTCTTTTTCTACACGCAAACTAAAAATTGCAACAATGCCCAAAAGAACAAACACTAAAACAAACATAATTGTCGTTACTGGTCTTTTTACAAAAAACTCAATCATTGCTTATCTCCTGCGCAGATACTTTTTTCAAAATATTTACTTTATCGCCATCACGCAATATCGAAGCGCCTTCAATGACAATCAAATCTCCCTCGCTCAACCCTTGCGCTATCTCAATACCATAACTACCTCTATCTCCAAATACCATGTCTTGACGAACAGACTTCCCATTCTGTATTTTCCAAACAAAAAACTTATCTTTTTCCTTATTAACAATTTCGCTAGGAATACAAATTGCATCATTCAAAGTATTGATCCGCACATAAACAATAATCCACCCCTCAATATCCAACGACTCCTCAAAAGAGGCCTGAATTTTATACATTCCCTTATCAAGAAAGATTTCATCAGCAATCGTTGCAATAGATCCTTTTAACTTCTTCTTCTTTATATCAAGAATAACTTCTTGCCCTATTTTAAGTTGACCTCGAACATCCTGTGAAACATATCCTTCTAAAATACGATCAGAAGTTTTCCATACTGTTATCTTTATATAGACAGGAATGTTTTCTTTCTTAATTTCATACAAAATAACTGGCTTGCCTTTTTCTTCCCATTCAGAAACAGCGCTTAAAACCACTTGATTCCTCTCGTGAAGCACAGCATGCTGTTTCCAAATAACTGAAAAAAAGAATACAACGATGATGCCAGCATATAACCAAATTTTATTCATATTTTCTTCCTGTCAGCGTCAATCTTTCTATCTGCGCCAAAATTATACTCAAATTAAACAATGTTACTTCTTTGTTAATTTTTGCACCAGTGAGCTGAAGCTCGGCGTCATTTAAATCAGTCAAAGATATTTGCCCAGTCCCTAACAGCTCCTGGCTATATTTAAAAAACTCCTCTGCCCAATGTATTGTTTCAACATTAGCTTTTAACGTATTGCGGTATTCTTGATATTTACTAAGGGCCTGATCAAGCATCAACAAATAATCTTTTTTCCCTTTCTGGTATTCAAGTTCTGCCTCCTGCTTATCCAACCTTGCCTGATACAGCTTTTCTCGATCAATCCCGCCCGACCAGATTGGAACATCAATCTTAAGACCAGCAACGCCATAATCATACATATCATTATTCTTCACGTAATGTTCACTGCTACCACCTGTGCGATTCCAAGTAGCAAATGCTGAAATATCCGGAAAAAGCGCCGCTCTTTTCGAAGCAACTAAAAATTGCTTTTCATCGATCATCTTTTCTAAGGCTCTAATCGCTGGCTGATGATGATACAATAATAGCGCCAATTGATCTCTGTCAAAATCTGGATACGCTTGCGCAAAACCCTGCGAAAGATTAACAGTGTCTTTTTTTTGTGCGCCAACCGCAACCTTCAAAGCATCCATAGCCGAAGCAAAATCAGCGCGGGCATTGCTCACGGTTGGAATACGCGAAGAAATATCAGCAGATATCTTAATATTATCGTACTTCGAAACCCGTCCTTGTGCACTTCGCTTTTCTAATATTTCCTTATTCTCTTTAGCGTTCTCATAAGATTCTTGCGAAATCTCTAGCGTTCTTTTAGCAAGATGCGTATTGTAATAAGCCAATTTTGCATGATAAACAATACCTTGCTCTGTAGATTGCTTATCATAACGGCTAGCTTCAACAGCTTTCTTTGCAGCGGTCACAGCGCTCGAGATTTCCCCAAAAGTAAACAACGCCTGAGATACAGAAATACCAGTGTCCAAATGATATTCTTTTGTTCCAGCAGTAGCAGGAATATTTGGATATTGAAAATTGTTTGACCACTGCACCAGGCCACCAATTTGCGGCAAGGCATCAGACAATTCTTCTTTCTTCTCAGATTGATATTGCCTAACCTCGTTTTCGCTAAGCTGAAGGTCTTCGCTTTCTTCAAGCGCCATAGAGATGGCATCAGAAATGCTAAGTGTCAAAGTTTGACCTTCCTCTTGCTGAGCAAAAGCAAAAAAACTTAAACAAAAAACACCTAAAAAAGAAATGCCGACTAAAAATCCTATTTTTTTCATTTTTACTTTCTTTAACGATTTTATAAACTTAGTGTATATATCTATATATAAATATAATAAAAATATTCTACTCCTCGACCCTTCTTGTGTCAAAGGCCAAAGTTAATAAAAATAACACATAACAATTTTGTCATGTGCTAAACTTGTGACAACTAAAAGTAAGCTAAAAACCGCCTAACTTATCTGATATATTTTCGCTAAACCTTTATCCAACAAAATCTGATTCAAATACTCGCCCTCCCTCACCACAACACCTGCATCGCTCTCGCCCGTCTTTAAAAATATATCCACAAGATAACGGTCGTATTTGTCGCTCCTGGAGGTTTTGGCGATGATAAAAGCGCAATCTTTTAAAACATTTTCAACAAAACTTTTAGCCTTCATCCCTAAGACAGTGTCAATTTCCGGTGCATCAATGCCGCTTAAGCGAAATCGTTGACGAGACCAGATGCCAAAACCGCAATCGACATTACACAAAAATGTATCACCATCAATCACGCGCTCAACATGCGCTTTGAATGTATAAAGCTTGTCTTTTAGAATACCACTCGTGAGCTTTATTTGATATTCATCATCTTCTTTGATGGAGATTACAATACGCTTGTTTTCAAGCTGCCCATGATGGGCCGGCGGAACAATGCGATTTTCAAAACCGCAGTCAACTAAAATACTTGTTTGCCCTTTGTCCACATAGCTTACTTTCATCAGCCGATAATGGTATAAAAGTCCACGGACAGGTATAGCGAGTTTGTCTTTTGGCACATCAGTGCTCTCTTGTTGCAGTAACCCAAGTAATTCTTTGAAGTTAATGTTTTCTTTAACGATGCGCTTTTGCCAATACGCTCTTTTTTTATCAGAATCCAAAGAAAGCAACACCCGATAATGCGACCAGCTAACTGGTATTTTAAAATCAAGACTTGGAAACACACTAAAAAATTGATGGCATTGCTGCAAGGTCCGCTCGTGGATATTAAGATCTTTTGAGAGTTTGCGGGTCAGTGCGGTTAGATAAATTTGTGAACTTTTCTTTAAATAAACATCAATGCTTTTTCCGACATTCCAATACGTCATGACAAGCTGACGCTGAATATTTTCCTGAGAACTTTTAAGCTGTTTTTCTAAAGCGGTTAAGAAGGTTTTGTAGGGTAAGGTGGTTAAAGCTTTTTCTGTCATGAAAACATTTTAGATGAAGGCGAGGTTTGTGTCAATAAAGGAGCACCTGACTTACGGAATTTTAATGAACGTAAGTCATTAGTGCGAATTTACTCCGCACACGAAGCGTGTCGGAGCTAATGAGATGCCTGTCCCCTTTTTGGTGACTGTCACCTTTTTTCTTTTCCTGTACGCTGAGTAATCTTTGTGCCTATCTTTTAAATAGCTGGGCACTTGTTTCTATGATAATATATTTTTATGCTTTCACAGTTGAATATAGAAAATTTTGGCCTCATTGAAAAAGTCAACATCGACTTCTCAGAAAAACTCAATATCCTAACCGGCTCAACAGGAGCAGGAAAATCTATCATTATTGGGGGTCTACGTTTTGCCTTAGGCG
>JAVCCC010000009.1 GCA_030765785.1 Candidatus Aceula lacicola | reverse complement strand
GACGGTTTTATACTCGGGAAGGACTTGAGCGGGCGAGTAAGCATTTAAGGGAAGACGGAGTTCTTGCTGTTTGGTCTTATACGAAAGATTCTCCTTTTGCGGACGCCTTGCGGGATGTATTTACAGAGGTGCGCATTGAATCCATAACATGTAAACATAAATTTTTTAATAATGAAAAGCATACGGATTGGTTATTCTTTGCTCAAAATAATAATAGGGAATAATAGGAGCCAGCGCCCTAATTAAAGTTGGCATAAATCTGGCATCCCACAGAATCTGAAAGATTCTATGGGACTAATCTCCTACGCAAAATGAAGTTTTGCATAGGATTAATCTTGAGCAAATCTATGATTTGCGCAAGGCCATACAAAGCTTTGCTTTGTGTGGGGCATCGCAGGACACTCTGCAGATCTCAACTAACAACATTTCAAGCATTTACGCACTAAAATAATCAGGTCAGTAGTCTGAGGGTCGACTTGCAAGGTTATGTGTTTTTTTGTTTTATTCTAAAGAGGTGCATGTTAAAATCATTAGGTAAGGTGTTTGAAGGTGACATGATAAATTCTCGGATACATACTGTAACTTTAATTTATTAATTAGGGCGCTGCCCCTATCATTATGTAAATAAAAGGAGCATGAAAAATGGGAGAAAAAGATCAAGGTAGGTTGGAATTTTTACAAAGTCTGATTGTAGATCTTAAAAAGATTGAAGGTGATCAACAAGTCATTATTCAACACATAGCCAAAGTTCAGGGAGACTTGCAGAATGAAGGGAAGGAAACCATTGCATCGAAAATAGGGGAGATTTTTTCTAATGCATCCAAGAATACTGATCTCCTTCATGAAATAATTAATGAATACCAGATGGAAATAAACAAGCTCAAAGCCGGAGGTTAGCAGTTAGGGCGCTGTAAAAGCGATAAATGCCCGGTTGTGTTAACTATTATAAAACAAGGAGGAAAGTCATGGGCGATAAGGGTAAGAAAGACAAAGCAAAAAGTAGCAAGCATAAAGAAGCAAAACACGGTAAAAAAGTAAAAAAAGACTAGAGAAAACGAATAAATAAAGAAAGATTTAGTCGCTTAGAGAAAGATAGTAAATGATAAAAATAAGGCAAAGAATAAAAGTCCTTCATATAGCGACTTTGAATCGGCCAATTAGGAAAGATTTGGGATATGGCCCAATTGAGACGGTTATTTACCATATCGACAAGGGGTTACATGAGCTAGGTCATCACTCGATTGTTGCCTGTTCAGGTGCTTCTTATGTTGCTGGTGAACAGTTTACAACCATTGAAAAGAGTTTCAGCGAATATTGGAGTAAGTTTACACGCCTCTAGCGCTTGCCAACATATTTTTGGCATGGCTAACTGAAACATTACTTTTCTTCTCTCCACTCATCATTTCAGAAAGTTCTTCTACCTGAGTTTTTGAATCAAGCGGGATAACATTTGTTATTGTTCGACCGCCTACAATTTCCTTGGTAACCTTAAAGTGCGAATCAGCAAATGATGCAATTTGAGGTAAATGGGTAATCAAAATAATTTGTCGATCACCGGACAATTCTTTGAGCTTGGTGCCAATAATGGTTCCGAGTCGTCCTCCGATTTGCGCATCAATTTCATCAAAAATTAATACTGGAATAGGGTCGACTTTTGTTAAAGCTTTCTTTAGCGCTAGCATGACTCGAGCAGCTTCTCCTGAGGATGCGATTTCCGCCAGTGGTTTTAAATCTTCGCCAGCATTCGGACTGATATAAAAAATAACTTTGTCCTTTCCTCGAGCGTGTAAGTCAACGGTAGATATGCGTGCTTCAAAAGTAACATGTTCAATGCCTAAGCTTTTGAGCTCTTTTTCGATGGTTTTTCTTAAATCTTTAGAGGCTTTTTCGCGAGCTGAAGTTAATTCTTTTGCCAAGCTTTTTAAGAGGACTTCTTTTTTGTGAAGTTCTTTTCTTAATTCAGCATCGTTGTGTTCCATATTGTTAAGAAGATCATATTTTTCTTTTGCTTGCAAATAAAATTCATGGGTGTCTTTTATGCTAGGGCCGTATTTACGTTTGATGTTTTCGTAAAGATCATATTTTTGGTTAATGTCATGCGCTTCGCCAGGTTCAAAAGAGAGGCTCGATAAATAGCCTTTAAGCTCAGTAAGAAGCTCAGTGCTATTTTCCTGAATATTATTAAGATATTCTTCGAGCGGGGATGTTTTATCATCTACCTGAACCAAGGTGCGCATAGAGCTAAAAGCTTTGTGGATTGTATCTGAAACACCGATTTCATCATTTTCAAAAAGTTGTATCAGTGAAGCTGCGCATTCGTGGAGCTTCTCGGCATTATTGATTTTGGTTTGATTCTCGCAAACTTCTTCATATGCTTTTTCATCTAAAGCAACCTGGGAGAGCTCTTTGGTTTGGTGTTCAAGAAGATCCAAGTCCCTATCTTTAGAATGAGACATGTTTTCAAGGTCATCTAATTGTGTTTTGAGTAAAGCGTATTGGTGATATGTTTTTTCGTATTCGTTTTGATCATTTTTAAAGTCAACCAATTGATCCAAGAAATTGATATGAGATTCTTCAGAAAAAAGCATTTGGTGGTCATGGGGACCGTGTAAGTCAACAAGATGATTTCCT
>JAVCCC010000039.1 GCA_030765785.1 Candidatus Aceula lacicola | reverse complement strand
GTTGTTAATGATGATGGATATTCCGGAAAAGATCTCAATCGTCCCGGGATTCAGAAAATCCTTAAAGACATAAACAAAAAGCGGTCTTTTGACGGAGTAATATTCTTCCGCCTTGACCGCTTGACGCGAAACCCAAGGGATTTATATTCTTTGATTGATTTATTCAGGGACAGCGATATTGATTTTATCTCTGTGAGGGAAAACTTAGACAGCTCGACAGCTATCGGCAGAGTCGTGATTGGAATTTTGGGATTGTTATCTGCGTTCGAGAGGGAATTAACTGGTGAACGCGTAAAGGCATCTGCACTTGCACGTGTGCGCCAAGGCAGATGGGTTGGTGGAATATTACCATATGGATATAAACTTATTCCTGACGGTGAGCGCCTACCAAATGGAACTCAACCTAATAAAATTATTATTGATGAAAACGTTACTCCAATATTAAAACTTGTTTGGGAAATGGCAGCAGACAATAAGTCTCTTACATTTATCGGGCTTGAATTAAAAGAGCGAGGACTGCTTACCAAAACAGGTAAAATGTGGCAAAAACAAATATTATCAACAATTATCAAAAATCCTTTTTATAAAGGATATTTAAGATACAGCGGTGAGATGCACAAAGGAAGACATCCTGCCATAGTAAGTGAAAAGTTATGGGAAAGGGCAAATCAAATTCTTACAGCAAAATTACCGGGACACAATTTTACACCAAAAAAACGAGATTATTATTATCTGCTGGCAGGTTTATTGCGATGCGGAGAATGTGGCAGCCATATGATGTGTAATTTTTCAGGCGGACGTGATAAGAATAAATTCTTTTATTATGAATGTAATCGTTCAAAGCAAGCGCTTGGATGCTCTGTTACTCGCATCTCCGCAACGATGTTTGATAAAGAGATTATAAACTTCTTTAAACGTGCATCAAAAGATCAAGAAATTATTACAAAGGCTCTTGGTAATGCGATGGCAGAATCACGAATAAAAGCAGAAGCGCTTGATAAAATTGTAGATGAAAAAGAATTATTGTTAAACGAAAAACGACACAAAGCAAATACCTTGATTAATATTGCAATGGATAATGGAGTATCAAGCGGTTCAACATTTAAAACCAAAATAACAGCATTTGAAGCCGAAATAAGCCAGTTAGAAGACGAGTTAAGCAAACTACAAGCTAAGCGCCGTGTCGAGCAAATGGGTGCCAATTCTGGCGAATTTCTGCACCATAATATGCGCTTTGCCATGCAGTATATAGATAAATCTCCACCGGAGGCACAAAAGAGTCTTATTCGAGCATTGATTAAAAATATTGAAATATTTGATGATAAAATTGGAATTAATATGTATGTTCACATACCAATAGAGGATAATCTGCCAAGCACTCTTGTCCTTAACGAAAAACACCGCACCTTAAATCAAGATGCGGTGTTAACCGATAACGACCCCGTTTTGTTGAGTCGTCAACACTGGCTCCCCCGCGTGGACTCGGACCACGGACCTATTGGTTAACAGCCAACCGCTCTACCAACTGAGCTACAGGGGAATAAAAAGATTATACTCAAAACTTTTTAATTGTCAACTGTGATTTCTCTTCTTGAATTAAGAGAAACACTCAAAGTCGACATATCCGTATACTCAAGAGCACTTCCCATTGGAATCCCTACCCCAATTCGACTGACCTTTACCCCTAGCGGCCTTAGCTGTTGTGTCAAATAAAGCGCAGTAGTCTCTCCTTCAGTATCTGGATCTGTTGCAATAATAACTTCTTTGATATCCTGCGTCTGAACTCGATTCATAAGCTGACCGATACGCAAATCTTCAGGACCTCTTCCGTCAGCTGGAGAAATCGTTCCCAGTAAGACGTGATAACTTCCGTGATAATGCCCTGTCTTTTCTAGTGCCAAAACATCTTTTGGATTTTCCACAACACAAATCGTTGCATCGTCACGCTGCGTGTCGCTGCAAATCATGCATATTTCTGTTTCGCTTAAATTATTGCAAAGTCGACAAAACGTCAAATTATCTTTTAAACTTAGAATACAATCACACAAGCCTTGAGCATCTTCTCGGCTATTATTCAAGAACCAAAACGCAATACGCTCCGCACTCCTTCGCCCAATCCCTGGAAGCTTTGTGAATCGCTCGATTAAATTCTCAATCACTCTTGGATATGCCACTTATTTTCCCTCTCGATGCCACTGACTAACAACTTTTCCTTGAAACTTATTTAAAGCATCCTCAACCAAAGGCGTATTTTCCATTGGCTCCTGATCATCAATAATCTTGAAAACCAACTCTATCTTCGCATTAATCTTCTCTTCTATAATATCACGAATCAAAACAATATTCTGCTTTTCTTCCAAAACTTCCTTATGAAACGCTGCTTTTTCAGAAAAACCAATGATGATTTTTGTGCCATCACATTTAAAAGGTATTCCTTCCTGAAGATAGGTTGCAATGGACATCTTTTTTTGACTGACGGCGAAAGTCACCGCATCCCATATTTTTCTAAGATGTTCTATTGTCACCGGCTCACCCTTCGAAATCAAAGTCTCAACAAATTCAGCCTCACCCTCAAGACCTGGTTTCTTTTTCACAAAACTTCCACCCTGCTTGTTTAACGAAAAATCCAAATGACCTTTTTTGTTCACAATCTTTTCTATGGGAATCAATTTCTTGATTGTGTCATTTGCTTTTTCAACAGGTGCAGCCGACTCTTTGCCCTCAGATACATATGTTAATTTAGCAAAAGCCACTTCCAAAGGAATGCGAACAGAATCCATAACGCGCGCAATGTCCTGTGTTTGAACAAGCACATCAATAGATTTTAAAATTTCATTTAAAGTCATTTTTTCCGACTGGACAAGCAACAGCTCTTTGACGGCAATGGGATAGTCCACCATTTTTCCAAGCGCCTTTCCGCCAATATTGATAATCATTAAATTTCGAAAATGCTCAATTAAATTGCGCGTTAGCTGCTTGGGATCTTTGCCTTTTTCTAAAATATTATCCAAAACCTCTAGGCACTTCACGCAATCCTTAAGTGCCAGCGCATCTGTGAGAGAAAATATCAAATCTGTCTCAACAAGACCGAGCATAGATGAAACGTCCTCATCTTTAATCGTTTGCTGCGATAAAGCGCTTAACTGATCCAAGATACTTAAAGCATCGCGCACGCTTCCCATCGCGGCTTTGGCAATCGAAAAAATTGCGTCTTGCTCAATCTTTAATTTTTCTTTTTTTGCAATCGTTGTGATCGTCTCAACAAGAAATTTGATTGAAACACGTTTGAAATCAAACTTTTGACAACGCGAGATAATCGTTGCCGGAACCTTGTTGGGCTCTGTTGTGGCAAAAATAAATTTAACATACTCTGGCGGCTCTTCCAAAGTCTTCAAAAGCGCATTAAACGCCTCTGTGGTGAGCATGTGGACTTCGTCCACAATATAAATTTTGTAACGCCCATAAGTCGGTGCAAACTTAACATTCTCTCGAAGAGATCGGATCTCATCAATACCACGATTTGACGCACCGTCAATTTCAATAACATCAAAGCTATTCCCATTTGTAATCTCGCAGCACATCGAACATTTTCCGCAAGGGTTAATCGTTGGTCCCTCTTGGCAGTTGAGCGACTTCGCAAGAATTCGCGCGCACGATGTCTTTCCAATTCCGCGTGGACCACAAAAAAGATAGGCATGAGCTAAACGATTGACCTGAATGGATTTCTTAAGAAGTTCTGTGATGTGATCTTGGCCTACCACTTCATCAAAAGTTTGAGGCCGGTATTTTCTAGCTAAAACAATATATGACATCTTTAGTAAATATTTCTGTTAAGTTTTTACAATACGATATGTTGGATATGCAAAATCAACCTTTAGCTCTTTTTCAAAATCATCCAAAATCAATTGGCAAAGCTCATCATGAGTCGTTCGCCTCTTCTTTGCTTCTGTGAGATACCGAAGTGTTAGCTCAACGCCACTATCTTTAATATTCACATAAACAATCGGCGTAAATTTCTGATAATAAATCATGTAGCGATGTGCCATGCGATCAATCGCAGACTTTACGCTATTTCCCATTCCTTCAGCCTGCTTTTGACCATGAGCAAGCATAATTTCTTTTCCTTTTTTCCAGTCACTCTCGAATGTCACCAAAATAGCAATTTCATTCCAGATAAATTCAAAACCACGATTATAATTATATAGCTGTTTCTTAAAAACAAAACTATTGGGAACATGGACAATGCGCCCCGTGCTTTGATCGGCGTCAACCCAATTGCCAATTTCAAGAAGCGAGGTCTGAAAAAGACGAATATCAATGACATCGCCTTTCACCTCTCCTACTTCAATACGATCTCCGACCTCAAAAGGGTGACGCATCAAAATCAAAAACCATCCGGCAACGCTCAAAATAACTTCCTGAAGAGCAAGCGCGATACCCGCCGATGCCACACCGAGAAAAATTGTGATTGATCCAATGTTGCGAATCCAAATCATAATAACAAAAAAGAACAAAAGAATGTTTCCAATATAGACAATATTCTTTCGAACAACGTGGCGCGCCTTCAAATCTTTAATCCGCCTATTTGAGATACGAACCAAAAGAAAAATAACAGCATAAAAAAACAGCATAACAAGCACTGTCTGCACAATCTTTGGCATGGCACTCTCAAAATTCTTTAAATAATCAACTTGCGCCCGAAAAATAGACTGACCTGAAGACTCCATAACAGGCATTGTCAAATCAGGCAAAACTTTCTGGGCAAGACACACAGATGAGAATAAGCCAATAAAAAGAAAAGCGATGAGAACAATAACTTTTAAAGAATATTTTTTCATTTTAAACTCACATATTTTAAGAATTAAGAATATATGACATTATACACAATTTCTAAACTTTGTCTCTAGGAGATTCTTCTTTTTCAGATGATTTTTCCATCAAAAAATCCTGGATCAACTCCAAAAACGTAAACTCATTAAACCAGCCAATATCATATGTCGTGCCCGCCTCAATACACGCCTGCTTAGTGTCCTCAATAAGCGCTGTTCTCTGGCGCACGGTTATTTCTCCAAGGTCTTCTGCCCTAAAAAAGTTATAGATCAAAATAGGCCTCTGATCAAATTGATCCATTTGCCTCAAAATTTTAACAACCTCATCAGCCGCCATGCCGTAGAGAGGAATTTCCATAATCAGAACATCGGGAGAAAACTGAACAACCTTTGCGATAATCTCAGAGCCATTTTTAGCCATTTCGGTAAGGCATCCTGCTCTCTCTAATTGAGCTGCCATTTTTTCTAGAATTTGCTTATCGGATCCCGCAAGCAAAACTTTTTTATTCATTTCCTGCATGACCATAGATTGAGCAAATAAGGCTTCGATTTTAGCAATCAGGATTTCGTGCTCAAAAGGCTTTGCCAAAAAGTCATCAGCTCCCATAACACGAAAAGAATCTTCCATGTGGCCTCGTGCCGTTAAGACTAATACGGGAATGCTTGCGGTCTTTGAGTTCTTTTTTAAATTCTTATAAAATGTGAAACCATCCATCACAGGCATTAAAACGTCTGTGACAATTAGATCGGGGCACTCTTCAAAAACTCGATCAAGCCCCTCTTGTCCGTTTCTCGCTAAGACAACACCATATCCCGCTTCCATCAAACGCAAAGCAACAACTTTAAAAACATCTGGCTCATCTTCAACCAACAATATCTTTTTTGGCTTATCTGTCATAAGATTATTTTAATATTACTTTGAGTAGGAATCAAAAATTTTACCAATTTTCGCATCAATTTTTTCAAGATTCTTTTTAACAGCCTTCTCGATGGACTCTTCAATGCCCATTATCTTCTTTTTCTTTACGTTGTTGTCATTCAATTTAGCAAACTTAAAACTTTTTGTTTTCTCTGAAATAAACGCAAATTTCTCGCATAAAAACGTCTTTAGGCTTTCAATGTTCTCTTTTGAAAAAAACTGCTCACATGTCTTTTCAATGTCCGCATAGGAAAAGGTCGTGTCTTGCTTTCGCTTATTTCGAAACTTTGTCGACTCTCTTGCCGATTTGGATTCTGTCTGAGCCGCCTCACCAGCTGTCCGAATGCGCCTTATCTCATCAACGTAATACGTGACTTTATTTCCAGATTTTAAAAGAACTTTAACAGACTTATCTGTCTGATTAAGAATCGCCCCTGAAACAACGCGTCCAGATTTAAGCTCAATAACGGCTGAAAAGGAATTGCCAATCAGAGCAAAAACTAAAACGCACACAACAATCAAAAAACCAATAAATTTCATTCTAAATTTCCTTTATTATAACATTAAACATAAAATTGAAATTAAATTAATTCGTTATTTCAAGCTAGCAAACTCCAATTTTGTTTCTGCTTGATTAACGCCAGGTAAATCAAATGGATTAAAGTTGGCATCTAAAAGAACCATCCAAGCGGTTGAGGCTAAACTCAAAACACTTGGTTCGTGTGAAAACCAACCAAAAGGAATCCATCCTCTTCTGGATGAATAAGAATAGGCTCCCTTGTTTTCAGCAAGTTCTTTTCTTAAAAATTCAACGCCTTCGCGCATTTCTTGGGCATCCACAAAAGACTGTGTCGACCATTGAGGATCTATCTCTTCGTAATATCCCGAAACTGTGCGTGCAGCAAAAATAGCGCCTGCTGTCCATTCGACCGATACACGATCATTTTCTGTTGTAAATCCTACACCCAACAATCTGTTGTTTTTGTCTACTGATCCAGCAAGCTCTTTGGCAGATTGCCAAGCACGATAAGAAGCGCCCTCGCCAAACCAAGAATCAATCTTTTCACATCCTAAAACCAAGATGCCCCAAGTCTGAACATCCGTAGCAAAATGCTTTTTCTCAAGATTCCAGCTTTCTTTTCTAAAGGACATGCCTTGATAAAAATATTGATCCTCTTCATTCCATGCCAATTGAAAATAGTTATCCATTTTATCTAAGGCATCCCTGTATTTAGAATCATTTGTAATTTGATAAAGCATTCTAAATGCAGCATACCAAGATAAATTATTTTCTGTTGAAATCAAATTGTACCAACCTTTTCCGTCTTGATGTCCTTCCCTGAATGTTCCAATAGGGGCCATACGAATGCCGCCGTTTTCTGCTTGCAATAATATCGCAGCACGGGCCAATTCTTTAGCCAATGATAGCTCAACAGATTCCTGTGGGTGGCTGTATTCTTGCTCTTGAGGATTAAAATATTTTTTATGATAAAGATGCAGCGCCGACATTGCGATCCAGGCATTTTCGCCAGCAATAGGCTTCCAGTCTTCCCAATGGATGGCTGGCCATGTTGGAAATCCTTCAAGCTCTTTTTTTCCATCATAAGGATCTGCGTTTGTATATCGACCGTTGGCGTTAATAATTCTAAAGACAAATCCTCTTTTTCCTTTTTGAGATAAATCCGATGAAACCGCTTCTGGATTGTTGACATCATAAACGAAATTATTGATCGGGAATCCGGCGCGAAGATTTGAAAGATCATTCAACTCTCCATTCCAATAAACTTCAATAGGACGAAAAGCTTCTTCTAAATTTTCTTCTCCGCCCAACATGGATAAAACAATTTGTCGAACAGCGCCATCGTAAACAACAAGGCCTTCTTCTACGATGGTGCGCTCGATAATTCCTTTAGCCGAATTCTGTCCACCCATACGTCCATAAACTCCTTCCTTTTCTTCCAAAGGAATATGAAAACTCAATGGAAGCCCTGTCTCTAAGCTAACATTGCCCTTAATCCAGCTGACTAATTCTTGGTCCACCTTATTTGCGTAATTACTCATTTCAGAATCCTCTCGGATTAAATAACGATTTTTTTCAAATGGTTTCATGGCTGTTTCAGCTTTCGCTATCATCGGCATTGCGAAAACTTGAAGCGCGATAATAAGAATTAAATATTTTTGATTCATTTTCTTCCTCCAGCCATTTAAACAAAAAAAGACCCTTCGAAAGGACATTCAAAGGGTCATATAACCTTGCTTACGAACTACGCTAAAAGCATGCGCAATTACGGCAACCAGACAACCCTTTTGCTTAAAGCAAAGTCGGGTTCACGGCTTTGTGTCCTACCCTTTCGAGTAGTTTACGATTTCTATCTTCTTAAAGAGCGTTTTCTTCTTTTAACCAATTCAAGTATAGCACGAAAAATGTTATTTTCAAGGAAACGCTATCAAAAAACTATCTTCTGTAACCTCATTATACTCTAAGAGATACAGATTAATTTCCTATTTTCTTTAAAAAATTCAGTAATTTTGGATGGAGGAACTGGCCGGCTAAATAAAAAACCTTGAATTTGATCACATTTCTGATCTTTTAGAAATCTCAGCTGTTCCGACGTCTCCACCCCTTCTGCAACAACTGCAATCTTTAGAATATGAGCCATTCCGATGATCGCCTCAACAATACTCATAACATTTATATCTTTAGGAATATCTTTAATAAAAGACATATCTATCTTTATCTTAGTAATAGGAAAACGTTTCAAATAAACTAACGGTGAATAACCAACTCCAAAATCATCGATCGAAACATGACTTCCAATTGACTTCAGCCGATGCAACGTAGTCATCGCCAAATCAAACTCTTTCATAGCCGCGGTCGCTGTTATCTCTAGCTCAACAGAATCTGGACTTATCTGGTACGTATTCAAACTTTTTTCAATCATATCTGGAAGTCCTGTCTGACTTAAATGAAGCGCTGACAGATTAACTGCAAAGCGCACCTTAAATCCCTGATCAAGCCAAGCCCTCGCCTGCTGAGCAACCTTATCAAAAAGCCATTCTGTAATAGGAATGATCAAGCCTGTTTCTTCTGCCATCGGAATAAACTCTATCGGAGAAATCATTCCCTTTTCTGGATGATTCCACCGCAACAATGCCTCAACGGTTTCAATTTCGCCCGTTTTTAACGAAACGATGGGTTGATACTCGATCTTAAATTCTTTACGCTCCACAGCCTTTCGCAAATCATTTTCCAGCTGTATATGCCGAACCGCAGATGTGTGCATATTCTCGTCAAATATCGCAAACCGAGCCCTACCGGAAAGCTTTGCCTTAAACATAGCCGTATCCGCGTCGCGCAACATGTCTTCAGGCGAATGATATTTTAACGAATACATTAAAACCCCAATGCTTCCCGTTATAAAGAATTCTCTATCATCTAAAACTAATGGCTGCGAAAGCACAATTTGTATTCGGTTTGCAGCATCAATCGCATCGTCGATTCCACCAATATCGTCTAAAAGAACTGTAAATTCGTCCCCTCCGAAACGTGAAAGCGTATCGTTTCCTCTGATACACTTCTGGAGCTTTCGGCTAACCTCTAGAATAACGCGATCACCCGTTAAATGTCCCATGCCATCATTAATATCTTTAAAACGGTCTAAGTCTAAAAACAAAACCGCAAATCGATATTTATGATTCCTTTTTGCTCGCCTGATTGCTTGCGTTAAGTTCTTAATAAAAAGTCTTCTGTTTGGAATATTTGTAAGACTGTCATGATAAGCATTTCGTTGAAACTCGGCCTCTATTCTTAGCCGGGCAATAACGCCCCCAATTCTCGAAGCTATGGCCTCAATGGCATCTCGAGATCGCGCTGGGATTTGGTCTTCCGTATGTGAAGCTAGATTTAATAGCGCAATAACTTTTTTCTCATACAAAACAGGAACAATAGCGATCCCTTTTATATTCTCTTTTCTTCTTGATAAATCAGTATCTTTGATAATCTTTGAATAATTTCCGTAAACTGATTTTCTTTTTTCAGCCAAATTCGCTCTTGGCGATCCAGCAGGGATGTGAGAAATCTTTTTGACAAAACTACTCTTAAGACCTCTGTGGACAATCAAGTCCAGCGCCTTTGTCTTTTGATCAACAAGATAAACCCCACCGCAATCCATTTTTTCAATTCGAAGCGCAGTGTCTAAAACATAGTCGAGTGCATCTTTTAAATTATGAACTGAGCTTAAATATGTTCCCAGGTCTCGTTGCATCTCCATGGCCTTGCGAACTTCCTCTCTCGCGGTGACATCTCTTTGAATGCTGCAGTAAGAATAAACCTCTCCTTTAAAATTCTTAATGGGAGAAATTTTAAATTCACAAATAAAAATAGATCCATCTTTTTTTCGGTTCGAATGCTTTCCTTCCCAAGCTTTTCCTGATGAAACTGTTTTTAAAATATCTTCTTCGATATCAGCCGCCAAAAATTCAGAATTTAAAAATACTGGATCTTTCCCGATGAGTTCTTCTTTTGTATACCCGTAAAGATTTTCTGTTGCTTTGTTAACAAAAATAATCTTAAACTTATCATCCGTGACAATGATTGCGTCTGAGACTTGTTGGGTTAGGGAATTTAGAAAATGGTGCTTGTCCTCTGCTCTTTTTTGAGAGGTGATATCTTTTGCAGAAAGACGGAATCCAACAAACTTTCCAGAATCATTCTTAACTGGACGGCTGGACAAGGAAATATATTTAATCGATTCTTGCTTGTCGAGAATACGGAGAACAACATCAGAAAAACCTTTCCCGCTCTTTGCTCTTTCAAAATATTTTTCGATTTTCTCAATATCATGCTTATAAAATAACTTCTTAAAGCAAATTGTTCCCGACTTAGAAAACTTCAGATCACACCCACACATTTGATGTAATCCCTGGCTGATATAAACAACGCTTCCATTTCGATCAAAGAAAGCTTCCCAGCCACGACATTGGCCTGAAACTCTTATCTTTTCTGCATCATTGAATCGTTGCGCAACTCTAGGATCTACAACATTCTCTTTTAAAAAATTATTTAACGACTTAGGCAGGCTTGCGCCAAAAGGGGTGTTGATTTGAATAGAAAATCTTTTTTTTAATCCCAAGAAGCCCTCCTTTCATTGACAAAAGAGGCTTTTCTTCCCCGTGGCGATTAATTTGATTATACTCCTTTTTTAAAAAATATACAATTTTTTAAAAATCAGACATTTTTTTAAAACTTAAAGATGGGAATTCTTGCAACGAATAAACTTTTAAGCTTTTCTCTTAAAATAATCGAGGATTTGATTGGCAAAAAATTTAACAAAGGCGGCTTCATCAAAAAACATGTCATCCATAATCTGAACACCGGCCAAATACTCTTTAGAACCATGCACATTAAGCTCTTCGACCCACATAACTTTAACTTCAACCTTAATTTTCTTGTTATCAGGCGTTTTAATCTGCAAAGGAAAAATATCTTCTACGTTAAGCTTTTCCTTTGTTGAAATGCGCAATCCTAGACCACTTACGTCTAGCGCAGTTGCCAAAGCGGTCTTTCCTGTTGATTCAGAAATCTTAAAATTAACAGGTAGCTCTATTCTTAATCGATGGCATCGTCTTTTATCATTCATATTCTTATCTTATACTGTCCGATGAAGATATCAAGAAAAATTTCAAGTCAATTTCTATACAAATAAAAAGCCCCAAGAAAACCTTAGGGCTTTAAACGCGGAGAGGCCGGGATTCGAACCCGAGGACCCGCCTAAACAGGTCAACTGATTAGCAGTCAGCTCCATTCAACCACTCTGGCACCTCTCCTTAAACTAAAATCTTTTCAAATAGCAGATGGTGGCCGTGCAAACTCCTCTAAAGAAATCTAAAACTTCTGAGGAAGTTTTTGACTGGCACCTCTCCTTAAACTAAAATCTTTTCAAATAGCAGATGGTGGCCGTGCAAACTCCTCTAAAGAAATCTAAAACTTCTGAGGAAGTTTTTGCCTGGCACCTCTCCTTAAACTAAAATCTTTTCAAATAGCAGATGGTGGCCGTGCACCTTGTCTACTTGCGTTTCTTCTTAAAAAAATCACTCATCAGCTGGCTACACTCTTCAGCTAAGATGCCATGCGCAACAGAAATCTGATGATTTAGCTTTGAGCTTTGGACAATATTAAAACATGTTCCACAGGCCCCCATCTTCGGATCTGTTGCTCCAAAAAATAATTTTTTAATCCGAGCCAAAACAAGAGCCCCTGCACACATGCTACAAGGCTCGATTGTAACATACATCACACACTCGTTCAACCACTTCGATGACAATGTATTTGCTGCCTGAGTAACAGCAATCATTTCGGCATGCGCTGTTGGGTCTTTGAGCATTTCGATCTGATTATACGCCTTTGCGACAATGTTTCCTTCATGAGCAATAACAGCTCCGACAGGAACTTCATCTTGCTCAAAAGCAATTTTTGCTTGCTTTAAAGCCTCTGCCATAAAAGCTCTATCTTGTTCGGTTGGCAACGCTTGATTTATTATTTTTGATTCTAAGATCATAAGCGGATAGATAAAAACGCGCCTGAGAAGATTCGAACTTCTAACCCCTAGTTCCGTAGACTAGTGCTCTATCCAATTGAGCCACAGGCGCAATTTCCTTAATATTTTTACAGAAGAAATGCGCGCACGCACTGATTATGTTGAATTTACTTTAGAATTTTTTCCCGATTAAGCCCGAGGCTTACCAAAGCTTTTTGAGAATCTTCGCTGTACGCATGACAAAACATTGTGATCTCATTAATCGAACGAACCCCTTTATCAGCCAATGTCTTCAAAACAACAGCGCGAATATAAACTTCATCCATAATTTCCTTTGAAGAAAAACCGCTAGACTTAGCCAATTTATCTCGAAAAATCGTACTCGGAGAAATGGATTCAATCTGTTGCCTTTCGTAATCATATTTAAAAATTGTTGATAGGAGCACTGTCTTTTGCTCCATCCCCCCTGTTTCGCTCACTTCATCAACAACGCGATAGAGTTTATCTTTAACATGAAAACGCTTAAGGACAATAAAAACATCGATAAGATTAACAAGAATTTCAGGCACATCCATCGGCGCGTTTTGGAGACGCAAAATCGCCTCACGTGCAGTTAAGGCATGGATTGTTCCCATGCAATACTTTCCGACATTCATAGCGGTTACAAGATCTGCTGCCTCGGATCCCCGAACCTCACCAACGATAATGCGCTCTGGGCGCATTCGAAGCGTATTTTTTACTAAATCCGAAAGAGTAATCTCTTCATCACTCTCAAGTCGAGAACAGCTGTCCTCATGAAAAGTATTTAGCTCAAGTGTGTCCTCAATAACAATCACGCGTTCTCTTCTTGGAATAAAACTAAAAAGCGCATTTAAAAGCGTTGTCTTTCCGGTTCCAGGACCTCCGGCTAAAATAATGTTTGCAGGTTTAATCGAAATCCCTTCAATGTAAAGCCAAAGTTGCGCCGCAAGATGATACGTCATGCTTCCTCGCTCGATTAAATCAATGACACTCAAAGGATCAACTTTCGTCTTTGTCACCGTAATTTGCGGGCCAAATGGCGACATCGCAACATTAACTCTCCCCTCAAGGTTCGCAAGCTCACAATTAAGAATTTTCTTGTTCTCAAGGCGTCCTGAAAAAAGAACCAGTTTTCGAACAAACAAATCAACTTCCATCAAATCAAGAAAACGCTTATTTGTCGAAATAAATCCTTTTTCGGAATGATGCAAGAAAATTGTATTCGTTGAATTAATAACAATGTCTTCTACGCCAGGATCGCACAAAAAATCTTCAATAATACCGTACGACAAAAAAGTAAATATAAACTCTTTTCGCTTATCTGGCGGATCAAGCTCAACAAAAATATCCTTAAAGCGTTCCTTTTGAGAGCCCTCTTTGATTTCATCAAAAGCGAGATTTGTCAAACGCTCTTTTTCATCCATGGGCTGAAGCAAAGTAATCTTTCCCCAAAGCAAATCCACCAAAAGATTTTCAAAATTAATACATTTTACCCTATCCATAAATGCCACCTTTAATTTTTAAGTTCAAAGTTGGTAATATCTTATCACAAGATAATTTGCAATCCTATGATTTTGTTCATTATCTAAATCAACAAATCTCGCGCCCCTTGAGAAGCTAGTCGTTTTCGCCTTGGTACTTTTCTAAAAGATTTCGGATATCCATTTCAGTATTTTTAGCCGCCTGCATACACAAATAAATCAAAAGCGAAAACTGCCAAAACTCCTCCGGTGCAACTAACAGGCCGGTCTGCACATCCTCTTTTCGCTGAAATTTTTCCTTATAATAGGAAATAGCCTCGTCAAGACCTTCCTCGCGAACATCAACCGAATACGTCTCATTGTTATATTTAAAGGAAGGTATGGTAACACCGCGCACCATCAAAAAACTTGTTAACATGTTTTCTTCAAAATTCGTCCTATCTTCAAAATCAAAACCGCTTAGCTGTGGGATGTTGGGAGGCAAAATAATGGAAGGCTTACCAATCACCACATCCCCCTTGCGCACAACAGTATCGCCAAGATTAACAGATGACTTTGACAAAAGAACATACGGAATTTTTGTATCCGAAAATGTCAAAAGGCTTTTAATGCGAGGGCGGACGACCTTTGTATTCCTTAATGCATTGTCCCAATTCTTCTGAATATCCATATTGTCCTTAAAAAATACGGAGAGGGAGAGATTCGAACTCTCGAGCCACTTTACAGCGACCACACGCTTTCCAAGCGTGCGCTTTCAACCACTCAGCCACCTCTCCTCTTCAAAGCTTAACAAAAATAAAGGCGTAGACGCCAAAAAACAGTCTACACCTTAAAACTTCTCTTCTAAAACTTTTCCATCAAAACTATCGATACGCTAAAAGCAAAACAAAAGATACGCTTGCAATGATAAAACCAATAATCATGCCATGCGTGCGATTTTTGGTAATGATCTTATCGAGAATATGAATCGCCTTAAGCTCAACTCGAGGAATAAGGCGTGTTTTAATGCCATATTCTTTACTTAAAGCTTTATTTAAAACATCAAAAGCTTCGGGAGAAACCATAAGAACTATGCCGACGAAGAATCCCAAAGAAACAAGAAAATAAAAAATTAACTCAACAGCCTGGTACAATTCTCCAGCTTCAAACATTGACTCCTCCTTAATTTATCTTTATTAAAATAAGTATAGCAAACTCTATAGCAAATATCAATGAAATACAATCACAATTTAAAAAACGTAAAACCGAATCAATCTATCGAATAATTTAATCAAACACAACCGTCTTGTTGTTATAGCATAAAATCTTATGCTGCAAATGCCAACGAACAGCGCGACTTAAAACAATCTTTTCTAAATCTTGTCCTTTTCGAACTAAGTCATCCAAAGAATCTCGATGTGTCACTCGCACTGTATCTTGCTCAATAATCGGACCTGCATCTAACTCCTCAATAACATAATGGCTTGTGGCGCCAATAATTTTTACACCTTTCTTATACGCTTGCGCATATGGGCTTCCTCCCACAAAAGCCGGTAAAAAAGAATGGTGAATATTGATGATCTTATTTTTAAACTCATTAATAAAATTAGATGTTAAAATCTGATGATATCGCGCCAGCACAACGACATCTATACCATGCTTGCTCAACAAATCGATTTGCTTTTGTTCTTGTTCTCTTTTATTTTCTTCTAAGATCGAAAATTCGGCAAAAGCAATACCAAACGTATCGGCAACTTTTTTTGCCTCTCGGTGATTGCTAACAATCAATGGAATCTCACAAGGCAATTGCCCTTCTCGATATCGCAACAACAAGTCATACAAGCAGTGCAAATGTTTTGATGCAAAAATTGCCACCTTCTTCGGCGCATCAGAAAAATGCAGTGACCAATCCATCTTAAATTGATCTGCCAAACTGCGAAACGCCTGCTCTATGCCGTTAGGCTTAACCTTAAAATCATCTAAAGACCATTCAATCCGCATAAAAAACGTATTTGCTTGTTCATCGATATGCTGATCCGCGCTAACAATGTTCCCGTTATTCTGATAAACAAAATTCGTCACAGCGGCTGTAATCCCTTTTTGATCAGCGCATGAAATCAATAAAATAGCTTGGCTCATTCTTTCTCCTATTTGTGCAATCAGCGGAGAGACTGGGATTTGAACCCAGGAGGCCCAATGGACCTACCGATTTTCGAGACCGGCCGATTCAACCACTCTCGCATCTCTCCAAAAATAAAACTCTATTTTTCATCTGACCAAAAAGCCTGGCCTTTATTTTTCTTTATAATTTCTTCGACAGTATTAACAATCTTTGAATCATATTTCTTTCCAGCACCACTCTTAAGCTCCTGCATCGCCTTTTTAATGCCTAGGGCTGCTCGATAAGGCCTATGACTTGTCATAGATTCCAAAACATCGCTGACTGCCAAAATTCTCGCCTCAAACAGAATCTTGCTCCCTTTTAAACCCTTTGGGTAACCAGACCCGTCTAGCCGTTCATGATGCTGATAAACAATTTCTGATAAGGCAAACGGGAATTTCATTTCTTTAATCAAATCATGACATTTTTCAACATGTTCTTGAATAAGACCGTACTCAAGCCCTGAAAGCTTTCCAGGTTTTGTTAGAATATCAAGTGGCACGCTAAGTTTTCCAAGGTCATGCAAATCTGCGGCTAGCCGTAAGCCCATCAGCCTATTCTCACTAAAGCCAAGCTTCTCTCCGATGACAGACGCAATGCGTCCAACATTGCGTGCATGAGAAAAAGTATAAGGATCTCTCATCTCAAACGCCTTATTCAAGACGGTTAACGCATTCATGAGCATAGCAAAACGATCCTTCTCAAGGTTTGCATGTTCGGTCATATCGCGCGTAACACCCATTGTTCCAATGGTTTTTCCCTTGCGGTCATAAATAGGAACCTTCGTTGTGATGACTTGATTCCAGGTTCCATTAGGAAGAAGCGTGCGCTCAATCTTTCCAATAATAGGAATACCAGTTTTGATGACACGCTGATCATCTTCAATCATTTTTTGCGCCTGATCCTTAGGAAAAAAATCATAATCCGTTTTTCCAACGATTTCCTCAGGCTTCATCTTAAACCCTTGAGCATAAAACTTATTGACCTTTGTTGCGCGACTCTTGACATCCTTAAAATAAATAGCGTCTGGCATATGATCAAGAAACGACTGCAAAAAATCCATTTCATGCAATAATCGATCGCTTTCGCTTTTCACAAGCGAAATATCTTGAACAACGCCATCAAGATAGCGGCTATTCCTCTTTTCTTGAACAAGACGCGCTGAAATTAAGACCCAAATTGGTTTTTTTGTTTTCCCTAAAATCGTTGTCTTAAAATCTTTTACTTGCTTCTTTTTATTTAAAACCTTAATAAATTCGCTATAGTCTTTTGCGTTTGTAATAATTTGCGACAAGGTTTTTCGTTTCAACAATTGAAGCGAAGTGCATCCTGAAATACGGACAAAGGATTGGTTTGCATCTAAAAATTTTTCCTTCGGCTTCAATTGATACTGAAAAAATCCTAATCTAAGCAAATTAACACTTTTGTTCATCAACACCATACGTTCTGCCATCTAATCCTTCTTTCTCTAAAATTATTTATTCTATGTATATCTCTACCCCTTAATTATTCAATTTCCCTTTCAGGCGAACTGGAATCGTTCCTGTAACAGTTATTCTTTCTAGACTAGGAGAACCAACCGTTGTGCGCACAGGCGCCGAAGCAACAAAAGGGTCAACCTTGTTTTCCGACTCTCTAAGCAATGGCTGATCCTGTTGTGATCGCTGATATTCATTGCCACGAATAATTGTTTCAAGTTGCGTTGCAAGATCATCTTCACCCATTTCACGCAATATTGTAATATACTCTAAAGCGCGGGCACCATCTCCACTCATAAAATATGCCATGCCAAGTCCAAAAAAAACAGATGGATGTTGTGTATGAGCAGACACGTCTTTAAAGTAAGTCAAAGCCTCATCCGGGCGTGATTTACCCAAGAGACAAATCCATCCGAGAGATAATCTTGCGGCATCTGATCTTGGATTAACCTCTAAGGCCTTGGACGTATAACGCTCGGCCAAATCAAAATGTCCCATATTGTAATAAGCCTTCCCTAGATTAACGTAAGCTTGATCAAATTTCGGATCAGCATCAATTGCCGTTTTAAAATACCAAACAACCTCGGCAATGTCCAGCCCGGAAAATTGATATATCATTCCAAGGTTATTGTAAGCAGGTGCAAAATTTGGATTTAACTCAATAACCTTCTCGTAAAGCTTAATGGCTTCTTCATTCTTTTCGGCTTGAGCAAGACGATTAGCCTGATCAAAAAGAAGTTCATACTGTTCGGCAGAATATGATTCTAAAACATTGGTTAATAAAAAGATGCAAAACAAAACGAAAATTATTTTTTTCATTTTTGATCTACTCCTTGTTCGGCTCGAGTTAGAATATTTGCGAAAATACTCTCCTTGATAGGCTCATACTCATTTGGATCTACTTCGGGAGCTTCCTCTCCTTCATTAGCTTTAAACCCTTTCATAAGAAAGCGATCCGAGACATCTTCCCCTTTTTTAAAGAAAGACGACGAACCCGATGCATCCACTTGAGTATCACCAGAATCCGTTCTTAACGAATTCTGGTTTGATTGTCCTGAGTCTGGAGAAGACCCTGAGCCTCCTTGAGATTCCTGCCTTCGCCTTTCTTCCTCAACGTCAAATTGCTGATCACTATCAATAATAATCTTGGCAACAACCATGTTGCACAAAATTTCTTCACCACTAGCCCTCTTCAAACCCATATTCACTTTAATAATTTTAAGCAAGTCATTCGACGTGTCAATAGCGTGCATAAAAGTCGCGAGATTTTCTAAAAAACCTTCGCATTCTAAGCTCGCATAATACTCAATATATCCTTTTTTTATCTTAGAATCCGTCGGTGAGACTTTGATCAGATTAACTTGTGATTGCGTGGCCATCCCTTCAAGATTTTTTAAAAAAACGGCAATGATTTCGTCAACAGTTTTTGACTTGGTTTCATAATAAGATTTTAAAGTTTCATTTTCTTTCATAATGCGATCTTTATATGAAAGAAACCTTAAATCTCTTTGGATAACATTCTTTTGCTGTGCAATCTCAACATCAAGAGATTTCATTCGAGACAAAACAGGTCCTAAAAAAACACGGTCAAGCGCCATCAAAAGAACAACAGCAATGGCAACATAAAAAATCTTTTTTTCTTGGTCTGACAACTTTGTAAAGAAATCATTAATCACGTTTTATTCCTATTCCGTCGTTTCTGCAGGTGCTTCTGCAATCTGCTCTTCTTCAAGCTCTTCTTCATCGCCGTCTTCCGCGCTTTCCAGCATAAAAACAATTTCAAATGATGCCACATCTTTCCCGCGTTCTTTTTTTGCCGTTGTTGATTTAGTTTTGACCCCTTTAAAAATCCCTGAATCCTCTAAAGTTCCGACGAGAGCAAAAACCTGAGACATAGAGTCAGACGTGCCATCAATTGAAATCTTTCCGTTTTCATCTAACACAAAACTTTTTAGATAAATATCGTCTGGAATGATTCGATACAACTCCTCAACAACATCCAAAGGAACAAGGCGACTTTCTAAGTAACCCTTGATAATGCGTGTCTTTGTTGAAATTTTCTCTAAGCTTCCTGCTGCTCTTTCTGTTTCGTTGTATTGCGTTTGAATTTTCTCAAGCAGCGAACTCTTAAAATAAATTTTACTAATAAAAATAGCACCACTTAAAACTAAAAGAATGATCGCAAGCGCTCCAAACTTAATCCCCTCTTGACCTTGCTTTTCAATAATTCTTTGTGTTTTAATTTCTTCCGGCAACAAATCAATTTGTCTTCCATCATACGCAAGCGAAGGCGATAAAACATCCAAAAATGATTCTGCATTATTTTCATCAAACACCTTCTTTGCCTTATCTGAAAAAACAAGGCTGTCGTCATAAGATAATATTTCAAAACTAGCTCCCAAGGTAGCCGCTGCAAGATCCTTTATTCCATCCGTCATTTCTCTTTTTTTAGCTAAAACATATTTCTGCGGAATTTTCTCAATATCTTCACTCTGATACGACTCCACAGATTGCTTTAACTCCTCAACAAAACGTTTCTTTGCCTCTTCCCCTTCATCAATAATATCTTTCGCCCCAACAGGGATACTGCGACAAGCAATCGCAATGCCTCGAAGCATAATTGTAAAATCTGTAAACGTACTATTAACATCAATAATGCCAACCGGCAGCTGATCGTCAAAAACGCCCAAAGTTTTAGCATAAAATCCAGATTTAACTTCAGGGGCGAAGAATATTTTTTCAACCTTAACGCCAACAGATTCCAAAATATTGATTTGGCGCATAATGACTTGTCGATTCACAATGACGAGAAGAATTTTGCTATAATTCTTTTGATAAACACCAAAATTAATATACCCAATAACAATCTCTTCTCGAGAATATGGCGTATGGCGGCCTGCCTGCAAATCAATAATGGACTCAATCTCTTTAGGCTCTAAAGAGGGAATTTCAATATTCTTTGTGATCGTCATGCTTGGAGGAACGACGCAAACAGCCCTAGCCTTTGATTTCGATAACTTGAATCCAGACAAGATCCTTTCGAGTTCACTTTTTATCTCCTCATCAGATTTCCCTTTAATATCGCTCAGTGATAAATTCTCAACCTTCGAAGCAGAAGCGGAAATCTTTAGCTGGGCAACCTTTAAGATCTCTTCCGTCAACAAGCAGCTTATGTATTCTCTGTCTCTTTGTCCCATATATTAAATTAAGTCCATTAAATTTCATTCCAATATTCTATAATCCGATCCAAAGAATTATAGACACAGTTGATATTCTTTCTATTTTCTGATCTCTTTTTTTCCGCAACGGCTAAAATTTGATAAAAAAATCCCGATATCACAATCTTATCCGCAAGAACAATTTGCTGAGCCCGATAAATCTCATGCTCGCTCAAAGATCCTGAAGACTCTATCTTGGAGGTAAAATCTTTAACGCTATGAAAAAAATAGTCGTCACCTGTTGCTGGCTTTTCATCAACACCGTTGCGAATGCTCACAATTTTGTCAACAACGTCCTCATCAAATCCTAAAGCAACCAAAGCATGCCATGAAGCCGTATTAACATTAACGCGTCCGTCGCCATAAATTGTCACAAAGCAACGCAAACGATCTAAAATATCTTGATTGATACCCTCAACAAAAAGAAGCTCATCAATGCTCTCAAAATCATCATCTTTAGGTGGATACGGATCTCTTAAATTATTATAATAATTGTCGCTAAAAAATCCCTCTAAAACACTTTCCCCTTCTTCTCGCCAATCAATGATTGAAAGCGCCAAGCCTTCTGCCTCTTCATCATTCAGCCCGATCACAACCTGAAGCAATCTTGATATTTCGTTTCTTCCTACGATATTAATATTAATCTTAGATTCTTCATCTATCATACCATAACGTTTTTTAATTTCATGGAAACTTTTATCAAAAAAATCATATGAAATCTCACATCTAAAATTTCCAAGATCAATATCAGAAAAAATTTCAGGATTATTCATCAAGGCGACTTTAAAATCTAACGAATCCCAGGCCGATCGATCATTATTCTTCGTGTTAATAAAAGAAATCGCTTTTCCGATTCCAGATTTTGCAGATAAATGAAGATTGTCACGAGTTTCTAATCGAGACAGCAAAATCATACGTTGTCGCGCATGAATTCCAAGATAAATAGCAAAAACACTTAACAGCCCCATCGCCCAGAGCGCTAAAACTAAAATCATTCCTGAATTATTACTCATTCGATTATGCTTCACTATAACCCCACCGGAACATCAATCCGTTTAACCATTTTTCTAATATCATTATCCGTTCGATATCGGACGCTAACTTCAATCATAGCCGGAAGAATATTTTTTGCGCTTGAAACAACCAAAAGCTCTTTTCCTTGCCGATAGAAATATCTAAACATCAAGGCTTCAACGTTGCTGACTAACACGCGCGGGGTCTGATATTTACCTTTTAAGGTCTGTCCATAATTTGCCTGGACTCTAAAAATCTTTCCTTTGCTTTTATCAAAGAAATACATTACTTTTCCAATCTGTCGAGTATGCGGTCTCTGCTCGGAACTCTTTGGATCAGCATTAAGCATAACGAGACTTGCCCACTCGATACCTTTTGAATCTCCTCTAAATGGTATTGTTGAAAACAACACCGAATTTCGCAAGTCATTGCTTATTTTATCTAAAAAGAGTGAAACATCCTCCTCTTTAAACGATGCTGTCCCGTAATCCCAGATTTTCAATCCGTTGGAAAATGTTTGAAAGACTGCAATGCTTAATGTTGAGAAAAGAGCAACCACGAGCAAAACTTCAACCATCGTCATTGCTTTTTTATTCATATCATGATGTCGAAAAAATTTTATCATATCAGATTAAGTCTCTTCTGTTTTGCCAAGCTTAAAAATATAAACCGTTTTAGAAATTCTTATCTCTCTGGCACTCTCGACCCATTTGACAGCCAGGCTTAGCTGATAAACACCGTCGATATTCTCGATATCTTCAATAGACATCTCGTATTCATAGTCAATATCGCGATTATTAATTCGAGCCGAATAGAGATCGTTGACATGCCCTACATTAATCTGATCTTTTAACTCAAGTTGTTTTTGAATCATCTCGATCTTATTATCCAAAAGCACCATCGCGTGCAACCGGTAGGTCATATGATTTAGATAATTAAGAGATGTAAAGAATGCCTGATATATGGCAACAAGTCCAAAAGCTAAAACACAAGCAGTTGCCATAACCTCTATAAATGAGAAACCTTTTTTCTTTTGAAATATTTTTATCAACTAACTCTACTCCCAATTTGTAATGTCGTCTTCTTGAGAAGAGGTGTCTTTTCCGTCAGAATAAAGATCGTAGTCTGGACGATGGCGACCTGGAGACGCATACCGATAAACATTACCCCAAGGGTCTAAAGGCTTTCTCTCGATGTAAGGCCCATTCCAATTTAGAGGCGCTGGACTTGCTACTGGCTTCTTCAACAAAGCATCTAAGCCTTGATCTGTTGTTGGAAAAAATCCATTATCCAGCTCATAAAGCTTTAAAGCTGTTGCAATGTGCGAATTGATATCGGCTTTTGCTGCTACAACTTTTGCCTGCTCAGAGCGTCCCGTAAGGCGAGGGATAATCATCGCTGACAAAGCACCAATGATAACAACAACAAGCAAGATTTCAACCAATGTAAATCCTTGATTTCGTTTTTTAAATAGAATATTCATGTTTCCTCCGCATTAATGATTTAAATATTGAATCCACTTCTTTTCTAACTCAGAATAAGATGACAACATGCCCTGGTAAACAAATTTCATCGCAGCTTCAAAGCTTAATCCATCACTCATCTTTCGGCACAATCGCCCAAACGCGTCTGACCCAAATTTCTTAATTAAGAAATCAACAACCGACACGCTTTCGGCATAAAATAATTCAACGTATTCCTCATTCTTTTCTTTTCGAATATCAATGCGAGCTAAAGATCTAAGCGGATAATACCGGTCGAGTCGAATCATCATGCGCATAACAAGCTCTGCTTTTTTAGCCTTTCCCTCCTCGCCTAGCTGCGCAACCCCCTCGCTAAACCAAATG
Source organism: Candidatus Aceula lacicola (assembly GCA_030765785.1). Classification (GTDB taxonomy): domain Bacteria; phylum Omnitrophota; class Gorgyraeia; order Zapsychrales; family Aceulaceae; genus Aceula; species Aceula lacicola. Next base: position 13,094 of record JAVCCC010000039.1, on the reverse strand, counting down.
GGAATCTTGTGATCAAGTCCAATAAAATCAGACAGCACTAAATGGCTAATTTCATGAGGCAAGACCTCTCTTAAAAACTGCGATTGGCCTGCATAGCTAACAATAACTTTTTGTCCTGAAAAACCAATATCTAAGGCTCCACCGCGAGACCATTCGGGTTGTCCTGTCTGATCTAAAAAGAGTTCTTTAGTCGGAAACAAAATAATTTTAACGCGATCATCCCATGTCCAAAAATTAGAATACCGAGTATATCCAATCTTACGGCCAATGGATCCATAATATTTTTCTGCCGATCTCAAAATTTTCTTGGCTTCAGACTTGTCAGCGCTACTCTGATAAAGAACAATAAAATGTTTTCCTTTAAAATTTTGCCAGTTGGATTCCTGACTAAAAACAAAACCGATTAAACAAAACCCCAAAAGACAAAAAAGAAGTAGAACTCTTAGAAATTTCATTGAAATTTAATCGACCTAACTCGCTATCAAGTCCATTTGAAATATCGGTAGCAACATGGCAATGATAACCATTCCGACGATTGCCCCAACCAAAAGAATCATGACAGGCTCCAAAACAGTGGTAAACGTTTGGACGGCTTCATCGGTCTCCTGCTCATACGTATCAGCAACGTCATGTAAGGTTTCTTCTAAGAGGCCGGACTCCTCCCCAATCTTGACAAGGCTAATCATCATGGGCGTTACATAGCGACATTGAGCAAAGCTATTCGCTAGCGACTCGCCCGAGGATAACCCGTCGCAGCTTTTTAAAATTTCAGTCCTGATCAATTCGTTTCCGAGCGTTGGCGCCGCAACATTGATAGCCCTTAAAAGTGAAACGCCGCTCCCTAAAAGAAGTTCGAGTGTGCGGCAAAATCGACCAAGCTCAACTTTCAAAACAAGAGACTTCACAATAGGTATTCGCAATTTTAAATCATCAACAATATATTTTCCTTTTTTCGATTGCATCCAACGGATAAGAGAAAAAACAATGAGCGCGCCTAAGGGAATAAATATAAACCAGCCTGAGCGGATCGCATGACTAACTCCCATCAAAATCTTTGTCGGCAAAGGAAGGCTTTGACCAATATTGATAAATAACACTGTAATTTTAGGCATAACAAACGTCAAAATAAAAATAACCGTCATCAATCCGACGATTCCCATAAACACTGGATAAGCAAGCGCTGTGCGAACGCTTGACTTAATCTGTTGTTGCTTTTTTTGATATGTGGCAAGCGCAGCTAAGATTTCTCTTAGATTTCCACCCTCTTCCCCGACGGATACCATAGCGACATAAAATGAAGAAAAAATGCGAGGATAGTCCGAAAGGCAATCGGAGAAATTGCGCCCTTCTTTGATGCCTTGACGAATAGAACACAAAATATCGACAAAACGAGGATTGCTTGCTTGTTCCCCGACAACTTCTAGCGCTCGCAAAATCGAAACCCCAGACTTAATAAGACTTGATAGCTGACGACTAAACATATACACTTGCTTTGAGCTAACCTTAGAGTCTGCCTCTCGTATAAAAGTCTTAGAAAAGGGTGAATATTCCTCTATTGAAATAGGCAAAATCCCTTGATGGCTAATGGTTTCAATCGCCTCTTCTTTTGTGCGCGCAGAAACTTTTCCAGAAACACTCTCGCCAACCTTATTTTTCCCTTGGTATTTAAAATGCATTGGCCATCCTTTTTAAATGACTACGATTCAGCTTCTTCCTTAACATAATTTGAAATGCGAGCACGATCCGCACTTGAAATATCTAAAAAATAAATAACAATATTATAATTTTTACCATCACCATCTTTCTCGACACGGCACACACGAGACAAGCACTCAACGACCGGACTTTCTGTCGGCTCTAAAACTAACTTCATCTCAATGACAGAGCCGATGGGCAAAGGAAAAGATGATTTCATTAAGATTCCCCCAGCCCCGATATTCTTTGTATGTGTTTTCTGCCAATCTTTGTCTGATCCAGCATTCACAGACGCAGAATCACCCTGAAGCAAACGATATTCAACTACTAAATCTTTATTTAATCGAAGATGTGTTCTAATATTAATTTCTTTTTTTTCCGCAAGAGCATCTTTTGCAATTAATTCATATCGCTTTTCATCATCAACGCTTTTTCTTTTCGGATGAGTCGAGATCTTCTCAATGAAGACGCTTTCCTCTTTTTCCTGAAAATCACTTATCTCCTCACGCACCGTAACATTCATAACTTCAGATGGAGTCGTTGTTCCCTCTAAAACCTTTTGCCATCCATCTTGCCTCAATGTCCGCATACCGTTCTCAACAGCAATTTTTTTAATAAAATCAGCTCTTGATTTCTCTAAAATAGCGGAACGAATAGCATCCGTCATTAATAAGATTTCATAAATAGCGGTTCGACCATAATAACCTGTACCACCGCAACGGTCGCAGCCATTTCCCTTAAAAATTCTTATCTCTTGAACATCTTGCATCCCTAAATCAGAAGCAATTTCTCTTCGCAGCTCATCTGGGCATTCCATCTCCACCTTACACTTTGTGCAAATCACCCGCACTAAACGTTGTGCAGCAAAAGCTTCGATGCTTGACGAAACAAGATATGGCTCAACATTCATTTCGACCAAACGTGTAATGCCACTAGCCGCATCATTTGTATGCAGCGTTGAAAAAACAAGATGCCCAGTCAAAGCCGTTCGAATAGCAATCTCAGCCGTTTCTAAGTCTCGAACCTCACCAACCATAATAATATCGGGATCGTGGCGCAAAACGCTTCGAAGGCCCGCAGAAAACGTCAAGCCTACTTTTGGATTGACTTGAATTTGTGTCACATTTTCCATCTCATATTCAACAGGGTCTTCAATCGTAATAATCTTTCGTTGAATTGAATTCACTTCATTTAAACAAGCATACAATGTCGTTGTTTTTCCACTCCCCGTTGGACCCGTAACAAAAATAACGCCATGCGCTTTTGAAATAAGTTTCCTGAAAACCGTCACGTTTTCTGGATCCAACCCAAGTTCTCCTAATCTAAAATTCATAACCTTTGTTGGCAAAATACGGATAACCATGCTCTCGCCTTGCGGTGTAGGAATCGTTGAGACACGAAGGTCAAGCGTTTGATCCTGAGTCTTCACAACAGCGCTTCCATCTTGCGGAATACGCTTTTCAACAATGCTCAAATTAGACATAATCTTGATACGCGAAAGAATTGGCAAAATAAAATGTTTCACATCCATCGGAAGGTTGGCATCGACAAGCGCTCCGTCAATACGATATCGAAATCTTACTTTGTCTCGATAAGGTTCAATATGAATATCCGTTGCTCTTTTTCGGTATGCCTCAAGAATAATTTGATTAACAAGTTTCGTGACAGACGCATCAGACGATTTCTGCTCAATATCCTCAACCCAATGGTCAGCACCTTGCAATACACTTTTCTTTGCAGGTTGCTTTGTCAAAATCCGATCAATCATATCCGCAGCTAACCCATAATATTTCTTTAACGCCTCTAGAATATCGAGCTCACAGGCAAGCAAAACATGTGGCTCATACCCAAGGTTCACACGAATTTCATCTTGTACTTTTACGTCCAAAGGGATTGATGCAGCGATCGTCAAAACCTTGTTTTCAATTCGAATCGGCATAAACTTATAATACCAAGCGAGCTTGACAGGGATTCGTTCGATGACACCCTGATCAATTTGTGCTTTTTGCAAGTCAATAACTTGTATGCCGAATTTTTTTTCGAGTGATGATAAGATTTGCTGTTTGGATAGAATGCCGTTTCGAATTAAATAGGCATCCAAACTCTCTTCTGTCGGCTGAATGGCTTTCAAATAACTATCGACTTCTGCTTTTGGCAAAATTCCAATCTCAACGATCGCATCCGATAAATTCTTGTCAGATCCTTTAATCATAGCTGTGTCTAAATTTTTGGCGCCTTTCCTATCATATAAAAATCTTCAGGTTTTGTTTTATCATAATCTCCACTTAGAATACGTGCACAGCCTTCCACATTATCCTCGATTGAAACGTATTCACCCTTCTTTCCAGTAAAAACCTCACTGACTGTAAACGGCTGTGTCATAAAGTTAAGAATTTTCTGCGCTCGGCTATAAACAAGCCGGTCTTCTTTGTTTAACTCCTCAATACCAATAACAGCAACAATGCGCTTCAAGCCATTATATTTATTAACATGTATAATAATATTTTGCGCAACATCGTAATGGCGTCTTCCGATAATCATTGGATCGAGATTTCCGCAGCTGCTCATCAACGGATCAATGGCGGGATACATACCTTTTTGAACAAGATCACGCGAAAGAACAATAGATCCATCCAAATAACTAAAAATCGCAACAACAGCTGGATCCGTCATGTCATCCGCAGGAACATAAACCGCTTGAAGAGCGGTAACAGACCCCCCTCCTTCAATCGAGCGAATACGCTCCTGAACATAGCTAACCTCAGATGACAAAGTCGGCTGATAGCCAGTCTCGGCAGGAACGCGTCCCAATAACGTTGAAACTTCCTGGCCTCCCTGAATAAAACGAAAAACATTATCCATAAACAGCAATACGTCCTTATTTTGATTTTGCAAATATTCAGCCAATGTGATACCTGTATTAACAACTTCTGCGCGCGATCCTGGTGGCTGATCCATCTGCCCAAAAGTCATCATAACGCGAGGAAGCAACTTACTGTCGCCAAGTTCATGAAAAAGCTCATTTCCTTCTCGAATTCGTTCTCCGATACCTGTAAACACGCAAGCACCATCATGCGCTTTAATAATATTATTAATAAGCTCCAAGATAACAACGGTCTTGCCGCACCCAGCGCCTCCGAGAATCCCAGTCTTACTTCCCTTAACCAATGGAAAAAGCATATCGACATATTTCATGCCAGTCTCAAGAACTTCAGCCATAGCACCTTTTTTTCGCTTCAAATCAAAAGGAACCTGCTTTGAATATTTACGAATCGGTGTTATTTGATCTGTTGAAATAGGCCCTAGATTATCAATAGGACGACCTGTTGCATCCATAACGCGACCAAAACATTCATCGCCAATAGGAATCGCAATCGGCTGAAACGTATTGTAACAGATTGAGCCTTTTTGCAAATTTAAAGTATCCATCAAGGAAACCGTACGAACAACTTTACTGTTAAGATGTTCTGCGCATTGCAATTTTATAAGCCTTTTATCAAACCTCTCAGCGTGGATAACGTCGTACAAGGCAGGAATGTCATTAGGATTATCAAAGCTAATATCCACAACAGGCCCTTGAACCGAGACAATCTTTCCGATACCTTTACCGATCTTTTTTAGCTCCTCTAAAGGAGACGCTTCCACGGCAGGTTCCTTGGATTGTTCTTGCGCTAGCTTCTCACTTGGTACATCTTCTTGTTTTTTCTTGAGTTCTTCGCTCAATTAAAAGCCTCCTTTTAAATTAACGTTTTGACATCATTCGAGCACTAAATACTTCTCTCATGCTTTTATCAATATCTGACTTTTTTGCCTTTTGAAAAGCCAACTTAACCCCTTTTTTTGTTTTTTTCATTTTATCCAAACTTGATTCCAATTGTTGCGATTGTGCCGCAGCCTCTGAAATCGATGTGTCATGAAGCATTTCATAAAAACGGCAAACAAGCCACATGGATGAAAGTTGCTCAATAATATCTATCGGATCAGATTCTTCGATAACATGCTCTATATTGTCAACAAACTCTTCCTGTTTTGACAAAAGTTCATCACAAGGCAAAAGCTTTACAATCCTTGCTTTTTGAACCATAAAATTCTTAGACCACGGATAAATGACAAGCGTGCGGCCCATGCGTCCTTCCATAATTTCAGAATAAAGATAATCTTTGACATCAATCGCAACCTGATAAAGTCCAGTGTCTTGAATCTCATCAAAAACTTTCATGTCCTTCACAACATTCTCCATCTTTGCAGCCCCTTTTCTTCCAACCGCAATAATCTGACAATTCGGATACTTTTCCCGTTCGTTCAAAGCAAAACGGATAACTTTCGTATTTAAATCCCCCATAAAACCTGCTTCTGATGTAATAACAACAATTCCTGTACGAGGGTTGTCATTGGAAACAAGCGGGTGGCGAACTCTCGAAAGACTAATCATCCGAAAAAATTCAACAAAAGACTCACCGAATCGTGAAAAACGATCTTTGCGACCCGCAAGCGTATGAAATTTATTATCCGCAACATCTTTTAAAATCTGAATAATCTCAACAAGCTCAATAATATCGTCTAAATCACCTTTGATTTTATTTGCTTTTCCCATGACTTCTTCTTATTCCTTCTCAATATCCATTTTCATTGAAATCGCAGTCTCCTTAAAAATATTGGCTAAACTTCCATTGAGAGCCAAAGTCCCAAATCTTAAAATCGCACCCCCGCAAATTTTTGGATCAACTTGATAATTAAATACAACTTTTCGCCCAAGCTTGCCGAGAAGAATATCTTCAATATCTTTCTTTATTCCTTCAGAAATTTCTTGAGACACAACAACATCGATCGCATCGGCATCTAAGTTAATCTGATGCGCATCAACTTTTTTTAATTCTTCTATAAATTCTCTGACAAGCTGCTCACTAAACACCTGTCTAGCCCTCTCGCTAAAAACAACCTCCATAATTTTGACACATTCATTAATCATCTGGAGCTGCACTTCCTTTTCAATATCTTTTCGAATAATATCCTTAGTGCGCTGCGCCTTTGTAATAACATCCTCAGCCGTCTTACGAGCCTTACCAACAATCGTAGCTTGTTCATTTTTTGCCGCTTCTTCAGCGTCTTCCATCATTTTCTTAACCACCTCATCGGCTTCAGCCTTTCTTTTAACAAGCTCCTCGTCAGCCTCTTTTATTTTTCGATTTAATTCAGCTTGCTTGGTGCGCGCACTTTCTGTCTCCGAATTAAGACGATTGACCGCACCTTCCGTGCTTGATATCAATGTTCGATGCAGAACAAAAATGATAACACCCGAAACAAAAAAAGTAAGAACTAAAAACTGTACTATTAAAATTCCACTCATAAATTAATCTCCTTATACCCCTTGCCCGTAATCAGCAAGAATATGATATGCGCCCATCAACATCCCAAAAGAAATTATTTCCAAAATAACTAACTTTAGGATAACTCTCAACTGTATTGCAGGTGTTTTGCTTGGATGAAAAGCCAATCGATTCACAAGATCGGACCCTAGCATTGCAACACCAACACAAGGAATCGCAATAATAAAGAAAAATATTAAAAATAATATAAGCGCAGCAGAACCCATAAATTAACATCCTCCTATCTTCCGAACAGCTGAAAAATAACCAAAATAGCAACAATAGATATCGCCTCAACAAAAATCAGCATAACAATAATACCCATAAAAATCTTTGATGCGGCAGAAGGATTGCGCCCAAGCGCTTTAACGACAGCATATCCTAAAACCGCAATAACAATCGATGGGCCCATAACAGCCACAAACATAATCGCAATAATAATAAAGGTTTCGCGCCATTGCATAATATAATATCCCTATATAATAAAATCGTCCTTTTTAATTATCCGTTTCCTCTGTGTAAGCAATCTCCTCTTCTCTCTCCTTAACCTTTCTTCTCGTCAGATCTGGCTCAATCAAAATAATACAATCATTCGCAAAAAAACGTATCAAACCAGACTTAATTCTTATCGACTCTTTCCAGTCAACAATAATGCTTCCCCTTTTTAAAATACCTAAAACCGGATAATGGTACGGAAGCACTTCATATTCACCACGATCCCCTGTTAAAAAAACACTCTCAACCTCATTCTCATAAACCAAAGCATCAGGTGTCATAACAGTCAACTTAAATGTAATTTTGTATCTTGCCATGACTTCACCTTAACTACTCTTTTTTCTCCTCTTGTCCTTCAACTGACTTCTTCGAAGTAGCTGCATCTAGCGCATCAACGCCAACGCTAACTCCCTCTTCTTCATCATCTTCATCTTTCGGCCTATCTTTAGAAACTTCTTTTACGTATTGCTCTAAAATCTCCGACATCCCGTTTTCAATCTCTTCGTCAAGATCTTGACGCTCAGCAATAATTTTAAGCAAATCAGGATTTCTCTCTTTCGCATAATCAAGAATTTCGAACTGAAATTTTTTGACCTCATCCAAAGTTAGCTCATATAAAATTTTCTTCTTTACAGCATAAAAGATCAAAACCTGCGCGACTAATGACACGGGAGAATCTTTATCCTGTTTTAAAATTTCACCTAAAATCTCACCGCCCTTAAGCTGCTGTATGGCCTCTTCGCTTTGACCAGATGTTTTTAATTTTGAGATGCGCATCAGCTCCTTATATTGAACATATTCCAAGCGAAGTGAGCCACTAAGACTCTTGACAGACTTCCACTGGACCTTGCTTCCAACTCGAGAAACTGAAAGCCCAAGATCAACAGCAGGCTTTTGCCCTTCACCAAAAAGAGGAGTACTTAGATAAATCTGCCCATCAGTCATTGAAACAAGATTTGAAGAAATATATCCAGTTAAATCACCTTCCAAAATTTCAACAATTGGAAAAAACGTCATTGACCCTTGACCATGCTCCTTGTCCATAAAAGCAGCGCGCTCAATCATTTTTGAATGAAGATAAAAGATATCTCCAGGATAAGAATCTCGACCAGGCGGGCGTCCGAGCAAAAGAGAAATTTCTCGATACGCCCAAGCATGTTTAGTAAAGTCGTCAAATCCGATAAAAACATTCTTGCCTTGATGCATAAAATACTCTCCAACAGAACACGCAACATAAGGAGCCAAATATTGCTGACCAGGCGGAGCGGACGCATATGCCGCAACAATGAGCGAATAATCAAATGCATCACGATCCTGAAATAGCTGAACAACCTTAGCTAAGGCAGAACGTGCTTTTCCAATTGCACAATAGATACAAATAACATCCGTGTCTTTTTGATTAAGAATTGTGTCGGTTACGATGGTTGTCTTGCCAGTCATTTTGTCGCCCAAGATCAACTCTCTCTGTCCAAAGCCGCAAGGAATCATCATATCAACAACCTTGATACCAGTTGCAAGCGTTTTGCACAAAGGATCTCTGGTCAGGATTGCTGGAGCATCAATAAAAATAGGGTACTCTGCATCAGCTTCCAGAGGCCCTAGCCCATCTAAAACTTCACCCAAAGGATTAATGATGCGTCCTATAAACTTTTCTCCAACAGGAGTATTAAATGGCTCCAACGAAGCCGTGGCTTTGTCGCCAGTTTTAATCTTATCTTCTTCTTTAACAATTAAAATCTGTGCTTCCTCTTCATCAAACCCAAGGATAATTCCTTCTGTTCCGTATCCGAACCGAATCAACTGGCCATTAATACAGTTCTCAAAGCCTGTAACAATAACGATGCAACCTCGAATACAGCGGACACAACCTTCTTCTGTGTACCTTAAAGATCCCAATCCATTCCCTCCCTATATTTTATATGAATCATTATATCGCAACAACTTACAAGAACTACGACAAAGTCAGAAAATATAACGCCTTAACCGGATCCTTCTTCCTTTTTTTCATCTTCTTCTGCATCGCCAATTTCTTTAAGCTCACCACCCGTTTCCGCTGCATGCTCTTCACCCATAAGCTTAGATCGTTTTTGCCAAGTAAAAAAATGAATACTTGTAAATAAAGCAATGAACGTTAAAATGCCCCAAATAATTCTCCATATAATAGTCAGTGATGGACGCCTACCAAGGAGAGCTTCAGACAAAGCCGCCATACCTCTCAAAGCTTGAATTTTACTTAAAATATTTTTTACCTTTGACTTTTCAAGGTCTTTAAGTTCTTCAAGTTTTTTAGTACTAATAACGGCCAAGAGACGTTCAAGCTGTTTCAAGGCTTCGTCCGCTTTTTCGTATCGCTCTTTATTTACTCGAAACACACCAATATGTTCTCGTATGGAATCTTCTTTTTTCTGAGATTCTTGAATAAGTTTAATATTTCCAAAAATCTTTTTCGACAAGAAATCTGCGCTTTTCTTAAGCTCATCATTGCCATTTGTCTCCAATATAGCATTCAATGAACTCTGAGCGCGCTTATAAAGAGAGTCAATGACTGGCTTTGGAATATTCCAAGCATTTCTCAAAACAATAATATACCGTTTCTTTTCTCCGGGCTGAAACTCTTCTTCCTTTGCTAAATAAGTCTGTCCTTTGTCTCCATCAAATCGAACCTCAAAACCTTGGGCGTCAACTATATGCGATGATCGGATTTCTTGTGGTAAATAATGTCTGTACGAAACTGTTTGCACCTCTTCTGAAGAAGGATTTTCTACTTCAATGATCAGCTTAACCGTATCTGTTTCAAGTTCCGGCTGGAGAGGATATGAAGTTAAATAACCTGTGGAAAAAGCATTTCGCTTAAGCTCGTCGATCATATCAGCATTAGCTCGATACTCTTCAATGCGTCTTTCGATATTATTTTCAAATTTCTGTTGTCGCTCAAGAACATACTCCATCTTCTTAAACATGCCATTTCGCAATGTTGCTGCTGACTCATGAAACTCACTATCTTCTAATCTTTCCAGATTCTTATCAATTTGCTGTTTTAAGATCTCAAGATCGGCAGGATCGACTTTCCACACATCTTTGACTTGCAACTTAAAAGTCCGAGACTCTTTTGGTTCCAGATCAAAATTTCCATGCACAAAATAAGCTTTTCTTTCTAAATCATATTCCACTTCAAGCTCACCAGCATTAACAATATCCTGCGGCTTAAGCTCTTTGGGAAGATAATATTTGAGTGGGGTCTCTTGAGCAGAATCTGTTCCATTAACAGCAACTAGATTAATAGAAAGACTCTGCGCAGACAAAGACGCAGTAGATAAGAAAATAAAAACAATGGATAACAGCCCTTTTAAATAATTCTTATAAATCAATGTATAATTCCGTTTTAGTATACTTCAAATACAACTAATACACCTTATTCGCTGGACTCAAACCAACTCTTAATAACAACATCCTGTTGCCCAACAGCTTCTCTTAAAGCCTCTAGCTTTGTCGTAATTTCTGCAAGCTTTTGATGCACTTTATCCATATTGCCCGCATCTACAGACGATAGCGATTCGACGATCATATCCTGAACGCCAAGAGATTTTGCCGACTCCTCTACAAGATTTGATAACTTTGAAAGCATATCAGAGGCAAGATTTCCTGTCTCAAGCTGGCTTTCTGAAATTGTCTCTGACGCAATCTTTAGCTCTTCCATTGTGGTGTCTAAATTCTTTAGCTTTTGATAAACGCTTGGCGTCATGCCTTTAGCGCCAAGCTCCTGACGAATACCTGATGCCTCACCTAAAGCCGCCTCAGCACCACTCTTTGCCTTGTCAACAAGCTCGCTGATTGTCGCAAGCTTAGATAGTTCACCAAAAACACTCTCTTCAGTTGTATCGCCCGAAACACCTAACAACGTCTCAAGCGTATCAACATAGTCTTCGATTTCCTTCAAATCACCAAACACCGTAGATGAAGAAGAGACATCATCAGACGTTCCAATGTTTTCTTCAAGAGTGGTCACTGTTGCCAATATCGTTTCAATATCTGAGCTTAAATTAGTTCCTGTCCCTGTTACATCCAAAAGAAGATTAATTCTTCCAAATAAAGTATCTGAAGATGAAGCATCGGCAGGGTCTCCTGTTAAGGAATTAAGAGTGTTGCAAACGCCTAAAATAGTATTGACGTTTGTTACCAGCAGCTGTGCGTTATCAGCTAAATAAGCAATATCATTCCAGTTTATACTTGCACTTGTCATCGCAGCCAAATCGCTCCAATTAACTCCAGAGTTGCTTGTTACGCCCATATCATCCCAATTGATACCTGTTCCCGCCATATACGCTATGTCTTCCCAGTTGACGCCATTTTTAGACATCGTAACAACATCTGTCCAATTAATGCCAGCAGCTGACAGAATCCCAATATCAGCCCAATTAATTCCTTTTGCGGTGAGCTCAGCGATATCTGCCCAATTTACTCCTGCGTCTGTTAAGGCCCCAAGATCAATCCAATTAACGCCAGCTTGAGAAAAGGACCTAAAGTCTGTCCAATTAATTCCTGCAATAGTTAACGCGCCAAAATCTGCCCAATTAACACCTGTTCCTGCCAAAACACCGATATCCGACCAGTTAACTCCTACGTCACTAAGGCTTCCAATGTCAACCCAGTTGACACCTGCAACAGATAAGCTTCTAAAATCTGCCCAATTAACACCTGTTCCTGCCAAAACACCGATATCTGACCAGTTAACTCCTACGTCACTAAGGCTTCCAATGTCAACCCAGTTGACACCTGCAACAGATAAGCTTCTAAAATCTGCCCAATTAATACCTGTTGCTGCCAAAACACCGATATCTGACCAGTTAACTCCTACGTCACTAAGGCTTCCAATGTCAAGCCAGTTGACACCTGCATCAGATAAGTGACCGATATCAATCCAATTAACCCCAGCTTCTGTTAAAATTCTTATGTCTGCCCAATTGACATTTGCTGTTCCCATAATTTTCATATCTGCCCAATTGATTCCAGCATCCGAAAGAGTACCTATATCTACCCAATTTATTCCTGCAGCCGTTAACGTAACAAAATCATTCCAATTAATTCCAGTCTTGCTTATTGCATTAAAATCAGACCAATTAACGCCTCTAGTGCTCATAACCTGAAAATCTTCCCAGTTGATACCGTTCTCAGACAACGTTTGAATGTCTTGCCAATTAATACCAGCATCTGACAGAATCCCAATATCAAACCAGTTGATGCCTGCGTCGCTCATCGCGTTAATATCTGCCCAGCTGATACCTGCGTCGCTCAACACATTGATATCTGACCAGTTGACGCCTTGATCGCTCAAGACATTGATATCTTCCCAATTGATACCACGTGAACTCATATCATAAATGCTTGCCCAATTGACACCTTGGTCACTTAAGACATTGATGTCTTCCCAATTGACGCCTCTAGAAGATAAATCATAGATGCTTGTCCAGTTGACACCTTGGTCACTTAAAACATTGATATCTGACCAGTTGACACCTCTAGAAAATAAATCATAAATGC
>JAVCCC010000011.1 GCA_030765785.1 Candidatus Aceula lacicola | reverse complement strand
ATCCAAGATGTGAAGCATATTGGTAAGGACGATGCGTTGCCCAGAAATAATATGAGCTAAAAACAAGTGCCGTGGCCATAGAAACAATAGGGCCTAACCCAAGGATATTCTGCCCAATAAACATCCAGCTACCTATCGTAATAAACCTAAAGAAAACCTCTTCAACAACCGGAGCGCCAATGCTCGCAATATAATCAGCTTGTCTTTTAGATAATTTTGAAAGACTATCTTGCGGCATTCGATGTGTATTATTGTCTAGAGCATGGAACGGCTCTGTTATAGCCGCAAATGTTTCTTTTACATAAACTCCAATAGCGCCAGCTATGCCTCCTCCAAGAAGAACCATTACAAAAGATCCTGCCAAACCACCAGCTTTTTGCCAAAAAGTATTGTACTCATTAATTTCATTTAGTTGCCCGGATAGCACATATGATGCATATCCTAAGATACCTATCAACATCACAAATGAAACGCGTCCAGCAATTAATTTATCAACAAACCTGTATCCTTGATCAATCAAAGAAATCTTACGATACTCTTTAAAATCATAAGTGCTATCAGCTACGGCATATACTGCTGTCAAGGCAACAACGCTAATACCAAAAATAGTTGTAACAATGTTATTTGGCGCAACATTAGATAATATTGCTGTTAAAATAAGGGCTATCGGAAGGGCTGCAAAAGATGCTGTTAAAACTGGCTTTAATCTTTCTTTTAAACTCTGAACAGGAGAAGCTGCTAAGGCTAAATCTAGCTGACCTTGTTGATTTGGTGCGTTTGCCCTATATACAGAAGAAGGCGTCTGCTGGGCAATTGGTCCCTGGCTACGATTTACCTTAGAAACTGGCAACATAATCACAGGAATTATTGGTGCGACTGGTGTAAGCGGTGCTGTTTGTTGTTCAATTGCCGGTGTTGCTGGAATAACTGACGTTTCACCAATCACAGAATTCATTTCTGCCTGAGGAATCTCAACAACTTCAATTGTTACGATTAGCTTATATGCTTCGCGACCAAGATATTCAACAAGTTTAACAATCTTACGAGCTTTCATATCGCTTGGAATAAGAACATCCTTGTCAACCACAACAACAAATTCTCCTTCTAATGCCTCTGGCGTCACATTGGCTCTACCAGCAAGGTCATAAAGCTCATTATCTTTATATGTATAAACTTTCTTTGTCTCTGCAAGCTGAGTTAGCGCTTCTGTTTCATTTAAATCAAGAACAATCACAGAGCTTCGAGTAACTAAGGCAATGTCTTTGTCGCTTAAACCATATTTCTGAAGTTCAGCAATATCTGTCACAACACTGCTGGAGATTAATGTTGAGCTTCCGACGTTGCTAGAGACTGATTTTGTTTCGGTTGAGCCTACAACAATCGCAGACGAAACCTTAATCACAGCTATTTCCTTAGGCGACTCTCCTGTTATAGAAACAGCTTGCAGGTGCCCATCTTGACCTTTTACAATCTTATAATCATCTTCCACTCGTCCTTGGAAAACTCCAGGCATGTACACTCCAGGCTCAATAGTAAACACTTGGCCTTCCTCTACAAAATTATCATTATCCTCACTAACCATGATATTTCTTTCATGTCCTTGAAGTCCAGTGCCGTGTCCTAAAACAGTATCAAAATTCCAATAAGCACTTTCTTTATAGCCGTTTTTAATCAAAATTCTTTTTGATTCTTTTGCTAAATCTGAATATTTCACTTTTTCGCCCTTAGCAAATTTATCATTCATAAGCTGTACAGCTGCCTGCTGCGTTTCTCTGATTGCCTTATAAATTTTCTCTTGTTTTCTTGTGGGCTTCCCAATTGCATAAACGCGCGACATATCAGCATTGTATTCTTGTCCATTTATTTCAATAGCAGCACCAAAATCTACAGTAAAAACATCTCCTTTTACTAAGAACTCTGGAGCATATTTGCCCCAAACGTCTGGCTTTTCTGAACTATGCACAATGATTTCTATGGTGTTACCACTAAAATCAACAAACTTAGCTCCTTTTTCTTTTAAAATTCTTTCAATCGCCTGCTTCAGCTCTTTAACAGAAACCTTTCCTTTGTTTTTATTAAACATTTCTTGAATCGTCTTCTCTATCAATGAATTCTTTGGATCTATCACCTCCGCAGTTATTTTTGCAGCTTCTTCAATGTATGCTATTTGTTGTGGTGTTTTTATCCGTTCCTTTCTTTCTTTATCAATGGCCTCTTCCAAAATAGCTTCCACTGCGTCTGAATCGCTATTATCAATAAGAATCTCTGCTTTACTTAAAAAATCCTCGGCAGACTCATCATCTTCATCATCCATAGCATCTTTAGCCTGTGATAAATGTTCAGAAGCCACAAACGTATTCATCGAAATCGTTTCAGAAGAACCCTTGGCCGGCAATTGCTGGTTAAGTCTTCTTGCCAATTTCTGATATTTCTTTTTTACACCAGATTCTTCTTTTTTATTTTTCTCTACCCAAAGATGGCTAACCTTAGTTTGCTGTTCAGGAGAAAGACTTGAATATTTCTCATAAATATTGTCACCTTTAAGAGCCTTCTTTTCTTTCTTGCTTAAATAGCTTAGAGATTGTGCAATCTGCTCATAAAGACCACTATTTTCTTCTTGTAATAAAGTTTTGCTTTTTAAAACAGCTTCCACGCTCTTTTTAGCGCTCATTTCAATAACAGCTTTTTCTTGAGCGTCCATTTCTGTTCGCCCTAAGTTTAAGTCATTAACATCATCAAGTTTTTCTGCATCTTTTAGACGAGAAATAATTTCTCCAATCCATGTTCCTTTGGCAACATAATCTTTCAGATCAATGTCTCTGTTTTTAGGATCTTTATAATATTCTTGAATTTGAGTAATAACTTGATGGATTGGCTCATGTCGACCTTCGCCAACGTTGTATTCACCCTCGGAGGCTAATCGAGGAACAGCTTTTCCGTCTTTTTGTTCGAATTTTAAGTTGGCATAAACATCAACATAAATAATTGGCTTGCCATCCTTTTCATCAGCTTGGGCTGTAACCTTAACAAATTTTCCGTAATCATCCGTTCTTTCCGTGTTCTCTAAAGTATCGTTATAAACAGCTATAATTTCTGACTCTGTAATCTTAAAATCACCCTTTTCGCCTTCTTTCCATGCAAGTTTTTCAAGATCTTCGTTAGCCTTATTTGCAACTTTATCAAATACTGTTTTTTGTAAAAGAGGCATGAGTGCATTGGCTACACGAACACCATCATAAGGAGCAGACTTTTCAATATAGCCTAAGAGCATCTTAACTTTTTCTTGCTCTCTTTCTGAAATCTTATCTTGGTTCTCAGCAAAATATTCACGTGCGGCAAAAACATTCCATCCATGATCTGCTCCAGAGGCCATATTGTCTTTTTTGGCAAGTCTTCGGACACTCCGACCTTCCTGCTTCTTTTGTCTTGATTGAGAAACAAGTGGAAGGATTTCTTCAATTTGTTCTGAAGAAGCCTCTGCATAATCTTTGCCTTGGTTGATTACAATGCTTCGTGTTTCATTGTAATCATTTTTATATTGGCTTTCTAAAGGCTGTTGACTATAATCTCTTCCGCCTTTTTGTCTATTCTTCAACCGCAAATATCTTTCTACTATTTTTCTCTCGTTTTCTTTTTGTTTCTTAGCAATCTTAGCAATCTCTTGAGCTATGTTTTTTCTCTCAGCCTCATATTTCTTGTTAAATGCTGGATCTGTAAAAGGATTTACTTTTCGAGATAAAGCAAAGAAATCAATTAAATCAATTTCTTGCGCTAAATTAAGATATGCTTCTTGTGTTCTTGCGGCTTGTTTTTTATACTCATCGCTCAGGTCTGAATTAACATTTGATCGATAATCGTTAATCATCAACCTCTGAGACTTGACAGATTGTTTATAAAAATCTTTTCTTACCTTCTTTTCTCGATCTGTTACAAAAACCTTGTCTTTTTCTTGGTCGAATTCACCATAAAGCTTTTGTTTACCATTTTTAACTTCAACTTTCTTAGCTTTTTTCGAATGATAATCTGTCTCCTGAAGAAGCTTGTCTTGAGCTTCAAAGAAAGCGGCAGCAAATTCTTTATCCTGTATAACTCGATTAAACATGTCGCTTGCGCTTATAGCCAAAGGCGCATTGCCTTTTTGATCAGTAATATACATTTGTGATCCGCTAAATCCTGCACCGAGAGTTTTATCTTCACTCTTATCTCGCTTTTGAGATTCATGAATAAATCCAGGATTTAAGACAACAGCAACAGCGCGCATTTGCTCTTCATCTTTAGAGTCAATAAGCTCTGAAACCAATATACCGTAAGCTCTTGCTTGTACTCCATTCTTTTTAGAGTCTGTTGTCTTGGCCTTTTCAAGATATTGATACATCTTATCAAGACGTTGCCCTTTACTAAGATCTTTAAAATCACCATTTTTCGCTTTTTCTTGAGCTGCCAAGATCTTCGCTTGAGCAAAATCAGAGCTTTCTCCAGCTGTTCTTTTTGGAAGAGATCCTTTTGGAACAACCTCTTTGAAAACCTCTGCGAAATCAGAAAAACCATTAACATCTAAGAAAGATTTTGCTTTCTTTGATTGAGAGGAGCTATCGCTGTTCTTATCTTTTGTTTTTGCGTGCTTTAGCTTAAGGCTTCCGATGTTTTCATCAAGGATCTTATCTGCAATTTGCTTACCCTCTTTGTTAAGAGATTTATACAGCTTCCCATCTGTGCCTAATTCTTTTTGAAGATCCTCAAGCCCTTTAACTAGTTGTTTTTCAATATGCTTTCTAGACTTACTAATGTCGCCATCATAATTCTGATTCGCTTCTAGATCTTTCTTTTGCGCAAATTTATCCATCAACTCTTCAATTCTAGCTTTAGTTGAACCTTTTTGAGCTTTTTCAGTAAAGAGAATTTTTCTTAAACTCATAATAGGAAGATTTGATGCAAGATCTGTTTGAGCCGTATAGAATGATTCTCTTTCAGAGGCTTTTTGATTCTTTGCTGTTTTCTTTAAGAATTTCTGATATTCTTTTGATTTAAAATCAATCTTCTGCTCTTGCCCTTTGACTGCTTCGTCTCGAATAAAAATCTCTCTCTTGACTGTTCTTTCGTAATTGTCATGGCCGCCTGCTTCTCTAACAGATCTAAATCGTCCTCCCCATTGAACGATCCATCCTGCCCCTGTTGATTTATCAACCAAGGCAACAGAAACATCTGTTTGGGCAGGTTTAAATTCTAATGCTTTTCCTTTAATTGTCTTTCCAATGGCCCAGTTTTTCTCAGCCAAGACAACCATGCCTTTGTTCTCTTGCTTAAGCATTTCTTTATCAAGCTGCTCTTTTGCAGTTTCTGCTCGAGATTCTCCATCTTTAAGTTCTTTCTTAAGAGTATCTCTTTCTAAAATCTTTCCATCTTTTGCTGTTATAATCTCAATATCTCCGTTATTTTTTAACAGAGCTATTTTTAAATCGCCTTTATTTTTACCTACAATACCTTGTATGAATCCTTCACTAAACTCTCCTCTCAAACCTTTAGCATTGCCTTTAATAACACCTTTTAGAGCTCCTTGTCCATTGAAAAGAACAAAATTCTTTCCTTCTTCAATGGTTCTTAAAACTCTATCTTGTAAGCTACTAAGGTTTCCTTTAAAAGCTTCTGCAGGACTGCTCTTTTCGTTGACGGCTGTGGAGAATGCAAACTGGTTTAAGCCGTCTATCTTAGTAAAGAGGTCTTTTGCTTTTCCTCCATTCTTTGCCGATGTAATAAATTCAACTCCATGAAGCATCTCAGCATTTCTTAGCATGCCCTCTGTAACAGTACCAGACATTAACACCATACTGATACCTGCCTCGCTCATTGAGCGAATAACATCATAATCAGAAATATTAAACCCTTCGCGCTCTAGTGTAAGATTACGCTCGTTGACTTTTCCGTTTCTCCATTTTGCCGCATCTTCAACATGCAAAGCAGTTTGTTTGAATCGATCTCTTACGCGAACCGATCCTGTGCTGGTTCCGCTGCTTCCAACATCAACCGGATTAATCAACCCTGTTTCCTTGTTATAAACTTGTCGTCCTTGAAATAACTCGGCTCTTGCCCATGCATTCGCTGTTAAATAGGCAACCGCTTCTTTTCCCTGCATCGTTTCTCCAAAAAGCGTAACTTCACCACTTGTTACAAGCTCTTTAAAATTTTTGATTATTCGTCCTTCTTTTGTCTTGACATGGCCTTCTTTGAAGAATAATTCATTAATTCCATCCTTTCCCTCTTGCTTCCAATGCGGAATATAAACTTCTTCTCCTTTTTTAATCTTAACTTGATTGACGTTGATATCTTTTGTTGCTTCTTGTATCTTTTTAGCAATGCTAACGTCTTTCTTAGTTTGCGCTAAGTTTGTTTCTCCAGGAGTTCCTTGCATTAAAGCAGCCTGAGGCATATTTTCGCCTTTATAACCAAGCGCATCCCTAGATTTTAAAGAGCCGAGAAACTTTTTGATATAAGAAGAATGGTGAATAGATTTAAGCTGCTGATCTGTTATATGTATTAATCCAACATCTTGATCTTTGATTGATTTTATAATATCCTGCGGAGTTGCATGTTCTTCAACCTTTGCTGCTTTAAAATGAATCCCAAAATCAGAATTCTCTTTAACAAAGGAATCGATGACTTCTGCTGTCTGTGAAAAACTCTGATCTGCTTCTAAGGCTTCTGATTCAATAGATAAAACTAAGCTTTTGTCTCCTATGGCTCTTCCCAGCAGCGCTTTTGTTGCAAGCAATACAGAATTTTTTCCTGATCCTGTCGGAGCTTGGGCTAGCAAAACCTGTCCTTGAAGCTTATCGATCTTTTTACCATCCCTAAAGGCAGCCCATTTGCCTGATTCCTCTTTTTTAACTTCAAGCTGAAGGTCGCTGAGCAATCCTTTTTCTTCGATCTTGTTTAAAAGACGATCAAAAGCCATATCGAGAGATTTTGTTTTATTTTTCTTGTTTAAAACATCAACAATTTTTGTTGTAACAAGATAGGTTAAAATTAAATCTTCAACCTCTCCCCCTTCTTTATGCGCAGCGTTTCTAAATCCATCTTTTTCTATAAATTCTGTTCTCAGCTTATTGGAAAGCTCTGTATTGCGGATATAGCTCTCAATATCAGATTTAAGAGAAGAGACTCTCTTAACCATATTATCTACTTGTTCTTTATTTATTTCACCCTGCTCCATTGATGCTTTTCGTTCATTTAAAATCTCTTTGGCTCTTTGTTTAAACTGAGAAAATTCGTTTAACTCTGTATTTTCAAGTGCTTTGATAACGTTCTCAATTTTTATTTCTTTTCCTTTTCCAAAGAAAGAGAAGATCTTTTTTGAAAATTTATAGCTCAAGCTTTTTGGAGCTGCTATAATTGCCTCAAGAGCTTTAAATTGTTTCTGTACTTTTTGCTCTCGAGCCAACTCTCTTCTTTGGGTATATTTCTTTGAAAAGATTTTATTCTCAATCTTTTCTTTATTAACAGAAAACTTCTCATTGACATTCTCTTTGATTTTATGTGCCGTCGTAGCAAAAGAATCGACAAGATTATCAAGGCGAGCTGTCTTTCCTTGGCCACGATAATACACATAATCTGACATAACGCCTTCTAAAGCAAAATCTTTTGCTTTACCAAGCCATGCACTTACGGTCTCACCTGTTTTTCTTGTACCTTTCTTGAGGTTGGATGTTATTTTTGCTAAACCTTTTTTGCCTTGAACGCTCTCTGCTTTTCTTTCTCCAAATCCTTGTTCAATAATGCCTGTTTCCTTTTCAAACTTTGACTCTTTAGCGCGTGGAGGCAAAATGCCGCCTGTGCCCCAGGCTGATAATCTCGAGAATGCGATCATGCCAAAAGTCTCAGCAAAAGATGTTTTTTGAGCATGCTTTTTCAAAGATTCATAATCATATGTGTTCTTTCCAACCGCAAAATCTTTTTTAGCTTTTAAAAGAGCGTCTTTTTCATTTTTATTTAAATTACCTTTATTTTCTAAAAACTCTATTTGGGATTCTAGTTGAGCTAGATTGCCGTAAACTTTAAGCTTATTATGATCATCAAGTTTTTGACGAGAAAGAGCATAAAAGAATCTTCCTCCAATAGTTCTATCTTTTCCTTCTTGACTGTTAACAGCTTGCGTAAACTCAGTATCTCTTCCATAACCATCCCAATACTTGATATCGTTTCCTGTTATAGCAACATACGCCGCATTTCCAACATCTCCTCGAATAATGCTAGCCATTACCTCAGAAAATAATGAGAATTTAAGCGGGCCACTAACCTGGCCCAGAAGACCTCTTTCAAGCAAACCTTGATGGCCAGAAACGCCTCCTCTTCGACCCATTTGAGCTAAATGTTCTCTGGAAGATAGTCCCCACTTTAAATTTGAAGATTTCTTCCCACCTGTTACAAATCGAGTAAAACGGTTTATTCCTCGGCTAAGAAGGTTTGCCGCTCGGCTTACATAATTAGCCCCGACACCAAAGGCCCCTTTAGAATTAATCTTCTGAGCGGTTGAAATAGCTTGCCTTGAATTAAGCTGTGTTGTTTTAAGCAATGTTCCCATCCAAAGACCGGTGCGAGGACCATCATGAATTGCGCCAGCAACTAGCTGTAAGACATTCTTCTTCCATGAAGCAGTATTTTCATCTTTGATTTCTAGAGGGCCGTCAGCCTTCCAGACAAACTTCCCTAAGGCTGAATAATTCATAAACCCATTAATAGTCGCACCAACAGCCTTAAAAATAGGATCGATAATAATAAAGTGCTTTGCCCCTGTTCTCATTTCAGTTCTTAAGGCTTTAGCACCTGTTGATCCTCTATGATACATAGCCGATCTTTCTACAACAGAAGAAAGATATCCTGAGGTCGGTCTAAACAGATATCCTCCGGTTAAACCAGCTACACCACCGGTGATTAATCGTTTATAAATATTATTATGATTCTCTCTGCTTATTTCTTCTGCTTGGTCTTTAGTAAGCGTTATTGTTTCATACTCACCATCTGAATTTTTTACCTTATATTCATCGCCTGCTGAATACTGCTTATATTCGCCTTTTAGTGCGCCGATACCTACATTTACAGCGCTTCCGGTTAATGCCCATGCTCCATAATGTTTTACCATGCCCAATGTCTTGCTCTTTGCAAAAGCGGTATAAAGCTTCCCTTTTTTGTTAAGAGCAGCCATTTCTTTCGAAGAGTATTCTGGTTTAAAATTTCTGGCTCTAGAATAAACTTTTTCAAATCCTTTTCCTATCTTTGCAAAACCTTTTCGATTTCCTATAGCCTGCAGGCTTCTTGCAGCAGGATTAATAGTGAGGATCGCGCCTGAGAACATCGCGCCAAATTCTGCCCCTTCCAGAGCCTGATTAAAATTATCCTCTAAAGAAAGATGTGTCCCTGATTGCAAATAACTTAAAGCGTTTCCTGTTCCCATGTACCATAATGCTGCCTCTGTAGAGCCAGCTAAAACAGCGCTAGGATTAAACACCACGCCTGCGCCAATGGCAGCGCCTTTTAATATATTGCCCAAAGTGTGTCCATCTTTCTTAAAGAAAGGATAAATCACGGCTGTACCAACGCTGCTCACCCCTGCAAGTGGAACACGCCCAATATTAGCCATTGTATGCTCGCCAATTATTTTCATACGAGGTTTAGTCATCTGTTTGCTTGCGTCAAAACTAACTTTTCGCGTCCCAAACTTCTTACCGATCTTTAGCGCATTTTTTGGACTCCATTTAGTAATCAATCTACCTGTTTTAGCTGAAAGTCTCGTCATTCCTTTGTTAGCCATTTTCCCAAGAGCAGGAATACCTACGCTCACCGCATAAATAGCAGGGACAGCTGCAGCCCCTATAAGAACATTGCGTCCAAGATTTTCATCCCAATTTTTTCCTGAAGAAACGTTTGATACAACGCCAACGCCTCCAACCCCTACACTACTTATCGTAGACAAGGTTATAAGGCCTGTGATTGTTCGAGCTGTTGAGGAAGACAAAACTCCCAACCCTAATTCTGATCCAAAAATGCGAACCATCGGATTAACCGCCTTTGTAAGAGTCCATGATCCTACTCGTCCTACGCCAGATCTTATAGCTGCAGGCACGCTTCCTGTAAAGCTCCCGGCGGCAGAAAAAATACTTCCAGCTAAAGCACCTGTACCTACAGATTTATAAACAGTGGTAACGTCTCTCCACGTAGTCAACGATTCAGATAAAGACTTATAGTAAGATGATGCGGAGAACCGTGCTGCTTCTTGCATTCTGTTTACCAAATTATAATTAACTATGTTCTCTGGCTCATTTAAAACCATTCCTCCAAGTGTCAACCCTCCAGAAAGAAGGCCACCAACAATAGGGGCAGCGGCTCCTCCACAAGTTGCAACTGTAAGAAGAACAGCCCCAATAACAGCTCCTGTGCCAAGAACTAAGTTCGTAACAATTTCTCTTCTGGTCTGAGCTTTTTCCCATTTATAAACTTTTTTTGCATATTCAGGAGCAAATGATAAAAATTCGGAGATGCTCGCAACTGCTTTTCGATTGGCAATGCCAAAATTCTTAGTAGTTGTAATATTGTCTTGAATTGTTTTTCGTAATGCATAAAGATCCCGCCTTGATTCTCCATCTGAAGAAACATCAAAGTCTCGACGAGCTCTATTTTTTACCATAGTATAAGGATCGTCTACGCCAGGAGTCACAGGCTGAGGTATAGAGCGAGCGCTTGTGCCTCCAGAAGAAGTCACCACATCCCAAAAGCCTGGCGTGCTTCTTTCTTTTTCTGTAACATCTCCGTAATAATCAAAAGATGCATCAACGCTCTTCATAACCGTCTGATTGCTGATTTCGCCATAAATATCTCGAACATGAGTTGCAAAAACCTTACCTTCAATTTTTTGTGCTTCCTTAAAAGGTATATAGTTAACAGCATACTCATTTGTATAATCCGTCAAGGCATCTGGAATCACAACATAATGATCATCGGCCTGCTCAGCTTCTTTTGCCTCAGCTTGTCTGTTATTTAAAGCTTCTTGAGATGCAATATAGTTAGTGAAACTAAAATTGTTTTTCAGCTCACCAAAAACCACATCGTTATCTTTGCTAGATGAAACATAATCAAGTGTTGCTTTTAAGCTGCCGGGATAAGCTTGCTTTTCTCCTTTTTCATTTTGCTCAATATCATAAGCGGCAATTGTTAGAAATTCTCCAGCCCATTTTAAAAGATTTTCTGTAGCTTCTGGATCATCAAAGTTTATCTTCGTAGCTAACGCTGGTAAAACTAAATTAATTGCTTTTTCTCGGTCATCAAGAAGATTCTTAAAGTCCAACGTATCTTCTTTCTTAGCCTGATTATAAAGACCTCTGTAGTCATTTTTGATGCTATCTATCGACTTGACGATGCCATATAGCGCTGTTAAATTCTGCGCATCAGCTGTAGCTTTCTTAATTTTTTCCATTGAAACCTGATAATCAATCTCTCCTTCTGCATCAAAAGCAATAACATCAAAAGCAAGAGCAAGAGCAATCTTGTCATAAAAACTGCTCAATGGATCTTTCGCAGCTTCTACAGCATTCTTAAGGCGTGGGTCTGTCGCAGGGTCATAATACATACCTTGATTTTCCATAAAATCGTTCGTAACCACCAATTCTCTAGTAAAACCACCAAGCCCCTTATAAAACTTCCTGTTAGCATCTACCTTTTCTTTAGCTTTATAGAAATTAATAAGCTTGACTGAAAAAGTCAATTTTTCAGGGTTAAGCTTTTCTTCTCCATCGACAATATCATATGGACTGACAACATTTTCATAGCTATCATTACCAATATTTTGTTCAACATACGACTCATAATCTTTTGTTTTTGCTTTAACAAAAACGTCATCCTCAATCTTTAAAACCTTATTTTGAAACTCAGCATTCTTATAAATAGGAGCGCTTTCGGGAAGAATCTTATCAACAATAACCTCTTCTAAGGAAACTGACCCTTTTTTCTGCTTGCCC
The DNA here is from genome assembly GCA_030765785.1 of Candidatus Aceula lacicola. Classification (GTDB taxonomy): domain Bacteria; phylum Omnitrophota; class Gorgyraeia; order Zapsychrales; family Aceulaceae; genus Aceula; species Aceula lacicola. Next base: position 4,399 of record JAVCCC010000011.1, on the reverse strand, counting down.
TGTTGAGATCCAGCTGAAGCTTCTCCCGTTTTATACACATATTCATCAGGATTATTAAACGATTCACTAACAACATCAACAAGGGTTTGCCCTTCCGAAAGTTCTTCCCTGGAAGTCTCATCATAAGCTCCCCGATGATCAGAATTACGCATTTCTTTAGACATATTAGGGTACACCAAAGATTTTTTATCTGGAGCAATCTCTTTGCTGATCAGCTGGCCTTCTTTTATGCCCGCACCTTCATCTTCGTCCTCTAATTCGGCTGGAACATAATCGCTAACAGCTTGCGAAAGCTGAATCCCCTTATTAAAAAAGAAAAGCAAATCGTCAGGCTGAAATTCCTCACCTGTAATAATTTCAAAAATTTCTTCTTTGGAAACGCCTTGTTTAAACATCTCATAAGCGGTAATAGCCTCTGTTGAGGCGAATTCTTCCCCAGTCTCTGCATCAACACCTGTAACCCAATTGTAAGGACGAGAAACACTTGCTAACCTATCGTCTTCCTGAGTAAAAGAAAACGGCTTTCCGTCTTCGCCAAAACTGCTAAAAATTCTTTTAAAAGCTGCCATGTTGACAATTGAAAATTTCATATGAAGAATAATTCTTGAATACATGTTTGCCGCAGAAAGAATAGGAAGAAAAACGGCTCCAGGAGTTTCGACTAAAACATCTTTGATAAGCTTGCCTGTTGGCGTGATCTCAAAAAGTGAAGCAACAACCCCTTTAGAAGATACAAGCCCTGTCTGTCTATTAATTTTAAAATCTTTTGCTCCGTCAAGGCCTGTTTCATAAAGAAGCTTGTATCCGCTTCCTTTTTGTGAAGCAGGCTCGCTTCCTTCTTTAAGATAAGATTGTTTGACAAAAGAAAGGTCTTCAATGCCGAAATGGCGAACAAAATCTCCATCTTTTTTTGCATCTCTACTTTGATAAATGATTTTACGTTTTATTGCTTTTTTGGATCCATACAAATATTCATTAACATAATAGTTATGCCCTTCCCCAAAGAAAACCCAAGGCTGAGCAATTTCCCATCCATCTTCTTCCTGCTTTTGCGTATCAGCAAATTTATAAACTTTTGCTCCATATTTAACTGGCTTGCCAACACCTTGGCCTCGATTTTCTTCTAGCTTTTCTTTGTCAACAAGCCCGTATTTGACAGATTCTTGATTATTTAAAGTTGTTCTAGTGGTAAGCCTTATTGCATTTCTATCGCCTAAAGATAAGGTATTATTTTTAGCTAATTCTTTTCCTTTTATATTATTTTCCCCTAAAAATCCTTCATCAAGAACATATAAGTCTGTTTGGTCAAATGTGCCTTGGATTTCTTTTCCATTAATATCAAGAAATTTCTTGGCTTTTTCGCCGCTTTCATGTCTTGAACGAGAAAGAGCAACAAAGCGTGTATTTTCTGTTAAATCTAAAAGAGCACCTTCATGATCGACACCTTCAAAATTTTCTATTTTTCTTGCTTTAGAAACATTATGCCATGTCGCATCATCTGAAAGGGCTGCAGAATTAATATCTAGAGCAACTTTATCTTCCCCTAGCTCTTCACCATAATTATCAATAATTTTTAAAGTCTTTCCATCAACCAAAACATTTCCGCTTACCGTCATGGCGTTGCCACCCTTAGCCACATTAAAACGCTGTTGATCTTGTGCGGGCATTGAGCCTTTACTAATCGTCTGAACACCAAATTGAGTTACTTCAACCGGGTTATATTCTTTTGATTCTTTTGATGGTGCTCCAGAAGGTTCAAGCTCAGGAATAATATTTAGATCATCCCCACTTCCGATAAAGGTAAGCTGATTGATTCCTGTTGTTCGAGAAATTTTTCCTCCCGTTAACAGCATGACAGATCCATCGTCTTCTATCTCAATATCACCTGCATCAACACTAACAGCAACTTTTCTTTTTTCTGGATCAGTGGCGTCTTCATTAATAAAATTAAATTCAATAGTTTTTGCGCGGTTACCTTTTTGCGTTACAATGCTTTTTAAAATCGTTTGCGTGATACCTTGTGCTTTAGATAAATTTGCTTTCCCGCCTTCCCATGTTCCATCAACACCTTTTTTCCCGCCTTTCCATGTTCCTTCGATAGAAGATATGTCATAAACAATAGTATTTTTTTGTGTATTTTTAACAATATCATTCACATCTGCGGTTGCAATATCAAGCGGCTGGATTGCATTGCCATCTTCATCTTCTGTTTTCAAAGACATACGGTTCGCTTGAACAAATTTACTAAAATTAAAAGTAAGGCGTTTATCGTCCGCGGCTTTAAATGTTTTTGTAATATTACCGCCGAAATCTGTTAAAATATAGCCTTCGCCACCCATGTTGCCATCTTTGTCAAAAACGATAGCTCCCTGAGAATCATATTGAGATAATTCTTGCCATTTTCCGTTGACGTTAACGTTGCCAGAAAGCCCAACAACATCCCCGACATAAGTGTCACCCTTAATATGAATTCCTGATTTTTCGTTAACAGTCCCATTTTTATTAAAACTATATTGTCCTTTGTTAAGCCATCGAGCATTTTTAAAATTCGGTACAAACATCGTGTCTTTATCACCTAATGTCGCTGTAGAGGCATCACCTGTAAACTGTATGTTGCTTAGTTGAAGTCCAATTTCGCCTTGAGCAAAATTAATATCAGAATTTTCTTTTACCTGAGCTATGACATTAATATCGTTAACCTTTAGGTCTTGAGTGTCTTTTTGACTAGACTTTGAATCTGGATTTGAATCTGGATTAGGTTCTTTTTCCTTTAAATAAGGAGAAGAAATAAAAGCAACCGTGTTCGGCGTATAAAATTCAAGGCCTGAACCCGCTGAAACCATTTCTGCATTTCTTAAATCAATCGTTATTTCAACATCGTCACCTACTTGCTTGGCTTGATCAACATAATCATTAATATCTTGCTCTGTTAAAGGAGTCCCGTCTGCCTTAACACCTTCACCAGATGTTCGATGACTTAAAGATGTTAACAAGTTGTCTCTTAGCTGATCTTTGGTAGCTCCAAGAATTGTCGTTGTCGCAGAATCAGCTAAGCCAGAAAACTCAGCATCTTCACCTGCTAACTGCGTCATAAAGACTTTCACATTATTTAGCTCGACCTTTAAATCATCGACACCTTTTGCATCAGAAGACATAATCTCTTTACTTGCAAAGCCTTGGCCATAGCGAACATCTTGTCCTTTTTCTGTATGAACAACTCTCTCAAGATGAGCAAATTTTTCTTTAGCATCATATCCAAAAGATTCTGTGTCTTTAACTATTTTTTCTCCATAAATCGGAACCTCAATATAATCAACCGTTTTCTTTAAAGATGGACCGAAGTCAACTTCTATAGTCTCAGATCCAGTAACAACATTAATTGTTTTCTCAACCTCATTCTGAAATCCAAAATTTCCATTAATAGCTCTGCTCAAATGAGACTTAATCGTCGGCTTATTGTTTTCACCTCTATTAAATCCAAAATTATCTTTGTTCTTAACAAACTCAAGATCAACCTCCAAATCACCTTGTTTTTTCTGCCAAGATGAAGCCAAAATATCAAAAGAAAATTCACCTTTTTTAATATCAGAATCAACTAGAACGTTATCATGGTCTTTTAAAGTTTGGTCGCTAATCTCAAGAATTCCCCCATCTTTATCAAAAAGCGCAACTTTACCATTTTTAATTATCATGGTGTGAGCATCACCAAGATTATCTCCTTCTAACCCCGTCACCTTCACATATTTCCACCCTGTATTGCTGAAAACGTTTCCGCTTCCCTTTATATAGGCGCCGTCTTCTTTAAGAGCTGCCGTCTTAACAGAAGCTGTATCGTCTTTATCTGCTAGTTTTGTTTGAACTCTTTGCCCAACATATTCATCAAATTGACCAAAATAATCAAGACCCGCTGTTCCAAAAGATGCCATCGCAAGAGCAAGGCCGTCTATACTTTGACCATATTCAGGAGATGTCGTTATTTTTTTGCCACCATCTTTTGTAACCGCAATCCTGTCCCATGGAGAATGAACTGCAAAAGTTCCTTTTCCTCCAAATTTCTTATCAAGAGTCATTTCAATTCTTCGATTGCCCAACCCTAATAAACTAAGATTTAGTCCTCCTTTTCCATATTCAAGGCCTGCAATCACATTCTCAACTGTTGACTGCTTTAATTTTCTTGCTTGATAACGAAGACTGTTGCGATAAGCATCTGTAGAAGATACAAATCCACTGTTTACAATATAGGTTTTACGAAGCTGGTCTTCTGGCAAAGGATCTTCTGATTCAGAATTCTTTTTCTTTGTCTCTTCCCAGCCTTTATCAAATTGGACAGCCCATTCTGTTGTAAACCCGGTCATCGCTTGAACATGGTCAATATAGTTTGTTACGCCCTGAACGCCTT
>JAVCCC010000001.1 GCA_030765785.1 Candidatus Aceula lacicola | reverse complement strand
CCGCTTTGACCATTTACGATATGATGAAGTGGTCTGATCGGCGCATAGAGATTTTAGATTTGAAACTTCAATATAAATCCGGTGGCAAAAGCGGGATTTTCAAACGATAGAGGCTTGGCTTGTTTTCTTTCAGAAATAATCAAATAAAATTTTTAGGTTTATTTTTTGTCTTGATCCTGGTTTCGTATTATTTTTTTACGCAAAATCATGGCGTTAAAATAACAGAACAAAAACTGACGCTAGGAACAATCGTTCAAATTGATATCTGCATGCCTTCAGGTCGTGCAGATTTGGCGCGTAGCGCTTTTAAAAAAGTTTGGCATCGAATTGATGAAATTAATATTTGCATGAACGCATATGATGAAAGAAGTGACGTTTTCCGGATTAATGTTTCATATCCTGATTTTATTGAAATTCATCCTGACACATATTCTCTTTTAAAAGATGCTCAAAAATATTCAACTATGACCAACGGTGCTTTTGATGTTACCGTCGGTCCTCTTGTGTTGCTTTGGCAAAAAGCAGGGGAAGCGGGAACGATGCCGTCTCAGCTAGAAATTGAGCAAGAAAAGGAAAAGGTTGGATTTCATAATATTGAGTTTTTGAAAGACAGCAAGGTAAGAATGCTTCATCCGGGAACAAAAATTGATTTAAGTGCTATCGCTAAAGGGTATGCTGTTGATCAGGCTGCGCAAGCCTTAAGAGATGCTGGTATCAATAATTTCTTGATTAATGCAGGGGGAGATATTTTTGTTTCTGGAAAAAATTGTCAGAATAATGAATGGTCTGTTGGGATTCAGAATCCAAGCCAGCCCGAAGTTTTATTAGATACGCTTTATGTGACGAATGCAGCCATTACGACCTCTGGTGATTATGAGCAGTATCACATTATTGAGCAAGAAAGGTATTCGCACATTATTGACCCTCGAACAGGCTATCCTGCTCGTAGCGTTAAAAGTGCGACGGTTGTTGCAAAGAGCGCAGAGCAGGCCGATGCTTTTTCAACTGCTTTTTGTGTTCTTGGGCCAAAAGAAAGCATTTCTTGGGTTGATCAGATTGATGAAGATATTTCTATTTTACTTATTGAGAAAAATGAAGATGAGCAAATTGTTCAGCATATGAGTAGGAAATATAAAAATTTGCATAAGACAAAACATTGATTTTCCATATATCGTTAGCTGAGAAAAGGTCAATAATAACGTTTCCAATAAAAGATTTTTTGTTATAATAAACTAACTTAAGAGATGTATTTTAGAATTTAAACGTATTTTCGGGGTTATGTATGCCAGGACAGATAAATAAAAAGAGTTTTTCGTTTTCAGACTTAGCTGATTCTATTGAAGGGTTTAAAGAAAATTATTCAAAAAATATTAATAAAAAAGAGTATTTTGGGTTTCCGACTGAAACCATTTTAAAAGCTGAGCAGAATCTCTATAATCCGAAGAATCCATCCATCGCTTATTTCTCCATGGAGTACGGTATTGCACCCAGCATTTACCATAGCTTCAAAATGGAAGGCGATTTAAGTGAGGCCAATAAGTTTTATACGCATGAGGTTTTTTCAAATAATTGGCTTTGTGATTATATTTTTAAAGTTGAAATTGATAAGCTTTTAGATATTCCGATTTATGGTGGCGGCTTAGGTGTTTTAGCCGGAGACACTATGAAGAGCGTTGCTGATCTTGATTTCTCCTTAGTTGGCATTGGCATTCTTTGGAATAAGGGTTATTTTAAACAAAATTTTTGGTACAAACATGGACAAATTCCAGAGGAGCTTCAGTGGGATCCGCATAGCTATCCTGGGTTGATTCCTTTGAAGAATATTATTACGCTTAACACCAAAGAAGGACCTGTTTATCTTCGCTTGTGGAAATATTATATTTATAGCTTTGATAAAAAGAGTGCTGTTCCCATCATTCTTTTAGATTCTAATCTTCCTCAAAATAAAGAGTATTTTCGAAAATTGACAGACCAACTTTATCGAAGCGATAACGTGTGGTGGAAAATTATTCAAAGAACGATTTTAGGCGTTGGCGGCATGAAAGCTTTAGAAAGCTTAGGGTATGCAACCGACCGTTATCATTTAAACGAAGGACACGCTGCATTTGCTTTGGTTGAGAAATACATGAATCTTAAGGATAAGTCGAAATTTGACGAGATTAAGAAACAGTTTATATTTACATGTCATACTCCAGTTGCGGCTGGTCATGATAAATTTGAAATTCATGATGTTGCCAATGTTTTAGAGCCAGAATATGTTAAGGTGGCAGAGATGTTTGGCAAAGAAAAACCATCATCGTCTCAAATCAGTCTTACATTTATGGCACTTAATAATTGTTCGAAGGTTAATGCTGTCGCGCAAAAACATGGCGAAGTCATGAGGGTTCAATTTCCAAAATTTGCCAAGAAAATTCAAGCCATCACCAATGGTGTGCATGGATACACGTGGCTCTCGCATAGTTTCTATAAACTTTTTGAAAAGTACAAAAAACAATTAGGTCCTTGGGATAAAGATTTTACGTGTTTGACGTCGGTTTTAAGCTTATCGAACAACAAAGATTTTCGAAAAGATTTGTTTGAAGCGCATCAAGAAAATAAAAGAAATTTGATTG
>JAVCCC010000042.1 GCA_030765785.1 Candidatus Aceula lacicola | reverse complement strand
TGTTTGATTAGTTAACGTTGCAATCCAAACTTCACAATGGTCTTTTTCAGGAACAAAATAAGTAACATTTGATTTTAATCCATTGTTAACAGCATCGATAGAAGTGTATCCTAGGCCATGATGGCAGACATAATGAGATGGCTTTACACGCAACGGTTGATATGTTAACGAATAAGCTTTTTTATTTTCACGAACAAAGATATATTTTCCTGAACGATCAAGATGATAATCTTCTGGATGCCAACGCGTAACACGATTCGTGCGACAGTCGCGATAAAAACTATATCCACCCGCACATGGTGAAAGAATTGAACAATACGCATCGTTTGTTAAATAATTAATCCATGGATATGGTGTTTCTGGCTTCGTAATAATATACTCAAGACTATCTTTAGAAAAATGACCGTATTTCATAAATACCTCTATTGTATAAATATTTAGATATTAATATTATTTGTTTGATAATTTTAGAAAAAGAAGTTTAACATGGAAGATGCACGTGGGTCAAGTTTTTATTTACTTGTTGCACCTTGTCTACAATATCATTGAAAAGCTTTCAGAATTCTTCCCGTTTTCATTAGACTAGGGCCATCAAACTTAATTCCAGCTTGCCAAGAATTTGCTGATTCATTAGAAGTCCAAACCACGTGTCCGTCAATTCCTAAAGGTTCTGCTGATCCAGGAAGGTCAACAGATAAAGAAAGTCTATCAAAAAGAGAGAGCCTATTAGGTGTATAAACTCTAGCCCCTTGTGCTGAAACATCTCGAACAACGGTATTATGACAATCGTAGGAATCTTCTTTTGAAAGCCTAACGGGAAACCGGACCTCAACGCGATCAAAAATACGCTGGTCCTGATAGTCTTTGTTCAAAACAAACTCTCTTTCTCCGTGGCTTTAATACATGGTGTGACAAAAAGACAAACTTTTACTCTTTAAAACAATTTTCTATACGAGATTCCGATTCTGTTGAAATATCGGGAAAAGTCATGCCAATGCGAAAATTCGAAGAATCTGACATTTTCTCAACCCATTTTACTTTTCCTTGAACCAAAACAGGCGAACCATCTCTTGTCAATGAAATCTCAACCATCATCTTAGTGTTCATAGGAATAAAACAAGCAGAAACGAAACCAACGCCAGACTTGCTAATATCAACAGTCTGACTACTAACAAGAGTTTCCCTTTCTTCATCCATCAAAGGAACACAGCACTCATAGCGGGTACTTAGTCTTTTATTCATACTTTTCCATCCCGTTTCTTGAAAATTATTAAATTCTTACTCTCGTAGCTTCGTGGCTAAGACAAATATAACATATCTATGCACTATAATCAAGCTGCTGGAATTAAATAATTAAAATTACAAAAAGATTGATTCTCTTTTTGCCCTATGTTATATTGAAACTGCATAAAATAAAAATAACCCCTTTAAACACAACGAGATAACGATGTCCGAAAATATTCAAAATCAAGAACAAAAAAAGAAGATTTTACCTTCCGACCTTGAACAAGTTGATTTCAAAGATTATCAAATACAACGACAAAAAGAAATAGAATTACATCAGAAAAAAAAGAAACAGAAACAACTTATTAGCAAAATTCTCACATCCATCGGCCTTCTTCTTGCTGCTCTATTTCTCTGCCTTATAGCTTATTTTGCTTTTATGCTCGCAACTCTTCCATCTAAATAAAATGTCTAAAATCTTGTCGCCCGAGTTTGAGATAGCTTTTTCAGCGCTATAGCTAAATCAGATCGCCCCATTCGCTTCAATTTGACAATTTGCTTAGAGACCTCTATCTTATTATGGGTACCTATATAAATAGTCCCTAACTGCCAATAATGCTCTGCCACATTAGGCTCTAACGCAATAATCTCTTTATAAAGCTTTTCGGCCTTCTTAAAATTTCCACCACTGGCTGCCGTCGAAGCTTTTAACGACAGATAGGCCACGTATATTTTTCCTCGCGCGAAAAACAACCCGCCTAAAAAAAAGACAATAACCGCGATAGTGATAAACTTTTTCTTGCCCTTAAAAACATTCGCATCAATAACATGAAGTTGTTCGGCTTGCATCTTTTCTCCTTTATTGTCAATCAAACTGTACTTCTTGATTTGTAATTTAATTTAAGATATAGTAAGCATATCCAATTTAAAAACTTATGATTAATTCAGTTGATATTACTATTTTCCTTTTTATCCTTTTCTTTTTTGCCACAGGCTGGCAAAAAGGCATTGTCCGTTTTTCTATTAACTTTATTGCCATGATTCTTGGCACTGCTATTTCTTTTTATTATTTTAGCGCAACTCAAAATTTCTTGCAAAGCATTGCTCTTTTAATATTCGGATCCATTGGACTCTCTGTTCTCTTATCGATTCTTCTGAAATCCTGGAATAAAAAATTCAGTCGATCCAAATCACCTGCATTCTTAAGCCAGCTTCTCGGCAGTCTTCTCGGATTAGGCTGGGCGCTTTGGATGGTGATTATCATTATTTTTACCATCCTGATTCTTCCAATTAACAGCCCAACTGGAGAAAAAATAAAAACAGCTATCACGCAATCTTATGTATATACACATCTTGAATACCAAATTCCTTTGTTTCAAAAATTCTTTGGATCTAAAACTCCAAAATCAAAATCTACGTCTAGTTCTGTTTCCGAATTTAAAAGTCCTCCTGTCAATGAAAAGCAAATAGAAATTTTTCGATCAAAAAAAGAATTTCAAGATATCTATCAAAATGAATCTCTTCAAGAAATTATTAATGACGCTGACTTACGAGAAAAGATTGAACAACGCGATGTGACCGCTCTCATGAATGACCCGAAAATGCAAGGGCTTCTTCAAGATGAAGACTTTATGAAGAATATCATGGGACTATATTCAACGATTCTTCAACAAGACATTAAAGAATCCCCAAAAAATTAATCAAATCCTAATCTATATTAAGAATATTCCTGAGGCAAAACTTAGGGTTGAATTATTTTCCAATACAAAATGACGAGAAGATCTTATCTAAAAGATCTTGGGAGATACTCTTGCCTGTTATCTTGTCTAAAGAATCAACGGCCAATTTAATTTCTTCTGATATAAATTCCAAAGACAACTGATTTAAGAAATGGTGCTTAGCTTTTTGAAGGGCTAGCAAACACTTTTTAAGAGATTCAATCTGACGAACATTACTAATAACAATCTTGGATTCCTGAAATTCTTTTCCATGCAAAATATTCTTTACAATATTCTCCTCTAAAATATCAATACCATCTTTGCACAAAGCAGAAACCTTAATTTGAAGACTATCAGACAAGTGCTTTCTTATTTTCTCAACATCTACGCGCACTCTCTTATCGCTCTTATTTAAGACCACAATAATATTCTTACCTTTTATCTTATCAATAATTTGCTGATCTTCTTTAGAAATGCGGTCAGAAATATCAATCATAAAAAGAATTAAGTCCGCCTCGTCAATATTTAAATGACTTCGTCGAACAGCTTCTTTTTCAATAGAATTGCGTGGACGTAAAATACCTGCCGTATCCACAAGCTGCAAAGGAATTCCTTTGATTTGAGCAGATTCCTCAATCGTGTCACGCGTCGTTCCTTTAACCTCACTTACAATTGCCCGAGGCATGCGCAAAAACACATTAAGCAAAGAAGATTTCCCGACGTTCGGTTTTCCACAAATAACAACTTTAGCTCCCTCTTTCATAATGCGTCCCTGATCACTAGAAAGCAAAAGTGTATTAACTTTTTGTATTGCATCGTCTATGCGCACCATCAATCCTTGTCGACTTGAAGCATCGATATCGTCTTCTGGAAAATTCACAATCGCCTCAATCTCAACATAAGAATCCATCAAAAGCTCTCGAATTGATTCAAGCTCAAGCGTAAGTTCTCCCTTAAGTTGATTAACACTCGTTCGCAAGAATGCTTCTGTCTTTGCTTGAATAATATCTAAAACAGCCTCGGCTTGTGTCAGATCCATTCGCCCATTCAAAAAAGCTCTTTTAGTAAACTCTCCTGGTTGGGCTAGTCGTGCACCGCTCTCTAATGCAAGACTTAAAATCTTTTTTAAAGAAGCACTTCCTCCATGACAACTAATCTCTACCACATCTTCAGCCGTATAGCTCTTAGGAGATTTCATGAGAATAATCAATGCCTCATCAACAATCTGTGCATCTTTATTGAGATCAAAAACTTTTCCATAATGAACGCTGTATGTGCGAAAACTAGATGGTTTCTTATTATTCTTGGCAACAAAAATCTTATCAGCAATATTTAAAGATTCCTTACCGCTAATGCGTACAATTCCAATGCCTCCTTGTCCTGGAGGTGTCGATATTGCTGCAATTGTGTCTTTTAAACTTTCTTGGTACATTTACCACCTATCATTCAGAATTTCTTTAAGGATATGCTGGCTTGATAAAATCCTTTTTTATCAAGAACTAGCATATTTCCTTATTTGTGCAGCGAGAAAAATAGAGCCTGTTGCTAAAACAATATCTTTTTCCCCCGCCTTTCTAAATGCTTTAGCCAACGCCTTCTTTGCATTAGGTTCCAACGTAATATTTTTATCTCCAAAAAGTTTCTTAGAAAACTCTTCAGAAAATGAAAACGCCCTTGGATGACTTGATTGCGTTAAAATAATTTCTTTAGCAATACTTTTAAGTTTTGAACAAACACCCTCTATATCTTTATCTTTTGAAACACCTAGAATCAAAACAACATCGCGATTAGGAAAAACATCTTTTACAGTTCTAACAAGGCTTTGGGCCGATTCCTTCGTATGCGCACTATCGATAACAACAAAAGGATTCTTTTTGACAATTTCAAAGCGTGCTGGCCATCTAGTCTTTTTAATTCCACGTGCAATATATTTTCCTAAGTCTTTAAACTCTTTAGGCAAAAAACATTGTACCATAGACGCTGCTAAAGAGGCATTAACAATTTGATGATCACCTAAAAGTGGCACCGAAATTCCAACCCTCTTTTTAGAAATCAAAATAGGAACACCTAAACTCTTCGCTCTTTTTCTTATAACATCTACCGCTCGCCTTCCTTGAGGCGCAACAACCACAACTTTTGTTTTTCTTTTTATAATCGCTGCTTTTTCTTTTGTAATTTTCAATATAGAGTTTCCAAGTTGTGCTGTATGCTCAAGACCTATCGGCGTTATGCCACAAACATCGGAACTTAAAACATTCGTTGCATCAAGCCTTCCTCCCAAGCCCACTTCAACAACGGCAACATCAACCTTTTCCTTTGCAAAATAATAAAAAGCTATGCCAGTAAAAAACTCAAAAAAACTAAGACGCTTTTTTACAATCAAATTTTCTTTCTCTGTTTTCTTAAGAATCTCTGAAATAATCCTGTTCAAACTTTTCCCAGAAATACTACCCTCAAAATCACCGCTCATTTTATTTCTTCGCATGCCTGGACATAAAATGCGAATGCGCTCTTTTCGATCAAAAAGATGCGGTGAAGTATACAGCCCAACCTTAAATCCTGCTTCTCTTAAAATATAAGAAGCAAAAGCAGCCGTAGAACCCTTCCCCTTCGTTCCTGCAATATGAATAGTTGGAAATTTTCTTTCTGGATGATCTAAAATCTTTAGAAGTTTTTCAATACGAGACAATTTAAATGTGCAGCTCTTACAAGGAAGACCTTTTTGCTCATAGTTGACAAGAGAATCAAGATAATGTTTGGCTTTTTGAGAAACCATTGGAATTTAATGTTTGAAGTGACGAGCGCCGGTCATAACCATAATCATCTTTTTTCGATCGGCTTCGCAAATGACATCTTTATCGGAAATAGAACCGCCTGTCTGAATAACGGCTTTAATACCTGCTTTAGCAGCAATTTGAATATTATCTGTTTTTGGAATAAACGCATCTGAAATTAAAAGTGAACCTTTCGCATCTTTTCCTGCTTTCTTAATAGCAATGGCAACGCTTCCTACTCGAGAAGTCTGACCGCATCCAATACCAACTGTTTTCTTGCCCTTAACTAAAACAATGGCATTAGACTTAATATTCTTAACAACATTCCATCCGAAAAATAAAGACTCCAGCTGAGCTTTTGTAGGTTTTTTCTTCGTAACAACTTTAAAATCTTTTAAACTAATTTTAAGGGCATCTTGTTCTTGGACCAAGAGGCCTCCTTTAACTTTCTTAAAATCAAAATCTTTTTTACAAACATCTTTAAAATCAAATTCAATAACCCTTAAATTCTTTTTTCTTTTTAAAACTTTTAAAGCAGCAACAGCATACCCAGGAGCAATAACACATTCCATAAAACCACTTTTAGAAATTAACTCTGCTGTCTTAACATCCACTTTTCGATTTAAACCAATAATTCCGCCAAACGCTGAAAGAGGATCGCATGCATGTGCCATGCGATAAGCCTTAGCTAAATCCTTGTCTTCTGCAACACCTGTCGGGTTATTATGCTTAATGACTGTTGCCGCAGGATCACTAAAATCTTTAACAACATCAACAGCGTTATTTAAATCAAGAAGATTATTGTACGAAAGTTCTTTTCCATTTAGCTGTTTCATCTTTGCCAAACCGCTTAGAGACTCTGATTCTCTGTAAAAAGCAGCTGCCTGATGTGGATTTTCTCCATAGCGAAGATCTTGAGATTTCAGAAAACGAAGGGCTAAATCTTTAGGAAGCGGAGACAAATCACCACTTTTAAAACGATTACTTAAAAAATCATAAATAATGCTGTCATAACGCGCTGTCATACTGAAAGCTTCAACAGCCAGATTAATCAAAACACGATCAGACAAGATACCGCTATTAGCATCTAGTTCTTTTAAAATCTCCTGATAACGTTTTGGATTACAGACAACACCGACGCTTTTAAAATTTTTTGCAGCAGACCTCAACATAGACGGTCCGCCAATATCAATATTTTCGATAGCTTCTTCTAGACTAACGGTCTTTTTTGCAATAACTTTTTCAAAAGGATACAAATTGATAACTACTAAATCAATAAGGCCAATGTCATTCTCTTTAATCTGCTGCATGTGGGATGGATTACTGCGAACAGCTAGAAGACCACCATGAATTTTAGGATGGAGTGTTTTGACGCGCCCATCAAGCATTTCTGGAAAACCGGTATAATCCGAAACCTCTTTGACCGGAATACCAGAATTCTTTAAAAGCTTAGCTGTCCCGCCAGTTGATATAATTTCAATGCCAAAGGCCGATAGGCCTTTGGCAAATTCAACAAGACCAGACTTGTCAGAAACACTTATAAGTGCGCGTTTTACTTTAAGCATATTTCCAAATAATTTAACAATTCTTTAACACATTAAGAATAATATTTAGATTTCAAGAATCTAAATATACAACGAGGATAAACCTATTAAACAGCTACAAAATCTTCAAGCAAAAGTTATGGTCTTTTGCTTTTTGCTCTTTTACGTCTTTTAATTTCTGAAGGCTTAGAATAGTATCGTTTTTCTTTAATCTGCATCAAAAAGCCTTCTCTTTGACATTGCTTTTTGAATATTCGCATGGCTTTCTCGAAATTGTCAATAACTTTGACTTCGGCCATAAAAAATCACCTCTTCCTTTTCTTTATTTGCTAACTAAAGCTAGCGATGAACAAGAAACCTATTATATTATAATTTAATAAAATGTAAAGTGGAAAGAAAAGGCTTAAATAGGATCGTAATGCGTATATTCTTCTCCGGAAAAACTCCTCAAAACATACCTGTTTTGATTTTGGGAGATAATCGCATTAGGGTCGATGGAAATCTTGCCACCTCCACCAGGCAAATCTACCACATATCGAGGAACCGCATATCCTGTAGTATGGCCTCTTAACTTATCAATAATTGCAATACCTGATGAAATCGGTGTACGAAAATGGCTTGATCCTATAATCGGATCGCATTGGTAAATATAGTATGGACGAACACGAATTTTAAGAAGATCGTGCATCAATTTCTTCATAATGTACGGCTTATCATTAATTCCTTTTAAGAGCACAGTCTGGCTCCCTAAAGGAATGCCATTGTCAGTTAGAAGCTCGCAAGCAAAACGTACACGCTTGGTAATCTCTTTAGGATGATTAAAATGAATATTTATCCAAATAGGGCTATATTTCTTTAACATAGCCACGAGATCATTAGTGATGCGCTGGGGAAGCGTCACGGGCGCTCTTGTTCCAATGCGAACCAGCTCAACATGTGGAATAGCCTTGATGTTTTTAATAATATTTTCTAACATTTCGTCGCTAAGCATCAAGGGATCTCCACCAGAAATTAAAACATCTCGAATCTTTTTATTAGACCGAATATAATCATATGCATCTTCATAGTGGGATGTTTTTCGCTTATGGCTTCCTTCTCCAACCATGCGTGAACGCGTACAATGGCGGCAATACATAGCACACATTTCACTTACTAAAAATAAAACTCGATCAGGATATCGATGCACAAGCCCTGGCACAGGAGAATGGTCCTCTTCTCCGCATGGATCTTCTAATTCATGATCAGATTTAATTAATTCGGCTTTAACAGGAATGCATTGTCTTCGAATAGGACAATTTGAATCATTAGGATCAATCAGCGAAGCAAAATAAGGAGGGATGGCCATAGTAAGCTTCTGCCCGCAGCCTTCAATGCCCTCAATTTCTTCAGGAGTTAAATCAAGAATTTCAGATAAATCTTCTTTGGTTCGAATGCGATGGCTAATTTGCCAAGTCCAGTCTTCCCAATCAATAGGGGTTGCACTCTTGAGAGAATTAATAAAACGATTCTCTTTGGGAGATAAGTTAACTCTTGGTGCAACCTCTTTTTCTTGCGCCTGGCCTCTTATCTCATTGATTGGGTTCATGCACAAACCTCTGTTTCTTGTTCAGTCATTTTTAGTCTCTTTAATCCTTCTTCAAGGACCCAAAGGATCATTTCTTCAAAAGACTTGTTTAATTCTTTTGCAACAAACGAAAATGTATCTTTTTTCGCCAAACATGGCAATGGATTGATCTCAAGCACATAGGGATTATCCTTATCATCAATGCGAAAATCAACTCGCCCAAAATCACGACACCCAACACTCTTATATACTTTAACGGCCAACTCTTGCAACTGATTGGTTAATTCGTCACTAATTTCTGCAGGGCAAATATAATTAACATTCTCTTTGCGCACATGCTCAGAAGTATAAAACACATCACCATCAAGTTGGTTGTCAATTTCATACTGCACAACAGGCATTGCCTTTGGACTGTCATTACCCAACACGACAACCGTGCACTCTCTTCCCTTAATAAACTCCTCAACAATCGCAGGCTGCTGATATTGCTCGTTAACAAATCTAACCTGCTCTTCTAGGGCCTCTACATTCTCAACTCGAGATGCAGGTGTAATCCCTTTAGACGTGCCTTCGTAGCAAGGCTTAACTATTAAAGGAAAGCTAAGACCATTGAAACCATCTAAATCCTCTGCTGAATTCGCAACGAATGATCTTGCTGTTGGAATATTGTCTACAACAAAACACTTCTTAGCGACCATCTTATCCAGCGTCATTCCCATTGTTAACGCGTCTGATCCAATATAAGGAATATTGCGCATCTCAAGCAACATTGGAATCTGAGATTCTCTATTACGCCCAAAAACTCCTTCGGAAATATTAAAAACAATGTCTACGCACAAATGGTCAATTTGCGAAAGAAGATTCTTAAAATTGCCAATTTTCTTAACTTTGTGCCCACCGGATTCCAAAGCCTCAATAATTTCATCAATCGTATCTGGCGGATCCATCTCAGCATTAAAATCGATAGGCTGCCCTTGCTTAACAGGGCAATCTTCTTTTGCATCATATGTTAGCCCAATGATGATTCCCATAATCAAAAAAATAAGGAATTATAAATTTAGATTATAATTCCTTTAAAGTTCCTTTCATGTTAAAAAATCTTATTCGATGGGCGTAGTCAGTCAATAAAATTCCCCACACATTTCCTGCCAAACATCATAGATTGTATTAAAACCACACATATTTTGTTTCCTTTTATAAAATCTTTATTACATTTTTTTAACATAGGAAAAAACTGTTGTCAACATATTCATGCAACAAGACAAACATGACAACTTACTTCTTATATTAACTGTCCTGGATTCGACAAAGAAAACGCCACCATCAAAAGCGTAAGCGCAATAATCAAAACAACAGTCAGCCATGTCACAATATTTAAGAATCGATTATTAACAAAATCACCCATCAACTCTTTGTTATTAATCAGAAGTAACATAAAAATTAAAATAAACGGCAAAAGAATACCGTTTCCAACCTGTGAAAAATACATAATTTTAAGCAACGGAAAATTCGGTATCAAAACAACACCTGCTCCAATAACAATAAGCGCTGTGTAAAGACCAAAGAATTGAGGCGCTTCTTCAAAACGTTTGTCAACACCTGTATTCCATCCCATGCCTTCACAGATACAATATGCCGTCGACAAAGGTAAAACTGATGCCGCAAAGATAGATGCATTAAAAAGACCAAAGGCAAATAACCATTTTGCATTTTTCCCTGCCAAAGGCTCAAGAGCCATCGCAGCGTCTTTTGCGCTTTCAATATTAACACCGGCTTTGAATAAAGTAGCCGCACATGCCACCACAATAAAGAATGCAACCACGGGAGCCAAAATGCTTCCTCCAACAACATCCATACGCACATGTTTATATTCTTCAACGCTGATTCCTTTGTCCACAATCGATGACTGAAGATAAAACTGCATCCAAGGAGCAATCGTGGTTCCGATAATACCGACAAGCATCACAGAATATTTAAAATCAAATGTAATTTCAGGTTTAATTGTTTGTCGAAAAACCTCAGTCCATTCTGGCTTTGCAATAAATCCAGAAAAAACATATGTTACGTAAAATAAACATGCTGTTAGAAATATTTTCTCAACTGATTTATATGTTCCCTTAACAACTATCATCCAAACAAATAATGCCGCAAACGGAACAGAAACAATCTTATTCACGTGAAAAATCTCAAGACTCGCCGCAACTCCAGCAAATTCTGCCATAACATTTAAAAGATTCACCACAAGCAAAACCCACATCAAGTGAAATGTAATTTTTACACCAAAATTTTCACGAATAAGATCTGCTAAACCCTTGCCTGTCGCAACGGCCATGCGCGCACACATCTCTTGAATAATAATTAACGCAAGCGTAATAGGAACGAGTGACCATAAAAGTGTATAACCAAAATGCGCCCCTGCCAAAGAATAAGTCGCAATGCCACCAGCATCATTATCCACATTGGCCGTAATAATGCCTGGTCCCATAATAGCTAAAAATATAAAAAAATTCCTAACCATTCTTGTATTTTTTATTCGTTCAATGATTTGCATTATAATTTTTCCTTATATTTACCCCATGCAATCGAAATCAACTCTTCTAAAACATCGTCGATAGTGATAACCCCTTTTAAAACGTCATTTTCATCCAAAACCGGAATCACGGAAAACTTATATTTTTCTAAAAGAAGAGCAATCTCTTCCATGCCATCATCTGTGTGCACAAAAACATTCTTTGGATAACATGTATCAAGTATTGGCGTCCAAGAATCTTCATTAATAAAATTACGCAAAGACGTAAAACCTAACAAATGATGTTTTTCATCAACAATATAAATGTGATAAATATTTGCAGATGATTGTACATTTTCTTGAATCTTTTTCATTGCATCTTTAACAAGTGCATTCTGAGGAAGATACAAATATTCTGTGGTCATCAAACCGCCAGCAGAATCTCTTTCGAAATCTAAAAGTTCACGCAACTTTTTAGATTTCTTTGTGCCCATCAAGCGCATTAAAACAATTGTTTTTTCTTTTGGCAAATTAAGCAAAAGGTCAACCGCATCATCAGACGGTATGCTTTCCAAAAGCTTTCCTGCCGCTTCATCGCTCATTTGATCAATAATCTCTTCTTGCTCTGGAGTTGCTAAATCAGAAAAAACCCTTTGCTGAACAGAAGACTCCAGCGATTTAAACAAAGAATATTTCTCAAAAATATCTAAATCTTCCATAATTTCTGCTAATTCAGCTGGAGGAATTTGAGATAACTTTTCTTTAGCAATGTTGAGACGTAAAACATTCTTTGTTCGTCCCAAAGTCAAAACTTGCGTATTTTTCCATGGAATAAAATCTTCCCGTGTCAAATACGTTGATCTAGCAAAGAATGTTTTTAAAAATGCATCAATGGCTTCTGACCAGCCTAATCTTCGAGCAAGTCCGCGCATGCCAACATCCACATGTGCCATATAAAGATAATTATCAACTTTTAAGAAATTGACATCATTTACACGCACAACTTTCTGATCGTCAGTATCAACCACCTGCTGGTCTAAAACATCACGACAAACAGTGAGCTCATATTGTGGTCTTTCTTTCTGATATTTAACTTCCTCTTTCGCGACTAAAACTTTAAACTTTTTATTTAATTCGCATACTTTTCCCCATGGAATTTGAGCAAAACGTCTACCAAAAAAACCTTTTTTAATAACCAAATGACTAGATTTAGGATAGACGTCTTTCCCAACATTCATGCCAACATCACATAAAGTTCCTAGAAGGTCATCGTTCTGATCAATGACTTTCTTGCCTAAAATTTCTGAAAAAAAGATAAAAAGGTCCATTTTCTAAATCCCACTACTTTGTAATTTTAAATTAACGACTCTTTAAAACTTCCGCTTGAGAACAAAACTCTTGAATCGCGCATTGAGAACACATCGGTGATATTGGCCGACAAATATTTTGTCCCCACGTGACAAACAGCGCATTATACTCTATCCAAAACTTTTTTGGCAAATTTTTTCTCAACGCCATTTCTGTTTGTTCTGGATTCTTTGTTCTTACATATCCCAATCGATTTGATATTCGATGGACATGAGTATCGACACATACACCAAGCTTACCATAGCCTTCTGTCAAAACCAAATTTGCAGTTTTACGCCCAACACCTTTAAGCGTTAGCAAATCTTCAATTTCATCTGGCACCTTACCGTCAAACTTTTCTAGTATATCTTTACACATACCTTTAATGTTGCGCGCCTTTGTCTTATAAAATCCAACTGGGTAAATCGCCTTCTCAATCTGCAAAACTGTCAATTTAAGCATCTTCTTTGGATCCATAGCTAAATGAAACAATCGACTAGACGCAGATAACGTTGTCTCGTCTTTTGTGCGCAAACTTAAAATACAAGAAATAAGAACCAGAAATGGATCTTTCCACTTTTTCCCAACAAGCGTAACAGATGGTTCGCTCAAACTTTTAACAGCTTTACGAAGCAAACAAACAATCTTTTCAATACGTTTTTTATCTGATGATTGAGCCATCAACCTAAAATCTTTTCTTTAATTTGCTTCGGAATACCAATATCAACAACTCTTATTTCTCCTGTATTTGCTGTTGCACTATTTTTCAATAATCCCTTTTTAAGAACAGCCATAGTAACAGTTTCATACGCTTTAACACAAACGCCGCAAATGCGCCCCGTGTCTGCATCTATTCCCGATGGCACATCAATAGAAACCACACGTTTCTTAAATGTATTAATCGCCTCAATAATACTCTTAAAAGGATCGCTTATCGCTCGATTTAATCCAACGCCAAAAATGGCATCAACAATCAAAGTCGCTTTCTTAAAATCTTTCAACATGTCTTGATTCAAGCGACTAACGTTTTGAATCGGACATTTTAATTTCTTAAGAATTTTATAATGAATCGCCGGACCATTATTAAGCCTATTTACACTTCCAATCAAAAAAACCTTTACCCGATATCCGTTATTCAATAAATGCCGCGCAACAACAAACCCATCACCACCATTATTTCCTGCACCGCAAATAATACAAACAAAATTACCTTTAGACTTTTTCAATATCCGCATAATCTCGCAAGCCACTAAGCGCCCTGCGTTTTCCATTAAAACAATCGATGGAATACCAAATTGCTCAATCGCAATCCTATCCAGACGCTGTGCTTGCTTAACGCTAAATGCTTTATCCAACATACCCTAAATCCGTTAAAATCGAGATATTGTCCCTCCACCTCTTCTTGATCTTAACGTTAAGATCAAGAAAAACACGTCTATCCAAAAGTTTTTCAAGCTCTTCTCTTGCTAGCGTTCCAACGGTTTTTAAATTTTCGCCTTTTTTACCAATAACAATTTCCTTATGTGTTGATTCTGAAACTAAAATAAAGGCTTCAATATAAATGAGCTTATTTTTTCTACGCTCTATTTGCACAATTTCAACCGCAAGTGAATATGGAATTTCATCCCGCATAAGTCCTAAAAGTTTTTCTCGAATAATGTCTGAAATCGCAAGCTTCTGAGGAACATCCGAAACCATATCCCGAGGATAAAGTGACGGACCTTCCGGCAAAAAATCAAGGATAAGATCTGTCAACTTATCAACATTGAATTCTGTCTGCCCTGAAAGCGGAAGCATAATAAACTTCCTTGAATCACTAAACTTTTCTTTTAGCTTCTGCTGATATACCTCAACATATTCTGGAACTCTTTTTCCTTTCATATCAACTTTATTCAACCCTAAGATCAAAGGTTCTTTCATTTGAGAAAGGCGTTCTATAATCATCTCCTCGCCTTCCCCCACAGCTTTATTCGCATCCACAAGATGAATCACGCAGTCCACGTCTCCAACAGTTCTAAACGATGCCTGCTTCATAAACTGATCTAACTTATCTTTCCCTTGCATAAGACCTGGCGTATCAATAAAAACAACTTGTCCTCTATCATCGTTATAAATGCCTCGAATTTGATTACGCGTTGTCTGCGGAACACGTGAAACAATCGCAACCTTTTGTCCAACAATAGCATTAAGCAGCGTTGATTTTCCAACATTCGGTCGTCCAACAATAGAAACAAATCCAGCTTTAAAGTTTTTATCAACAGCGTCGCTCATGATCTCCCTTTGTGATAAATAAGTGTGATAACAAAAACAAATGAAAATAATACTAAATTGACAATATTAAACGCTTTCCAGACGA
>JAVCCC010000046.1 GCA_030765785.1 Candidatus Aceula lacicola | reverse complement strand
CGCCTGGGCGGATTGGGCGTGTGTGGAAGAGTACGAATTTACTAATGATGTCATTATATCTTTCTTGGAATCTAAGCCAAATTTCTCCTTTTCCTCCGCCTGGAGGGCCTGAATAAAGAGCGAATTTCTTATTTGAAATAATTTCTCGAAGATCTGTGTCTCGTAATTTTTCAACAATTTCAGATAGCGCTGGGATGTTAGAGCTTATCTTATCTATTTTTGCTTTTGAAACACTAGAACTAACTTTTGAACCTACAGAGGAACTACCTTTTTTCTCTACTTTCTTAGAAGCCTCTCCCTTTTCTTCTTTAGCTTCTTTTTTAGTTTCTTTTTGTTTCTTAGAAAAAACGTTAGATACAGCATCTATCGCTTTCAACCTAAAACTTAACGGAAAAATATAGCTTAAAGGAAAATAAACAATTGACAATAGACCATGGAAAAGAGCTCTTGAAAGCTTTTCTTTCTTCGCTAAACCAACTACTAAGAATCCAAGACCAAGCCCTGCTGCCAAAACGCCCCCTGTTACTGCGATACCAAAAACAGTAAACAATGTTCCTGACACAAAAAGAGGCAAGACAAGCGCAGCAGCAAAAGACAACAACATTGATCGTGATATCCATAGAATTTTATGACCATTGTTCATAAAAGGTCCAAAGATAAATGTAATCGGAAATATAAAGAAGAATATCTGGAACAAAGTTGTAATCGGATGAATCGGAGCAAAAAGAAGTATAGTCAATAACAAAATGCCCCAACCAATAGCTGGCTTATATGCTTCAAAAAGCTCTTCAAAAGGCTCTAGAGGATAAACAATATCTTTAACGCCTGAGGTAAAGACACCCGCTTTGCCTTTAAAAGCATTCATAACTTTCTCACTGTGCATTGGAATAAGCGGAATAAATGTAAAGGCCAAACTCCAAAGCCTTTGAACATATAAGAAATATCCTATTGTAGTATTAAGCGCATCTCTTAATATTTGAGATTTTATCTTTGAAAGGATTCGAGTTGTCTTGTCTCCAACTTTTGGTTTTGATGTAAATAATCGGACGCCACCAGCAGTAATGCCTTGAGCAAAGATATATTGCAACGTAACGAACAGTAGCGGAAATGCTAATGGAGCAAATGGAGAAAAACTTAAAAATAAACTGAATAAGAAAATCAACAAGTTATAACGAGGAATCAATGGCTTATTGAAATAAAAATCAAAGTTTTCAAACAATGTTAATTTTTGTGTCCAATGAATTTGATCACTATCCATAACAGCTTGAAAATGTGTTGTTAAGAATTCATCTAAAACAAGTCCACCAAATCTATTTTGGAAATCAAGAATGGAAACCATAAGCATTTCTCGAGGTCTTTTGATAGAAACCCATGGACAATGCATCATAGAATAACCCATCATCAAGGCCTCGTGAGCTGCGGCTGTATCTTCGATATTAGACATATAAGCGCCCCATTGTCGCATAACGCTCCATCGAACAATCCCAGGACCATAAAATGCGTGAGCCCCTATTTCAGCTTCTGCTAACAATACTCGGGTATTAAAGTTATCTTCAGCAACCTTATGATCAGCAGCCGTATTGCTAACATAATCAACAGCAACGCTAAGAGGAATTGTAAGGCCGCCTAATTTCTTGTTATCTTCAAATAATTGCGTTAAAACCGGAAGGAAGAAGAAATCAGCTGGGAAGAAGAAATGATCACGATCAAGATTAACAATAGTTGCATCATCTCGTTTTTGATCTAGAAGAAACTGCTCTATAAATCGAGCTGTGATTGCCCATTTGTCAGTCTTAACAATCCATCGCGCTGACTGTTCTTTAGGATATTGATACGCTCCATCTCCATTTTGCGAATCTTTAGTAGAAACAATAACTTTTCTTCCCGGCTGATTAAGAACATATCCTCTATCTTTCACCATTTCATTAATTAACGTCTCTGGCTCTACTCCACCAAAATTTTCTTTGTCTGGATCAATATCTTCATGAACATGAACAAACATTAGAAATTTTTCAACTTCTTCTTTAACTTCATTCTCTGTTGGCGTTCTGCCAAGTTCTTCTGTTAAATAATTCTCTACATAAACTTCGTATGCGCTTTCGCCTGCTTGTTCTGCAAAAAGTAGGGTCTTTAGATATCCATCTGCACGATACAAAATCCAATCACCAATAATATCTTTTTCAACGCTTAGCACATCTCGATGAAGCTTCTTTGCGACTTCATCAATGGTCTCTTTAAGGCTCATCTTTGGATTAGAAAGCTTTTCAATAAACGTTGCCCTTTCTTGCGCATCAAGACTTTGTAGTAAATTGCTATCTAAATAAATTCTCCATGAATGAGAAAATGCTTCTTTAAACATTGTAAATCCTGATTTAATAAGACCAGGGGCTCTCTTCGTGCGAGTTGTCTCCTTCATTTCTTCGCCATCTAAGAAAGCTCTGCTAGGAATAATTCTCTTTTTACCAGTTCCTTTAAAGATTGAAACTCCCGCTTTTCTTTTAATACGTTTTTTAAACTCTTTTTCTCCACCGGACATCTCAATCACTGTTTCAATTTTATCAAAGAACTTAACAATCTCTTCTCTAGCCTGAGGATTTCCAATCTCTGGCAACAAATCAATATTCTTATTTTCTGCTACTTGACGAAGAGCAGCTCTTTCATCACGGGTCATAAGGTAAAACTTAAACAAAGTATCTTCAATCAAAACTTTCAAATATCCATTTTTAAGATATGCGATTCTTCTCATTCTTGCTAATTCTTTTTTGCCAATACTTGGATAATCTCTAAGAGTATTCATTTTTTGATTCTTCTGAATCGAAACAGCTGCAGATTCAACAAAAATATACCACCAGCTTCTTAAAGATTCTCGAATAGTAATAAGAATAATTGGAAGACCTGCTAAAATAAGACCAAACAAAGGAATTGTTCCCCAGCTATAAAAACCTCCCAAGAAAAGAATAATCGCAGAATATATAAAAACATATTTAAAATATGTTTTAAAGAAATGTTTCTTAAGCTTTATTTGTTCTTCGGTCAATGTTCCTTTGTAATTATTACGGCTTGCGATAATCTTAGATATGGCTCTAAACCAATCAACAAAATGGAATTTTAGGAAAGGTGTCAAAGCGATTGCCTCATGAAGCGTAATCCAAGAAACAAGACCAATAAAAATAGCTCCAAAAACTGGTATGCCAGCTTTAAAAACTAATAATCCAAAGACCGCGCTAACAGCAAAAGCAGCAACCTGCAAAACCTTATTTTCTGCGATTTTTTGTAATTTGACAGGAAATGTTGGTTGCTTCCACTTTCTTTCACTATATTGTTTCTTAAGCCACTGTCTTAAAGGATGGATTAAATTTTCAACTGGATCTTCAAGATTTTTTGCTTCCTCTACACTACATCCTAAAATATCAGCAATTTCTTGATAAATTGCCGTTTTCTTTTCTTCAACTTTTCTTCGAAGAGCTTCTTTGTCAGCTCCTTTTTTGTCCATATCCTTTTTACATTTAGCTTCTACAGCTAAAATATGACCTTTATGCTCTAATACTCTTCTTTTTGTTGATGATAAATAATCGCTTAATCGAACGCTTGGATTAAACTCAGAATCAACTAAAGGATCTTTATTTTGTTCCTTTGCAAATGTAAATAGACGTCTAATGTCTCTATCTGTTAAGACAAAATATTCTTCTTCCCATTTGTTAGCTTTTATCATTTTCTTCAATGCAGCGGATCTCTTACCTTTCATATCCAAGCCCGATTTTTCAGCTTGATCAATCATAATGGCAAAAACTAGATAAGAGATCGGACCAATAAAATACTTTTCAATAAAAGCATATTTTCGTTCTAAATTATTTAAATCATAGTTTTTCATATCCTCTAAGACTTCATTTCTCTGATCATGCCCTTGAGAATAATAACGATTAACAAGCTCTAAAGGATCAACAGAATATAATTCCATCAAATATTGATTAAACGATTCCTTTCCAGGCAAATCGTTACCAACAAGGCAAGAATGGCGATTAATATGAGCAGCACGCTGTCTAATTCTTTGCTTTTCTTCATCAAAATCTTCACTATTTTTATCTGGTTTAGATTTAAAAACATTCGACTTTCCTAATTTCTTGAAATGCTTTGACAAAAGCTTTGTTGATCCAAGCAACAATAAAGGTAGTGACAATGTAAGCGCTATTAATCCAAAAACAAGAACAATAGAAAATATTGAAAGAGCTCCGTTTTCTGATGATCTGAAAAAAAGATTTTTCCAGGCACTGTTTTCAGAATGTTTCTCAAAATGAATCTTGAAATATTCTATAATCTTGTTGATGCCTTTTTCTTTATATCCCTTCCATTCAATCGGAACAAACTTATTGTTTACTTCAAATTCAAAATTACTTAAATAAAAATGCTTTCCATTTCTTTCTCCTAAAATCGCAGCCTCATCATGACTCTTAAACAATACACGCCCCTTAGAAAGATCTGCTTGATTTCCATCAACAAACTCATTGACAGTTCCTTCTTTAGGGTTACCATCAGAATCAACTTCAACATCCCATATCCACCACTGACCTAACTCCTCGCCTGTTTCAAGCGCAACAATATGCTTATAAATAAGCTTTGTCTTATTTCCCCACCCTGTCTTCCACCATCCCATTTGATAAGTTTCTTTAGCTACGCCATAAACAGGATCATATTCCATGCGAATTTTCATTCTTCTAAAAGGTTTGTTATCTTGATGAACTTCCCAAGCAAGACGTCCGACAGGATCAAGCGCACGCTCAACCAAGCTCTTGTTAGCTTCGCGTAAATCCTCAACATCATAAACAAAACGAATAATAGATGCATCATCTGTTCCGCCAACACGAACAATATTTAGCTGAGTTGTCTTGCTAACGTATCCTTTTTCTGTGTAAGAATTTCGATCAATAATAATATTGTTATCAGCATTCTTCTTAATTTCAGTTGAAAAGGCTCTCTTTCCATAACCAAGATGAAGAGATCCAGCATCATAAGCTGTTGTAATATCTCCATTCTGATAAACAAAAGTGATTTCATTAAATTCATTGAAGATGTTCTGGCCAGCACCATTAAGGATCTCAGGAGAAGCATATGTTCTTAGATTTTCCACAAGGCCTGGAATATATCCTTTATAGTCTGATAAAGTAGAACGTAATCGGCCTTCACCATCTTTTAGCTGAATAGAAATATTCTTAATGCCTTTTGCATAAATATCAGCGTTCTTAAATAAGTTATAATTTGTCTCTAGAGCACCGTTACCAGAGATTACTTGACCCTGTGCATTTCTTAATTCAGAAACACCTTCAATTGTAATGAAAGAAAATAAGCCTTCTTTTGTGCGACCTAAATAATAAGAGTTGCGATTAACAACAGCGGTTCCATCATCAGCTAATCCTGTGGAGAACGATTTGGCGCCAATGTTATGGTGATTGAAGTTAAAGATATAGGTTGTTGTTCCATCTTGTTCTTGTTGCATAACAACATCCCCTTTAAAATTTCTCCAAAGCTTTCTAGAAATCTTTCCTAAAAACTTATTATCATCACGACCGTAGAAGCTAACGGTGTTGCGTGAACGAATCAGCTGATCAGCCCATTGAATTTCTTCTAAAGAACCTTTTCCAATTTCTTGCTCTGTTAACACGCCATTAGAATTAAGAACATATTTTGTAGAAGAAAGCACTGGAATTTCAAAAACCTTAAGAAGTGCGGCTGCGTACCCATTGGCATCGAAATATTCAAGTTTTTCTTTTCTTTCAACTCGAAGCCCTTGAGGTAGGTTGAAAGTGTTGCCTGAAAGAGTAATACTATTTACAAAATTAATAACAGATGGAAGATTTGCTGGATTAAATAAAACGTTAACCGCATCGCCTTTTGTGCGAATATGCCATTTGCCTTCAAGAAGCTTATCTGCTAAATCTCGTCTTTCGATAAAGGCAACTGGTTTCTTGTAGAAATCGATAATTAAAGCTTCACGTCCTTCTAAATCAATTTGATAAGATAATGAAAGCGGATACTGCCAAAGATTTTCGTGAACTAAATCATATCTTAAGCTATAGCGTCTTGTGCCAATATCAAAAACAATGTCTGCAAGACCATTGCTAATCTTAATAAGTGGTTGCTCGTCATCTGAAAATGCTTGATAAGAAGAATCTAGCTTCTCTCCATTAGGACCGATAGAAGTAATCTTTGCCCAAATTAAATCTTGATGTGCATCTGGCATAAGAGCTGTTGGAAATATAGATTTAATGCTTACGATCTTTGCAATGATTTTGCTTTGCCATTCTAAAGGAAGATCAATAAATAAAACTGACTCTGATGTTGAAACCTTCTGAATAACTTTATATGTTGTCGCATCAATTGCATTTGCGACATAGGTGTTAGCTCCATCATCATGCTTGATTTCAAAAACTTCTTCATCAAATTTGATTCGGATTTCCATGTTTTCTTTAGCTCTTGAGCGATCAATACCGAATGTACGAACAAGCTCACCGCCTGTTTTGATCCATTTTAAAAGATCAAAATGAATTCTACTATTATCTTCATTAATTAATGTTCTTTCGCCAAAGTTAATAGCCCAACCTGTTTGCGCTGTTAGGTTGCCATCGTTATCAAATGAATCAAAAATTCTTTCAACTGGCTCGTTTCCTTTTAGCTTAAACTTAAGGTTTAGTTCTCCTTGGATTGTTT
>JAVCCC010000030.1 GCA_030765785.1 Candidatus Aceula lacicola | reverse complement strand
TTGTCGTGATTGCTGGCTGTGTTTGATTAGCTGGAACAATTGTTGTCTGAGTTGTTGTATCCGCAGCAGGAGTTGTATCTTGTACCGGCATTGTTGGTTTAGCTATTGTTCCTGCTACAGGAATTGTATCTTGCGTTGTCACTGTTGTTTTTGGCTTAGCTGAAATTACAGGTGCGCCTGGTGTTATTTTAGCAATTTGGCTAACGCTTGCAGGTGTAATAAGAATTCGATCACCTGGATAAATAAGATTGATATTCTTAATGTTATTTAACACTGCAACATCAGAAACAGCTTTCAACATATCTTTTTCAGCAATTAAACCTTTTTCTTGAGCGTCAACAACGATACCGCTTAATGTGTTTTCGAATCGAGCAGAAGGATTCCATTTTTCAACAGTTACCTGATAACTGCTATCAGCGCTTCTAACAAATGTATGGTTGTATTTCTGACCAATAATTGTGTCAGGCAAGTTGTGTGCTTGAACGCTTGGCATATTAAATGAAGCGTTTACATTTGGTAAGTCTGCTGCCATTGCAGATGTTGGAACAAAAATACCAACAACAGCTGCAATGGCAAAAACTGCTAGCACCGTAATGCCAGCTATCCTGACAAATCTTGTATCAAGAGAAGCTTGTGCAGCTCCGTCAATGATATCGCTTAAAGAACGCTTTTCAGCTTTTTGACCTTTAACTTTAAATATTTCCATTAAAGTCATATTAATGAACGCAGCAACTTTAGCATCTGTAACATCTTGTTTTGCAATTGCGTAAATAGCTTGGAAATCTTCATAATTTAATGCACTTAGTAATAGTGTATATGCTTGTGCTTGAGTAAGAGGCTTTCCTTTTTCAGTCTCTCCTCTTTCAATCATAGCGTTATATTTATTTGCTAAAATCTCGCCAGTTGCTTCTTGAATAATTCCAATTAATTGTTTTGTTTTCTGTGCTGGAGTGAAATACCATTGATCTGCAACAACTCTTTGATATTTAGAGAAAATGTAATCTAAAGCGTACTCTTTTTCTGTAACAAAATCTTTGTGATTTTCAGCGAAGTTTACTATTTCTTCTTGAAGCTTATTAAAAATGTTTTGCAATGTTTCCTGCTTTGCGGTTAAGAAACTAATTTCTTCAACAACGGCTTCTTTTTCTAGCTGAACGCTTCTCTTTCGTTCATTTTGCTTTACAGTTCTAGAATTATTCTGAGATAAAAAATCAAACTCTGATTGTAGAGAAAAATGTTTTTTAACTACCTGATCAATTTTCTTTTGATTTAATATAAGTCCTTGCTGAATTTTTACAATCTTGGCAGGAATTCCTGTTTTAACAATGCCTCTTTGTACCCTAGCCATCTTGCGCTGAATTTCTCTAGATGCTTGTGTCGTCTTAACAATTTCACGTGCCTTTCCAACTCTTTTAGCTACACCTGAAGCTTTGTTTTCTTTAACAATCACACTGGAAAGGTTGTTGTTAGCCGCTGGCGATGAAGTCTTAATCCTGCCACGGAAGGAAGATGTTGCCAGCGGCTTATTATGTTTCTTTTCAGACTCTTTTAACTGATGTCTTTCTCCAAAATAAGACATAAGTCCTGTCGATACTAAAAGCACAAATACAAAACTAAGGCCTTTTAGGCCAATCCAAATTAAATCAATCACAAATTGTGTCGCGTCAATACCAGAGAAAATAAAATCAGCAGATGTTAAAACAGAAGAAGTCGCTATTTTAAATGCTTCCCCGCCACGGAAAAGAGCTGTAGAAAATAGCGACTCATGATTATTGCTTCTGCTTAATAGAATTGCCGGCTCTGAAATCTTAATCCTGCCACGGAAGGAAGATGTTGCAAGAGCCGGCGCAAATTTATATAGAAAAGCCGCTATCGAAATCGTAATCCCCCAGCCACGGAAAGAAGATGATTCTACTGATAGCGGCTTAACAACAATTTTATGTACATTAACAACATTTGGAGCACTTTGTTTTTTGGCAATCCAAGCAAGAAGACCTGCGTTTCCTAAGATTCCTAAACCTGAGAATATTTTTCGTGCCTTACTTGCTTGTATCATTAAAAAGGTAATGCTTGGCATAAAAGGTGCTATTAAATTATTTACAGGATGAATATTAACCGGCATTATAACAGCG
This sequence comes from Candidatus Aceula lacicola, assembly GCA_030765785.1. Taxonomy (GTDB): domain Bacteria; phylum Omnitrophota; class Gorgyraeia; order Zapsychrales; family Aceulaceae; genus Aceula; species Aceula lacicola. The sequence goes on along the minus strand of JAVCCC010000030.1, from coordinate 6,886 downwards.
CTGCTGACAGGTGCGTCATTAGACTCTTTTGACGAAATTGGACTTGAATTAGTGTTACCTGTTTCATTCTTTTCTTCAAAAACTATCGGCTCGCTCTTTCTTGGATTATCATCATTTACGCTATCATTTCTGTTGTCACCCCTTATCTTTTTTACTAATCCAATTGGAAATCCAACAATAGCGAAAAGACCAGTTGCAATAAACCATGCAATAAACGCAAATGTATTTGTATGCGCATCTTTAATTGAATACCATCTCTTTCTTGCATCCTGTTTTGCAAAAATACCATTAATATCCTTTTTAAAGATATCAACACCCTCATTAAAATCAGATGCAATTAATTTTCGATAATGCTTAAATGAAACGCTTCGAATAGGAAGGCTGCCTGGATTCCAGAAAAATGGAATGATCATTGCTGAGAAGAAAATAAAAATAAAGGGTAATGAAAACCAAAGGGTAACGTTCCACCAAACTTTAAGAGCTAAAATGCTTAACAATGTCCACATAAATCCTGGAACAATATGAGATTTGGCATATTTCTCAAATAACGGACCAAGACCAATATGATCAATAAAAAATCCTCGACCGGTGGCAACATACTGAGCAATACCTCTTTGCGCTGACTTAACGCCATCGGCATATGTGAAAACGTGTGCCATAAAGAAAGTGACCATCATGGCCCAAATCTTAACAAAAGAACCAATGCCGTTTCGGCCATAATCAAGCATCCATTGCCAAAATCCAACAGATGTAATAGCCTGACCAAAAACTACGATACCTAAGAAAGCTAATAAAAGCTCTGCTGGAAAGGCAACGAACCCACTAATACCGGCAAATAAGGTAAACAAAACATAGGACTTTAAACCGAAAATAACTGTTGGCTTTCGGATGAAAAATCCAATGCCACCAAAAAGATGAGACATTTTCTGGAACAATGAAATGTTCTTTGAAGAATTAAGCCAAAAAATATGACGATCATAAACTTGCTGCTCAGCACCCATGCCAAACTTTCTGAAAATACCGTCTGTGCCAGCCCAAGAAACTTCACGACCTTTTCCAGCCTCAATATATTCAACGCTCTTAATCTTGCGTCCTTTTATAGCTCTAATGTATCCACCAAAAATATCTTCATTAACAACGTGTGTGGCCGATACACCGCCAAAAGCTTCGACCGAAGAGCCTCTCCACATGTCAGGATGGCCATAATGAAAATTAACGCCAAGCATAGTTAAAAATCGTCTTGTCGCTGTAACGAATGTTCGCTCTGCAATCGCATGAAATTTTCCAATAGCAGAAAATGTATCTGTATAAATATGTTCTGGATAACCAACGATATCGCAATCTGTATCATTCATTTCTTCTAACAAAAGAGGCATTTTAAGAAGTTCAGACACATAAAAATCTTGATTCATGTCCATAGTCATAATAATTTCTCCACGAGCAAATTTACGAGCATGCATTTGGTTATATGGCTTCCCTTCACCTAAAATTGGAGCAAATTTTGTAAGCTTAACAGCATTAACTCTTTCGATCCTTTTTGTTGCAGGGTTATACTGAAGAAGGATGCTTGCATTGATTCCATCATCATTCGGAAGAGAGGCCACATCTACAAGAAACCCGTATTGTCTATAATAATACGAAATTAAATATTCATCCGCAGCCGCGTTAGCGCGATCTTCAGATTCTTCATCCTCGTTATTTCTTTGTTTTTCATAAACCTGTAAAGCGGCAATAATTTGATATTTCTTGTTTACTTCTTGATCAATGCGATCGCTACTCCATTCAGGATGATTCATTTTTGCATATATCTTAAGAACCTTAACATAATTAATCAGGCCTTCAATAGTTCTAAATAACGGCTGGAATCTAAAAGATGCCCACATTCTAATTTTCATCTCAAGCCCTGGATTAACATCGCCTAAAAGCTCATTTATTTTTAAATTTCTCATTCTTCTAATTTCTTCAGAAGTTGCAATGCCTTCGGATTCCATGCGATTAATAAAATTATCCCATCCTTTTTTATCTTGCTTAATTAAGTATGTAAGGTTTGTATACCCTACGCGCCCAAGCATATCAGCATCATCTAAGCTTGTTTCAAATCCTCCATGATACGTATAAATAATCGGCTCTCCATAAACAGGGACAATACTTGTCATAGTTTTAATATCTTCCCATCGAGGCATTTGAGGCATATCCATAAACATGCTGTTTAAAAGTGCTTTAAATCTACGGCGAGCTTCTTTATCTTCTAGCTCAGGAAGAACAATTGGTAAAATAACATCTTTTTCATTTTCAGAATCTTCATATTGCCGAGCTTTCCAATCATCATATTCTTGCTGGCTTACGCGATCCTCTCCAAGCATAGTTTCTAAAATCTCCTTAAACATCTTCACAATATATTCCTCTTTTTGTTGATCACTTAATCCAAGACCTTGAGCAAAAAGTTTTTGCTTCATAAGAGCAATCGATGTGCGAAAATATTTCTTCATTCTGGCATCGCTATTAATAATACCAAGACCCATGCTACGACCTTTCACAAAGCTAATGGTTCCCTCTAAAAGATAGAACAACGAGAAAGTATCAAGAATAAAGAACACAGCAAATGGAACAAATAAACCATATTGAAGAATCCAATTAAAGTTCATCGCAATATCAATATTAAAATAAGGAATAGATGGCATCCAAATGCCACCAGAATAGGCCATAACAGGAACAAATAAATAATACCAAATAAAAACGTTCCAAGCAGCTTTTAAGACAAGCAATGCTGTCCAGAATAAAATACGAAATGCTTTTTGTTTTGGTGTAGATTTAACTTTCTTAAATCCTGTATCAGGTCTGACAGTGTCTTTGTTGAACTTCTTAATAGCAGCATTTGAAAGGACTGCATCCATTCCCTTTTTAACAAGCTGTAGGACTACAGAAACACCTGCGAGAATGATAATCCCTGCTGTTACGCTGATCATTCCCTGCATTAAAGCCGCCGCAACACCTGTAATGGCGACAATGCTAAAGATGGGAAGAAGTGGGGTAAATAAATTTCGAAGCGTATGAATTTTGCCATACCATTTGCCAACAGATTCTTGGTAAGTCTTGATAAGCAACGGCTTTTCTTTTGCCCATTCAGATTTTAAGAATTGAATATATCCTTTATATGCAGCAGTCTTTACAATTGCTTTTTTGACTCGAAGCTTGTCTTTATTAAACCTGTTTGTAAGGGTTCCAATTTCTTCGCTTAATGTCTCAAATCGTTTCTTTAGCTCTACTGTTAATTCAATATATTCTTCATCGCCTATATCTTTGTAATAGCGAACAAATTTCTTATTAGCAAACATATCGTTTAAGTCTGGTTCACCAAATACCCATTGATAAGGAACAATATGATTATTTGCGCCACCAAAAATACCTTTTAATTTTCCATTTGTCCAAAACAAGATTTCATTCCATCGAACTTCTTGTTTTTTCACATATAATCCGATAGCATCTGCGCGGTCTTCTTTAACCATCTCAAGGGCTTTATGGAACATATACATACGAACGTTTGTTGCGTTTCCTAAAACACCGCCTGAAACATAAAGAAGATATAAAATCCAAAGATCTTCAATCGTTGGAATGTATTCGCTTGAATCTCCCCAAACTTCTTTTCTCCAAACTCTGTAAGGAACGAAGTCTTGCTCTTGTTCTGCAATTTCTTCAAATGTCTGACCCCGACGCACCTTGGTACGAATAGCTTCAAATTTTTTCTTAGCAACTTCAACATTTTGCTCTGGAAATCCATAAGAATTGTAGCTTGGCTCTTTAATCTTACCTAAAACAACTGGAGCATCTTTTTTTATGTCTTCAGTTAGGTTGGCGGCTAAATTCTTTTGCTTTTGAACTCTCCTCACTCGAACAGCACATGCGGTTGCAATAAATGCAATAAACCCTAATAAGAAACCAGCAATCCAATGCCACTTATTAAGAGCATCGGTAACCATTTCATCAAAGTCTGTACGAGTCTTTGATTGAAACTTACCGTTTTCATAGAAAGAACGATGTGTGTGTTGGATATCATGTGCTGCGCCTTCTCTTTCAAATGTAATAATATCTGTATGCTGAACTTTAAGATTTTCAAAATAAACTTCAACATTACCATTTTTATCTTTTGTCCAGCGAGCGATCTTTTTAGCATTTCCAGGAATCAACCCCCAAAGGTATCTCTTATTCTTTACTTCAAAATAATAATTTTTCTCTAAGAAAACTCTTGATAGAGAATTTTCCCCGTTGAAGACTTCACCAAACTGAGCTCTTGGATAAGCAGAGCCGACGTCATAATAGATAACTTCTTGTCCTTTTCGAACAACACCGAACATTTCATTTGCAACCTGACCAACAACATATTCATATTTCTCTGAAATAAGCTCACCAGCAGGATTATAGATAGCATTTTTCTTAATAAGACTTTCGAAAATATAGTACTGATTGCCTAAAGATTTCTTAATTTCGCCATTGTGATAATATGCGTCAACTACGCCTGCTGCTTTAAAGATCATCAACTCTTCAATGCCGTTTTCTTTATTAACCGTCATAGCGCCAGGCAAAACTCCAGGAACCATCACAACTTCGTTTGTATGTCCGTTTTCTCGAACTCTGACTGTGCTTGCTTCAAGCCACCATAGGTTGATTAATTTGTCCCCTGTTGGATAGATAATAGCAATATCTCTTCCGCGAGCATCATTCGGGATAAGATAATGGAAGGTTGGAGCACCTTGCTGTTTTGTATATCGGGTTGTTCCGTTCTCATAAGAAAGAAGCACGTCATGAAGCTTTTGTTTAAGCTCTTGTTTTTCTGCAGAATCTGTAGAGACGTTAAACTGATCATAGAGGACCTTAACGTCTAAAGCAAAATCTTTGTGTTGTTTGCCATTGTAGTTGCCTGTCTCTAAAAGTCGTGGGATTTCTAGAACAACATCTGGATATGTTGTTTTTGAAATAGCAACTGTCTTAAGATCACCACCTATAAGTTCTCCGTTTTCGTAAAGCCAAAGCTCTTTAGATTTAACAGCTTCAGAAACAAGTCTGTCTTTAACAGCCCTATTATATCCGTTTTGAACGCTTCTGCCTAAAAGCTGATCAGCCCTTAAATCCCATTTGATACCATTGTTATGAAGTTGCTCTCTGACTTCTTTAGTAGTTGTTGTGTATTCTGCGCGGATTTGATAATCAAGAGTTAGGCTGTATGAGTGAACAACCTGACCTGTTCTCTTGTCAAATTCATCAGCAACGATAATTTCAACAAGTTTACCATCATAAATACGTGCACTAATAATTTTACGCTCTAGACGATCATAAGGAATCCGGTAGTCAATTGTAACGGCATCTTGCTCGCTAACAACATAAGATGGCTCAAAAACTGTATTTTCATCAATACCGTATTCTCCATCTTTTTTATAAATTTTTGCTAGCGCATCTGCAAGCTCTGCGTTCTTGACAATGCTATCAAAACTAAATCTTGTAATATTAAAAGCTTTAACATAATCTTGACGAAGAACTGTCCAGTTTTTGATCCATCTGTTTTCTCGTGCTGGATTGATATAAACAATTTTCTTTACATATTCATCGTATTTATCAAACTTAACTTCAACTTTATAACGATAATTTTCTTCTGTGATTCTACTTAAAATTTGATCCTTATAATTTTCATAATCGCCAGGAAGATAAATGTATCCATCTTTTTCTAAAATAGCATGTCCATGGCGACCGTAAACTGTGTACTTAACAGGAGCGAATCCTCCCCATCTCTCAAGATCTTCAAGCATGACAGAAACTTTTTCAACTTCAGAAGCACGAGCAAATCCGTATAAGTCTTTCTGGATAATTTTCTCGATTCCAACCAAATGCTCTGGAGAAGCTTTTTCACCTGTTTTACTGTCTAATTCATAAAGATATCGAACTTGCTCTGCTTCATTAACATGATTGATTTCATAAAGAACGTCCCATTCGATTGTTCTGTATTGATCATCAAATAATTTTCCTGCTGTGTATTCAATTCCATCAACAAGATTAGCAAAACCTGTTTTCATCATCTCTTTTTGTGTTTTATTACCCTTGCTATATTCGCTATAGGTAACAAAAGCTTCATTTTCTGTACCGCTTAAAGCTTCAAGATCATACATCCATTCTTTTGTTCTATCTTTGTTTGTTAAAACGTATTTAGCTAATGCAATGCGAGGATCTTTTTTATAATATGAGAACGTAATAACTTTCTCTAAATTCCATGTCTCACCATCATATTTATAAAACTTTCCAGAATAAGCTTGGACGTATCCTTTAAGTGTTTTTGGATTAATCTTGATAATCGGATATTTTCCTGAGCGGAAAGCTTTGAAAGTTGTTTCAATAACATTAGCATTTTCATCATAGACAAACATTTCAACCCAGCTTAAATTTCGTGGGTTCATGTTTAATTCTTGATTTCTGATAATGTCTAAGATACGTGTTTTCCAAATAGCTGGTAGATCAAAAAATCGAATAGCATGAGAATAAGAAAGCTTCTGAATAGCTATAAAGTTGTTGTCGCTTATTTTCTTAACAATATATGATGTTGATTCTTTAACTCCTACTAAAGAAACAACTCTTTCGCCATGTGCAATGTTGATCTCTTCATATCGATTGTTGACGCCAAGAATTTTTCTAACATTTCCTTGAAGATCTAATGTTTTAACATAATCAAACGTTACGTCGTTTGTGCTGAACTTGCTTAAATCTAGAGTACTAGGACCAAAGTTAATAGCCCAACCTGTTTGCGCTGTTAGGTTGCCATCGTTATCAAATGAATCAAAAATTCTTTCAACTGGCTCGTTTCCTTTTAGCTTAAACTTAAGGTTTAGTTCTCCTTGGATTGTTT
>JAVCCC010000047.1 GCA_030765785.1 Candidatus Aceula lacicola | reverse complement strand
TTGAGGATTCGTTGTCCCAACCCCAAGATTTCCCATAACCCGCATCTCCTGGTACATACCAAAAGGTGCTGGATAATAGGTTGTCAGGGTCACGTCATCTGCAAAAACATTGGACGAAACAAACAAAACCATTGCCGCAAAAACAAATAATATTTTTTTCATAAAATCTCCTTGTTATATAAATTAAAATTTCAAAAATCTAAACACTCATTATCCCGACACGCTTCACGTGCGGGATACGTTTCAAAAATCTAAACACTCATTATCCCGATACCCTTCGGGTACGGGATAAATTCGGGCAGATAGTTTACGGAGCGTTACGCTCCGCAAACTATGCCCTCATTTAAATTGCTTCAAAAATCTTTTATCATTTTCAAAAAACAAACGAATGTCATTAATACCGTGCTTTAACATCGCAATGCGTTCAACACCCATCCCAAAGGCAAGGCCTGTGTATTTATTCTTTGGATATTTGACTGCTTCAAAAACTTTGGGGTGGACCATGCCACAACCTAGTATCTCCAGCCATCCTTTTCGGCCACAAACCGAGCACCCTTTTCCTTTACAAATATAACACGAAATATCAACCTCTGCCGATGGCTCGGTAAACGGAAAAAAATGCGGACGAAAACGCATTTTTATATTTTTTCCAAATAATTTTTGACAAAAAACAGTCAAAAGTCCTTTTAACTCTGAAAGCGTAACTTTTTCGTCCACCAACAATCCTTCAATCTGGTGGAACATAAACGAATGGCTCGCATCCACCGCATCGGGCCTGTAAACTTTCCCTGGCACAATCACAGCTAAAGGAGGTTTGTTGTTTTGCATCGCACGAATTTGCGCAGGAGAGGTGTGACTGCGAAGCAGAAGATTTCGCTCTTTATTGCTAGGATCTTTTGTGTCTAGATAAAACGTATCAAAAGCATCTCGAGACGGATGGTCTGCAGGAATGTTAAGCGCCGTAAAATTATTAAACTCTGTTTCAATTTCAGGCCCTTCAAAAATAGCAAATCCTAACTGCTCAAAAATAGCGCAAATTTCATTCATCGTTTGAGATAAAATATGTGCCTGACCCAAAGGCGTGTTAACCCCGGGCATTGTCACATCTATGCTCTCTTTGGCCTTTTCTCCTTGAGATTTGGCTTGAAAAGAGTCTTTTTTATCATCAACAATAGCTTGTATTTTATTTTTTAGGTCATTGGCATTCTTGCCAATCAAAGGCTTTTCTTCTTTTGAGGCACTTCCAAGACCGGCATAGATCTCAGAAACAAGCCCTTTTCGGCCTAAATATTTAATTCGAAAGGCTTCTAGATCAGCTGCATTGTTTATCTGAGAAGATTCTTGGGATAGATTTGCATTAATTTCTTCAAAATTCCAGGATGTCATATTATTTAAAATTTATAAATTTATTAAATAGAAATATAAGTATTTTTATTATACTATAAAAAGACGTGAAGGAAAGAAACTATTTACGCCAAGTTGTGGGGATGAATAAGATCAAAATAGAATAAAGCTCAAGACGTCCTGCGAGCATCAAAAAGGTCAAAACCCATTTTCCAGGAATAGAAATCCAAGCATAATTCTCAGCAGCTCCTACTTTTCCAAGTCCTGGACCAATATTTCCCAAAGCCGCAATAGAAGCAGTAGCGGCTGTTTGCAAATCACAATTATTTGTCGCAGCCATAGCAAGCGCTCCTACCACAAAAAGGGAAATAAAGATCGCGCCAAACGACAATACGCCTAGAACAATTTTATCTGAAACAGGCTTCCCTTCTATCTTAACGGGAATAACAGCATTTGGAAATATTGTTTGAACAACAGACCTTACGGCGACTTTAAACATTAAAAAGACGCGCACCACCTTCATACCACCACCCGTTGACCCTGCGCACCCACCAATGAACATCAAGCAGACAAGGCCCATCCGAAGTACCTGAGGCCAAAGATTAAAATCAGCTGTCACGTATCCTGTTGTTGTTAAAATCGAAACAACCTGGAACGCTGCTGTTCTTACCGGCATCGATAGGCCGTACGCATTTTTAAGAATAAACGTAAAAACAAAAATAAGCGCAAGCACAAGAAAGAAATACCATCGAAATTCTTCACTTTTGAAAAATGTTTTTGGATTGCCTTTAATCGCCTGATAATGAAGAATGAAATTGGTTCCTGCCAAAAACATAAACACAACGATCACCCATTGAATAAACGGATTAAACGCCGCGATACTCGCTGTTTTTGTAGAAAACCCACCTGTTGCCATGGTCCCAAAAGTATGACAAAGAGCATCAAACCAAGTCATTCCGCCAATTTTAAGCAAAAGCGTTTCTAAAAAAGATAGCATAAAATAAACACCCCAAAGGGCTTTAGCTGTCTCTTTAACCCGCGGCTGTGCCCGTTCTGCCGTCGGGCCTGGCGTTTCGGCTTGATAAAGGCGATAGGCGCCTTGTCCAATCGCAGGCAACAAAGCCAAAAAAAGGACAATGATTCCCATGCCTCCAAGCCAATGCGTTAAGCTACGCCAAAAAAGAAGTCCTTTAGGCAATCCTTCAATATGCGTCATGATCGTGGCCCCTGTTGTTGTGAAACCGCTAACCGTTTCAAAAAAAGCATCTGTAAAAGACAAGACGCTTCCTGTTAAATAAAACGGCAAGGACCCAAACAAAGACAAAACAATCCAAGATAAACCCACAATAGCCAAACCATCTTTGGCATTCAAATGCTCAAAGGCATCTTCATCCAAAGGAAAAATTCCTCGAACAAACACAGAAACCAAAAGTCCTAGCAATATTGTCGTCGAGAATGCAAACACCTCAAGACTATGATTATTGTCAAAAAATGCCCATCCCAAAGGAATGAGCATAATAAGACTAACAACCAAAAGAACTCTAGCAACAATACTTGCAACAATCTTTTTATGCATAAGAAATTTTTAAAGAATTTTTTTTCGGGTAAATAATTTTTGTAATTGTGTAATACAGTCTTCGTGGCAAAAGACAATCGTTCCTTCGCCTTCATGAATACACGTATTTCCGTCTGCTAAAATAACATCATCATCCCTAAAGACAGCCCCAACAATGGATTCTTTAGGAAACTTAATATCTTTTAAAGGTGCTTTTGTAATTGGGGATCCTTGCTCGGGAACAAGTTCAAGAGCTTCGGCTTTACATCCTACAATTTTTGTAACCGCATTAACACCTTCCCCTCTAACAAAGCGAAGAATTTGGTCAACAGCCAAAAAACGAGGATTAATCATAATATCAATTCCAAGAGATTCCATAATCGACATATAATCTGGATGCTGCGTGATAATAATTGTTTTCTTAGCACCCATCTTTTTTGCTAAAACCGCACTGACTAAGTTTGAATGATCGCTATCCGACGCTGAAATAAAAACATCCACAGCTTCAATCCCACATTCTTTTAGAATCTCTTTTTCCGACGGAGATCCATTAATGACACGTACGTTATTAAGTTTCCCCGCAACGCTTCCGGCCTGCTCCTCGTTTTCTTCTAGAACAAGAACATCTCTCACATATCCGATTAAATCTTGTGCAATTTTCTCACCGATACTCGTTGCCCCATAAATAACAATCTTTTCTGGTCGTCGAGCATTCGGATCAACAAACGCTAAAAATTCTCCCAACGATGCTGATGGCAACAAAACATAAATACGGTCTGATTTCTGTATGACCCCATCCCCTTTAGGAATAATGACACTGTTGTCTCTTTTAATCGCGATAACCAAAAAAGGCCACGGAGAATCATCGCTTCGAAGGTCTTCTATTTTTGCATGACATAATGGAGAATCTTCAGGAATAACAAAAGAACGTAAAAGAATTTTTCCGTCGCCGAAGTCCGCAACTTCGTGAGATCCCGGAGATTTAACAATTTTTACAGTTTGCTCAGCGGCAACTTGTTCAGGATTAATAATTTCATCAATAGAAAATCGAGCATACCCAAAACTATCTAGAGCTTGACTCAAAGGAAGGTTTCTAATTCTAGCAATCTTTTTCTTAGCTCCATAAGCATCGGCCAAAGAACAAACCACAAAATTAGTTTCATCAGAAGCTGTAACAGCAATAACAAGATCCGCAGACTCAATCCCTGCTTGCTTTAAAATCTCAGGGTCAGACCCCTCCCCAATCAAAACTTTAGCATCTAATTTTTCATTGGCTTTATTTGCAACTTCCGGAATCTTCTCAACCACATAAACTTCATGATTCTGATCCGAAAGATCTTTTGCAAGATTTGACCCAATAACCCCTGCTCCAACAATTGTTATTTTCATATTTATACAATAAGGTAAGAAGATGTCTTCTTACCTTAATATGCTATCCTTAAGCTTTTTCTGTTGTCTTTGTTTCTTTCGGGGCAGGCTTTAGCAATACTGCCTCCTGAACGATCTTAATCAGCTTCTTAAGAGCAACGGGAGAATTAACTGCCAATTCAGCTAGCATTTGACGGTTAATTTCAATATTAGCCTTTTTTAATCCATTAATAAAACGACTATATGTTAATCCAACATCGCGACAAGCCGCATTGATGCGAGCAATCCACAAAGATCTAATTTCACGCTTCTTAACACGCCTATCTCGATAAGCGTATGCCATCCCTTTTATAAGAGAGCGATCCGCTTGTTGATAGCGCTTACTCCTGTGCCCAAATTGTCCTTTGGCTTGTTTTAAAACTCTTTTTTTTCGCTTGCGTGAAGCAACAGCGTTTGTAGCTCTCGTCATGAGATAAAATCCTCCTTATTAAAGATATGGTAATATCTTTTTAATTTTCTTTGCGTCACCTGACTCAAGATATCCATCTTTACGAAGATGACGTTTTCGCTTACTTGTTTTTTTTCCTAAAATATGACCGCGATTTGCGCTTCGCTTCTTTATCTTACCTGTCTTGGTAACGCGAACTCGCTTAGCAGCGGATCTATTTGTTTTAAGCTTTGGCATACGATTTCCTTTCTATTGACCTTTTCTCATTTAAAGCTAATGGTGACCAAATATTCTAGTCTTTTTCTTAATCGGAAAAAAGTCAAAATATTGGACTACCGCATAATGTTAATTTAGAAAAGACCAATAACATCTTTATTTCGTGCTTGCCTTTGGGGCAACAACGACGGACATAACGCGTCCCATCATATTAAGATCTTTTTCGATTTGTCCGTGTTCAGAAATATCTTGAATGAATTTCTTCAACACTTCTCTTCCTTGATCCCTAAATGCCATTTCACGTCCTCGGAAAAAAAGATTTACTTTTACTTTATCTTTTTTTTCCAAAAATGAAATCGCCTGTTTTAACTTTACTTGATAATCATGTTGATCAATATGCGGCTTAATGCGAATCTGCTTTAAATGCGTTACTTTTTGCTTTTTTTTCTCAAGCCGTTCTTTTTTTTCTTGATCATACTTATATTTACTAAAATCCATAATACGACAAACCGGCGGCTTTGCTGTTGGAGCAATCTCGACGAGATCAAGATCGTTTTCTTGAGCCAATTCTAGCGCTCTTTTAATCAAAACAACGCCAAGCTGTTCTGATTCTGGACCGATAACACGCACTTCAGGGACTCGAATACGCTCATTGGTTCGAATATATTTATTGATAGAAACTACCTCCTACTATAATGGGTTGATTTTATATTTTTTGAACAACTTCCTTTTTAAGCTGCTCTACCAAAACATTAAAAGCCATACTTGTTTGGTTGCCGCCTCTCTTTCGGACAGCCACCTGCTTTGTTTCAACTTCTTTATCGCCTAAAATCATCAAATAAGGAATCTTTTTAATAGAATTCTCTCGAATTTTCTTATTTAAAGTTTCATTGCCGGTGTCAATTATAACCCGAAAACCATTTGTTTGTAAATCTTCTTTTATTTGTCTCGCAAAGGCTTGGTGTTCTTCTCTGATCGGAATAATCGCCACTTGAGTTGGCGCAAGCCATAACGGAAAAGCGCCCGCATAATGTTCAATCAATGTTCCAAAAAATCTCTCCACGCTTCCAAGCACCGCTCGATGAATCATAATCGGCTTTTTCTCTTTGCCTTCTTCATTAACATACGTCATCTTAAATCGCTCAGGTAAAGCAAAATCGCATTGGATTGTTGCACACTGCCAAGAGCGCCCAATCGCATCTTTAAGTTTAATATCAATTTTTGGACCATAAAACGCTCCCTCGCCCTCATTAATTTGATATTCAATTTTCTTTTCTTTCAAAGATTGTTCCAACGCTTTTGTCGCTATTTCCCAATCTTCGACCTCTCCAATAAATTTCTCTGGACGCGTGCTTAGCTCAATTTCATAATTATTAAATCCAAAAGTTTTCATCACTTCAAATACAAAATCAATAACACTTATAACTTCTTCTTTGATTTGATCTTCTCGACAAAAGATGTGTCCATCGTCTTGGGTAAATCCACGCAAACGCAAAAGTCCATGTAAAACACCTGTTTTTTCATGACGATAAACAGTGCCCAGTTCAAACAATCGAATTGGCAAGTCTCGATATGAACGTGTCTTCGATTTATAAATCAAAATATGCCCCGGACAATTCATCGGCTTAACCGCATACTCCTGATTATCCACGTCGAAATAATACATATTTTCTCGATAATAATCGCTGTGCCCCGATGTTTCCCAAAGTTTTCCTTTTAGAATATTTGGCGTCTGGACAAGATCATAGCCATGCTTAACATTTTCATCTTTAATATAGTCTTCAATAATTCTTCGAAGCATCGCCCCGGCTGGATGATAAAAAACAAGCCCTGCCCCTGCTTCTTCTTGATAAAAATTAAACAAATCTAGCTGAGGACCTAATTTTCGATGGTCTCGCTTTTTTGCTTCTTCTAACATCACTAAATATTCTTTAAGCTCTTTCTCCGTCGGAAAACAAGTGCCATAAATACGCTGAAGCATTTGTTTTGTCTCGTCGCCTCTCCAATAAGCTCCTGCTACCGAAAACAATTTAAATGCTTTAATCTCTCCGGCATGATCCACATGCGGACCTTTACATAAATCTAAAAATCCATCACCTGTTTGGTAAATAGAAACTTTTTCATCTTCCAAGCTTTCAATGAGCTCAACTTTATAAACTTCATCCTGATTTCTAAAAAACTCTACAGCTTCTTTTTTTGGCATCAGGCTTTGCACAAGCTTTGGCTTATCCTGAATAATACGCCTCATCGCTTTTTCAATCTTTTTCAAATCATCTACTGTAAAAGGATCTTTGCGTTCAAAATCATAATAGAATCCATTTTCAATCGCAGGACCAATCGCCACCTTAACATCAGGCCAAAGCTCCTTGACCGCTTGTGCCATCACGTGCGAACAGCTATGCCTTAATGATTCTAATTGTTTTTTATCCATAATAAAACTCTCATTCTCTATCTTTTTACACCAAAAAAACTTATGTAAATGGTGGGCCCACGAGGACTCGAACCTCGGACACCTTGCATGTCATGCAAGTACTCTAACCAACTGAGCTATGAGCCCACGTAAACTAAACATAAAAAGTCGATCTTTAATGGGCAAGGAGGGAGTCGAACCCTCATAGTCTTTCGACCAAAGGATTTTAAGTCCTTCGTGTATGCCATTCCACCACTTGCCCAAAACATCTCTGGAGGCGCGAGCCGGAATCGAACCGGCGAATAATGGTTTTGCAAACCACTGCCTTACCACTTGGCTATCGCGCCAAACATCCAAATTATTTTATTTATTTTTCAAAAGGGCACAAACTTTTTTTACAATAATATCAACACCTGCTAAATGACCTTTGCCAACATCCCCACACGCAAGCTTTCCCGAAACAGGATCAATAAATCTTATGCCATTCTTTTTTAAAATGCTAATATTATTTTGAACAATTTTATTTTCATACATAGCCGTATTCATTGCAGGCGCAATCACAATAGGCGCTCTTGTCGTCATGGCTGTGCTTGTCAAAAGATTGTCTGCAATGCCTCCTGCTATCTTCCCAATCACATTTGCCGTCGCAGGAGCAATTAAAAAAAGATCTGCTTTTTGCGCCAAACTAATGTGGTCCATTGTCCACTCATCACAACTCTCAGCAAACATCTCACTATACACTTTATTTTGAGAAAGACTCATTAAGGTTAAAGGTGTAATAAATTTCTTTGCCGCTTCGGTCATCACAACCGTAACAGAAATATTCTTTTTTTGAAGTCCGCGAACAATATCGCATGCTTTGTATGCGGAGATACTTCCTGTTATCCCTAAAACAACTTGCTTTTGCTTAGCCACTCTCTTATGCCTCTGCTTCTACGCTTTCGTCTTGGCTAAGCTCTTCTTCGGTTTCTTGCTTAGGCAACTCACCTGGAACAAGCTGATCCTCTGCTCCTTTAAGAACAACTTTTCCTTCCATAATTTCATCTAAGGCAAGCGTTGTTGTCTTGATTGTTGACGGTCTTTCGATTAACTTTGGCATGCCTTCAGCTAATTCCGTCGCTCTTTTTGCAGCCAACAAAACAAGCTTATAAATACTATATTTAGCTTTTGGCAAAAGCTTTTCTAGTGGTTGATACCCCATTTATTCCTCCTGTTTCTTTTTTAGCTCTTCTAAAATAATAGTTTCAATCTTTTTTACTGCCACACTTAAAACGTCATTGATAACAACGTGCTGATAATGCTTTACTTCTTTCATTTCTTTTTGAGCAGTTTGAACGCGCTTTTGAAAATCGACGATTGTTTCGGATCCTCGATCTTCAAGCCTCTTTCTTAAAACGCTCATATTTTTAGTTTTAACGAATATGCTTACAGCCTCTTTCTTCTGCTTCATAACCACCTTTGCACCCTTCACATCAATACAAAGAAGCACATTCTTGCCTTTCTTCAAAAAATCTTCTAACAGTTTTTTAGGCGTTCCATAGTAATTATCAAAAACTTTCTTCCATTCTAAAAAATATCCAATTTCTCGTCGATGAAAAAACTCTTTCTTTGAAAAGAACAAATAATCTCGGCCATCTTTTTCTCCTTTGCGAGGAGCACGCGTTGTCGCCGAAACAGTCTTAACAAGCATCTTTGCAATCTTTTTGTTCTTAAGCAACCACTTGTGCAAAGTTGTTTTCCCTGCTCCCGACGGACCAGAAAGAACAAAAACCTTCCCCTTCTTTATTTTCACACTTTTTTTATTCAATGTTTTGTGCCTGCTCTCTCAATTTTTCAATCTTGCTTTTAATTGAGATAACAGCATTGGAAACAATTTTATCTTGCATTTTCGACCCAATCGTATTTGCTTCTCTCTGCATTTCTTGAGCAATAAAATCAAGTTTTTTTCCAACAGCCGCATCGCTTTTTAAAAGCAAGCGAAACTCTACAATATGATGCGCCAAACGAGAAATCTCTTCATTAACATCAATGCTATTTTGATAAGAAAAGAATTCCTCTGCATCCATTCTTTTCTTTTGTTGAGTCAGCACTTGTTTTTCTCTAGATCGTATCTTGTTTATTTGCAACGACATACGAGACAATTGACTTTTAACATCTTTTATAATGCTAGCTCCTTCTCTTTTGCGCATCTTCACTAAAGACCCAAGAGCTATTTTGATAGCTTTATCAACAGCTGGCCATAAAGCGCTTGCATTAACATTCGTTTCTTGCACATCCACAACACCCGGAAGACGAATGAGTCCTCCTAAAGATAAATTTCCCGACAACCCAAACTCTTTTTTCAGGCTCTTTTCTTGTTTCAAATAAGTCTGAACAACTTTCTTGTTAAACAAAACCGTCGCAACCTCTTTCTTTGTAATCTTCATCACAATAGAAATACGCCCGCGTAAAACGCTTTTTTTAACACGCTTTCGAATCTTGTCTTCTAAAAGCATAAAGCCAGGCGGCAAAAAATATCCAACATCTAAATACCGATGATTAACACTCTTGACTTCAACAATTCCTTTTGTTGATCCAGAAGAAATTTCAGCGCTTCCAAACCCTGTCATTCCTTTAATCATAGCCTGTCCTCTCGACGAAAAAATACCGTCTTATTTTTTGATAATATGAATAATGCGCTCGAGATCGTCGGGAGAATAATATTCAATCACGACTTGTCCTCGTTTCTTTTGCGCTTTAATTCGAACCTTTGTCCCTAACGCTCTTTGTAAATCTTCTTCTAAATCCACCACATATCGATCTCTATTCTCTTGAGAAATTTTTTTCTTTTTTCCCTGACCCTCGCCTTCAACTTTTACTAAGCTTTCAATCTCTCGAACAGAAAAACCTTTGTCTAACGTTTTTTTCCAAAGCGCTTTTTGCTTTGATTCATTTTTTAAGCTAAGAATCGCACGAGCATGACCCATAGAAAAAGATCCTGCTGAAATACTTTTTTGAATTTCCTCTGGCAATGTAAGCAATCTTAAAATGTTCGTAACAGTTGTTCGATTTCTCCCAACTGACTGCGCCACAACATCTTGCGTAAAATCAAATTCCTCAATAAGCTGCTTAAAGGCTTTGGCTTCCTCAATCACATTAAGCTCTTCTCTTTGAATATTCTCAATCAAAGCCAAGACTAGCGCTTCTTGATCTGACGCAATTTTAACAATCGCTGGAACTTTATCAATATTTAAACTTTGAGCAGCTCTTAATCTTCGCTCCCCTGCAATCAACTCATATTGATCTCCAGATTGTCGAACTAATAAAGGCTGCAAAACACCTTTTTCTTTTATCGAAGAAATCAGATCGGACAATTTTTCTTGATCAAATTCTTTTCTCGGCTGCAATGTATTCTTTTTGATTCGCGATGTATTAATGTACGCAATGCTCTCGCCTTTTTCTAAGCTAACATTTTCTGGAATTAACGCGGAAAGTCCTTTTCCTAAAGCACTTTTTTCCATGAGCTGTTCCCCTCTTTTAATTTTTTACAAAAAGATTAATTGACTTCAACAGCCTCTTCTTCTTTGTTCTCAATCTTTTCTCCTAAAAATTCTCTCGCGAATTCATCATATTTCTTTGCACCAATCGAATTGCTATCATAAACAGCAATCGGCTTTCCAAAACTTGGCGCCTCGCTTAACCGAACATTTCTAGGGATCACAGTCTGATAAACTTTTTCTTTGAAAAAGCTTCTTATTTCATTAATAACTTCTGTCGTCAAATTTGTTCTAAAATCTGCCATAGTCATTAGAACACCTTCAATAGCTAGACTCGGATTAAGGCCGTCTCGTATCAAATTAATCGTATTTAAAAGCTGTGAGACACCCTCTAGCGCATAGAATTCACATTGTATAGGAATGATGATTGAATCGCTTGCCACCAAAGAATTCAAAGTAATTAATCCTAAAGATGGCGGCGAATCAATAAAAATATAGTCATAATCATCTTTTATCTCTTCAATCGCACGTTTTAGCCTAGCTTCTCGAGACAGCGCTCCAACGAGTTCAATTTCTGCGCCCGTTAAATTAATATTACATGGAGCTACTGTTAAATTTTCATATTCAGTTTGGACAGCAATGTCTTTTATTTTCATTTTGTTCAAAAGAACATCATAAATCGAAACTTCAATATTGTTTTTGTTAATACCTAATCCACTCGTCGCGTTCCCCTGGGGATCCGTATCAACCAAAAGAATTTTCTTATTTTTATGGGCTAACGCAGCAGAAAGATTTACTGACGTCGTGGTTTTTCCAGTTCCGCCTTTTTGATTACATAATGCGATTGTTTTTCCCATCTTTTCACCCCTATGTTCCACGTGAAACATTAACTGACTTACCCTAATTTAATAATATTCTACTATTATTCCTTCAAAGAAACAATGATTTTTGCAGGTTTTTCACCCTCCATTCCAAAAAGTCCCTTTTTCTCTTCAGAAACAATCTTTATTACAACGCTATCTCTACCAACGCCTAGCTCTTCTAAAGCCTTTTGAATAGCCTCTTCTACTGTTGTCCCATATGCTTCAATACTTTTAGAAGACTTATTTGGCTTATTTTCCATTCTATCCTGCCTTTTTTATTTTGGACATTTTTAACTGCGTAAAAGTCGAAAGAATATAAAACATAGTAAAATACAGTGTTAGTCCGCTAGAAAATTTATAAAATATAAATCCTAAAAATACTGGGAAAAACATAGTCATCATTTTTTGCTGCATTACTTGATTTGGGTCTGTTGAAGCCATGTTTTTAGTTGATGCTTTTTGCTGGAAAAACATCGCTATCATCATAATAATTGGTAAAATGTTAAATTCGTTCCCAACAATTGGCAATGTAAATGGAAAAGTAAACAGCCTGTCTGGTTGAGATAAATCTTTAATCCATAAGAAATGAGCGCCTTTAAAGGCAACTGTTCTCCAAAGCGCCTGATACAAAGCAATAAATGCTGGCATCTGCAATATCATTGGAAGACAACCACCCATAGGATTAACCGAATTTGTCTTATATAGGCCCATTATTTCTTTATTAAGACGCTGAGGATTGCTCTTGTACTGCTCCCTTATTTTTGTAATTTCTGGTTGCAAAGCCTGCATTCTTTTCATAGAAAGCATGCTTTTTATGGTCAGCGGATACGTAACAAGATAAAACAATATGCTGATCATAATAATACAAAATCCCCAGTTTGGAACAACCTTGTGTATTAAGTTCATCGTAGTTATAACTAAATTGGATATTGAATTTAATATCCAAAATTTACTAAAAACAGATACATTTTCAATTCCGAGATTATAACTTGATAATATTTCCTTATCTTGAGGTCCAACATAAACAAAAGCTTTATAAGAAATTTTCTCGCCTCGATCTAATTCAATATTTTGCGATTCTAATATCAAATCTAGCTGATTCTTGTGAACAGGAACTGTTTCGTAGTCTTTTGTTATAAATTCTGGCTTAACAATAGCACAAAAATATCGATTTCTAAATGCAGACCAATTAACATTTCCCATTTCATGAAAATCGTTTTTAGAACTAAAATCAATAGCGTTGTTTTTTCGAATAATTTTATCATCTAAAGAAACGCTATATTCATAAAGACCTCGTTCCCGAGCATTATTTTTCGAACCAATTAAATCAGTTGTTTCTACGCTTAAAGTGTTCATTTTTAGACTTTTTACTTTGGACATTCCTGAAACATTCTTTATGCTCACCTCGACATCAAAAAGATAATTCTCTTTGGACAAATCATATATTTTCTCAATTTCATACGAATCATCCCGATAATAAAAAACAATCTTATTGTCTAAAGCCTTGCGGAGAGAGAAGGGGTATGCTTCGTAGTCAACCAGCCCAACAATATTTTCAACAGGCATTGTTTCGTTGTACTTTTTGATCGTAATACTTTTTAGGCTTCCGCCAATATTTGAAAACTCTGCCTTAAAAATATCATTTTCAATAATCGTAATTTTTTCTTTTGCTTCGACAGCCTTGCTTAAAACAACAGGCTCTACATTCGTAAACTCTTTAGTAACAAAGGCTTGTGAATCCTTTGCCACTTCTTCATGTCTTTGCCCGCTGTCTTTTGGAGCCTTTTTTAATACTAACGCATTATATCCAAATAATATAAATACAGATAGTAATATAGCTAAAAATGTTCTTTTTTCCATAAATATAATCCTATGTTAAAGGGTCAAACCCTCCTCGAGAGAGGGGGGAACAGCGCATAATTCGACAAATTGCTTTTAAGGAACCTTTGGCGGCCCCATATTTTTGCAAAGCCTGCAGCGCATACTCCGAGCATGAAGGGTGAAAACGACACGTGTCTATAAAAAGACTGTGTTTGATTTTTTGATATAAACGTATCAAAAACGATAGTGTTTTAGTGATCATAGTTAAATTTTTGCCGGCTGGATGTCAGACAGTCAGTCTTTTTCGGCCTTTTTGTCGTCGGCGCTTCAAAATATCTCGCCCGTCAGCTGTTTCCATGCGGTGGCGAAACCCATGTTTTCTTTTGCCTTTAAGTTTTGTTGGTGTCTTTAATGTTTTTTTCATCTTCTTGGATTTCCTCGGTAATAAAGCTTAAAAGATACTGATAACCAGTATCTTTATTTTTTTATTGTAAATATTTGAATAAGTATAACACGGCTGTTTTTCTAGTCAAGCTTTTTTCTTCATCAAGAAGCGCTAAAACAAACTGCTGCCCAATATGTTAGGAAACTTCCCCATGCTTGCTAAAACCCTAAAATCAAGAAAAAAAGGAGGGCGGAAGTTTTAAGTTGAAATTCACCTTTTCTCTGTTATAATAAATTCACTTTTGCCCCAGTTGTCGAAATGGCTAATTTCTTATTTTTATATTTCCCGAAGACAAGCAAGCAAAAAAGCTGTACAATGTTTCTGTGGAAAAGCTGTTAACTCTGTGAAATAGCTATTTTTTAACCTTTTTGCACACACCTTATGAGCCTATTAAAAATCTGGGAAAAAGCGCAATCTTCTATCCGCTCTAAAATCGGAGAGACCTCACACGAAACATGGTTTTCGTCTCTAAATGTAAAAGAGCAAGATCTTGATACCCTCATTATTGAAACGCCCGATGAATTCTTTAAAAATTGGATCATCGAACATTATCTCATCTTTATTGAAGAAGCTCTTAACGAACAAACACCAAAAAACATTAATCTCGAATTTGAGGTTAATTCCACAATCCTTGGCGCCAAAACACAGAAAAAATTTAGCGAACTGGAAAAAAGATTCGAAGAGGAGAGACCTGCGAAAACAGGACTCGTAGATGCCTCTATTATCACTCCTCGTTTTACATTCGATAATTTTGTCATCGGATCTTCTAACCGTTTTGCCCATGCTGCTAGTTTTGCCGTCGCCGAATCTCCAGCAAAAGCATACAATCCATTATTTATTTATGGCGGAGTAGGTCTTGGTAAAACTCATTTAATGCAATCCATCGCAAATAAAATTAGAGTAAGCAACCCCAAAACAAAATTTTGTTATATTTCTTCTGAAAAATTTACTAACGGCCTGATTGACGCTATCCGGCATCGATCAACAGCTCAATTTCGCCAAAAATATCGCAGCATAGATGTCCTTCTTGTCGACGACATCCAGTTTATCGCCGGAAAAGAATCGACACAGGAAGAATTTTTCCACACTTTTAATGACCTTCACCAGGCTCGAAAACAAATTGTTGTCTCTTCTGATCGGCCACCAAAAAACATCCCAAATCTAGAAGACCGATTAAGCTCTCGTTTTGCATGGGGCCTTGTTGCTGATGTCCAACCTCCAGACTTTGAAACGCGTGTTGCTATTTTAAAGAAAAAAATTGAACGGGAACCGACTAAAGTACCTGATGAAGTTATTTTCTTTATTGCCGAACAAATTAAAACAAATATTCGCGAACTAGAAGGAGCATTGGTCCGGGTTATGGCATATTCTTTACTAGAAGAAAGAACTATTTCTTTAGATATGGCCAAGGTTATCCTTAAAGATATGGTTAAAGAAACAGCCAAGCTTGTTAATGTAGATATGATTCAAAAAATTGTTTCTGATTATTATAATATTTCCCTACATGATATTAGAGCAACAAAAAGGCATAAAAATATTGTTTTGCCTCGCCAAATCGCCATGTATTTGTCCAGACAGCTTACAAATTTATCTTTGCCTGAAATTGGAGCTGCCTTCGGAGGGAAAGATCACACAACGGTTTTGCATTCTTGTAAAAAAATTGAAAAAGAAATAAATGAAAACAATGTGTTAAAACAATCCATGGAGCATTTAGCCATAGAAATTAAAAAGTAATCGATTAAAATTCACTAGTTTTGCACATGCTCTTTTTTTATAAGTTGTTTATTTGCTTATATTTTTATGCTTGTTCAAATTATTAACAAGCTCTACTGTAACTACAACTATTTTTCTTAAGATAGTTAGAATCATTTTTCTGAAAAGGATGTGGATATTATGAAACTTAAAATTTCAAAAGATGACTTGTTGTATGGAATAACAAAGGTACAAAATGTTGTATCTTCAAAAGCAACGTTACCAATTCTTTCCAATATGTTGCTAGAAACAACAAAAAAATCAACAATTCGTCTCTATGCAACTGATCTTGATATAGGGATATCCTGTGAAATACCTGTGCAAATTTTAGAGGAAGGAGCAATAACTCTTCCGGCTAAAAAATTTAATGATATTATAAAGGAACTGCCTGAAGGGGATGTGGTTATTACAACAAAGAAAAATAATCATATAGAAATAGAAGGGGAAAAGTGCTTATTTAAGCTTATTGGTCTCCCGAAAGAAGAATTTCCTAAGTTTCCGGAATTCAAAAATGTTGAAGCCGTTGTGATTGATCAGGGCGTTTTAAAAGAAATGCTTAAAATGACATCTTTTGCAGTCTCTCACGAAGAAGCAAGGTATATTTTAAACGGTGTTTTACTTGAGATTGAAGACGATATTATCCGCCTTGTTGCAACCGATGGAAGAAGACTAGCGAAAAGCGAGAAAAAACTAGAAACACCGATAAAAAAAGAGACGAGAATTATTATTCCAACAAAAGCCGTTTATGAGGTTATGAGAAATATTAAAGAGGAAGGGCAGCTTTCTCTTTTAACAAATGCAAATCAGCTTTTATTTGATATTGATCACGTTTTAATTGCGACTCGTATTATCGAAGGGGATTATCCGAATTATAATCAAGTTATTCCCCCAGAACAAAAAATAAAAATTACAATTAATACACAAGGGTTGCTAGCTGCGATCAAAAGAGCGAATCTTTTAACAACACCTGATTTTCAGGCTGTTAAATTTGAAGTGTTTAAAGATAAGCTTATTGTTTCAAAAATTACGCCTGATTTGGGAGAATCTCGAGAAGAAGTTGGCATTCACTATGGGGGATCAGAGCTTATTGTTGGATTTAATCCTCATTTTTTTATTGAGGCTCTAAAAAATATCGAAACGGAAGAGGTTAGCCTCGAGCTCTTAGGGGCAGATAAACCAGGCGTGATACGAATGAATGAGTATCTTTATTTAGCGTTGCCGATGCGTATTTAAAAATGGAAGAAATAAAAAATATAATTCCAGATGTCGTTAAAATGCTTTCGAGAAAAGAGACTTCGGAAGAAACAAAAATACAACGTGTTTGGGACAGCTTGCTTGAAGGAAAGATAAAAAAACATGCAAAAATATTTGGAATCAAAGAAGGGAAAATGATGGTTTGCGTAGATTCTCCAGCGTGGATGTTTCATTTAAATCTTAAAAAAAATAAACTTTTAAAAGAAATTAAAGAAGAAATTCCAGAACTCATAGAGATTTGTTTTAAGATAGGAAAGGTAAAATGAAAAAAGAAGAAAAGAAAAACAAGAAGACAGAGAAGACAAAAAAAGAAAAGCCAGTAAACAGCGGCAATTATGACGCAACGAACATCCAGGTCTTAGAAGGCGTCAGCGCGGTACGTATGCGCCCGGCTATGTATATTGGAGACACAACAGCGCGAGGGCTTCATCATTTGGTATATGAGGTTGTTGACAACGCGGTCGACGAGGCCATGGGAGGGTATTGTGATAAGATTGAAGTTGTAATCAACGAGAATAATACAATTAGCGTAACGGATAACGGGAGGGGTATTCCAGTTGATATCCATAAAACAGAAAAAAAACCAGCTGTTGAAGTTGTTTTGACAACGCTTCATGCTGGGGGAAAGTTTGATCATCGCGTATATAAAGTATCTGGAGGGTTGCACGGTGTTGGCGTGAGCGTTGTTAATGCGCTTTCAGCATGGCTTGAGGTTGAAATCAAAAAAGAAGGAAAAATTTATCATCAAAGATATGAGCAAGGTAAAACGGCATCAAAGTTAACCGTTGTTGGGAAAACAAAAGAAACAGGAACAAAAGTTACGTTTAAACCAGATAAGACAATTTTTAAAGAAACTCAAATATTTTCGTATGATACTTTGGCAAAAAGGATGCGCGAACTTGCATTTTTAAACAAGGGTATTTGGATTAAGCTTGTTGACAAAAGAGAAGAAAAAGAAAAGGAAAATATCTTCCAATTTAAAGGGGGGATCATTTCTTTTGTTGAACATCTTTCAACTAAAAAAGAACCTCTGCATAAAAAAGTTATTTATTTTCATAGAGAAAAAGAAAAAATTTCGATAGAGGTCGCGATCCAATATAGTGAAAGCTATTCGGAAAATGTATTTACGTATGCAAATAATATTAATACTATCGAGGGAGGAACGCATTTAAGTGGCTTCCGTTCAGCCTTGACAAGAGCATTGAACAGCTATGCAAAAAGTAAAAATCTTTTAAAGAATGATATTACAATTAGTGGAGATGATACGCGGGAGGGGTTGACGGCCGTTATTAGTGTAAAAATTCCAAATCCTCAGTTTGAGGGACAGACAAAAACAAAACTCGGAAACTCAGAGGTCGACGGGCTTGTTGCGTCAGCTACCTTAGAAGAGCTTAATACTTTTTTCGAAGAAAATCCATCAATCGCAAATAAAATTATTGATAAAGCTATTGTTGCATCACGCGCTCGTGCAGCAGCTCGTAAGGCACGCGAATTAACTCGACGAAAAGGAGCATTGGAAAGTGGTGGGCTTCCAGGAAAATTAGCAGATTGTTCACAAAAAGATCCATCGTTGTGTGAGCTTTATTTAGTTGAGGGGGACTCTGCGGGAGGCTCTGCTAAGCAAGGAAGAGACAGAACATTTCAGGCGATTTTACCGCTAAAAGGAAAAATTCTCAATGTCGAAAAAGCTCGTTTAGAGAAGATTTTAAGTAATGAAGAAATTAGAACAATGATTACAGCTTTTGGAACAGGCGTTGGAGAAGAGTTTAATTTGGAAAAATTACGTTATCATAAATTGATTATTATGTGCGATGCCGATGTTGATGGATCTCATATTCGAACATTGTTGCTCACTTTTTTATATCGCCAAATGAAACCGCTTATAGAAGCAGGACATGTTTATGTTGCCCAGCCTCCTTTATATAAAATGAAAAGAGGCAAAAGAGAAGAATATATTGAAACAGAAGAAGAAATGAATGAGCTTATTTTAGAGCTTGGTTCAGAAGATCTTGTGTTTTCAAGAATTAAGAAAAAGACACAACTTAAAGGGGCAGCAGTAAAAGAGCTTTTAGCGAACCTGGTAGAGATCGAGAAAATAGCTGATAGATTAGGCCGAAAGGGAGTGGATTTCCAGAAATATGTGGACAAAATGAACCCAAAGACCAAAAAAATGCCAGTTTATATGATAGTTGTGGAGCATAAAAATGAATTCTTGTTTGATGACAAGGAGCTTGCGAAGGCAACAAAAGATCAAGAGGACGCTAAGTATATTGAACTTTTTGAATCTGAGGAGATTGAAAATATTGAAAAAATTCTTTCAAAACACGACCTTAGTATCACAGAGTTTTTAAAACCAGAAATAAGATCATTTGTTTTTTCTGAGGATAAGGAAAAAGGAACTAAGAAAACATCAAAAGTGCAAGATCTTAAACCTAATTTTGTAGTTGAAAGTGGAAAAGAAAAGAAATATTTTGTTGGTCTTCAAGAAGTTCTAGAGTTTGTTAGAGCTCAGGCAAACAAAGGTATTTATATTCAAAGGTATAAAGGCCTTGGAGAAATGAATCCACAGCAATTATGGGAAACGACTATGGATCCAGAAAAGAGAACAATGCTTCAAGTGGTTTTGGAAGATGCTGTAGAAGCTGACGCAACATTTTCAACATTAATGGGCGATGCCGTACAGCCACGTAGAGAATTTATTGAAGCTAATGCTCATGAAGTAAAGAATTTGGATGTTTAAAGAGAAAAAGGATATTTTTAAGAAAGGCTAAAAAAGAAATGAAAGATTTTACGACGAAAGAAAAAATACTCCCAATCAACATTGAAGAAGAAATGAAAACTTCATATCTTTCTTATGCGATGAGCGTTATTGTTAGTCGTGCTCTACCAGATGTTCGAGATGGGTTAAAGCCGGTTCATCGACGTGTTTTGTATGCAATGAAGCAGATAGGTCTTGAGCACAGCAAAAGCTATAAAAAAAGTGCGCGTATCGTTGGTGAGGTTTTAGGAAAGTATCATCCTCATGGAGACACGGCTGTATATGATACGATTGTACGCTTAGCACAAGATTTTTCTATGCGTTATCCTCTTGTTGATGGTCAAGGAAACTTCGGATCTGTCGATGGAGATTCTGCGGCAGCGATGAGATATACGGAAATTCGCATGGAATCTATTTCTGAAGAAATTTTAAAAGATTTAGAAAGAAAGACCGTTGATTTTAGTCCGAATTTTGACAATACTCTTCAAGAGCCTCAAGTTTTACCATCAGCGATTCCAAATCTTCTGGTTAATGGATCAAGCGGTATTGCTGTTGGAATGGCAACGAATATGGCGCCTCATAATTTAAATGAAATTTCAGATGGAATTGTCACTCTTTTAGATAAGCCGGAAACAACGATTAAAGAATTAATGAAATATGTTAAAGGACCAGATTTTCCGACAGCAGGTATTATCTGTGGGCGACAAGGCATTATGGATGCATATACAACTGGACGAGGAAAAATTACTTTAAGAGCTAAGGCTGTTATTGAGCGCCAAAAAGGAAATAAAGATAGAATTGTTGTTACAGAAATCCCGTATCAAGTGAACAAATCTAATTTAATTGAAAATATGGCACGGCTTGTGCAGGATAGAAAAATAGACGGCATTACAGACATTAGGGATGAGTCTGATAAGGATGGTATTCGAATGGTTGTTGATCTCCGGCGAGATGTGCAGCCTCAGATTATTTTAAATTATTTGTATAAGCACACTCAAATGGAAACAACTTTTGGAATTATTAATTTAGCCTTAACAAATAATCAGCCGAGAGTTTTAAATTTAAAGCAGTTGATGAATTATTTCTTAGAGCATCGACGTATTATTGTTAGAAGGCGAACTCAGTTTGATCTTGACAAAGCGCTTCGAAGGGCACACATTCTTGAAGGATTAAAAATTGCTTTAAAATTTATTAATCAGATTATTAAAACAATTAAAGAATCTAAAACAACACAAGTGGCAAAAGATGCACTTATCAAGAAATTTGATCTTTCAGAAATTCAAGCACAAGCCATTCTTGAAATGCAACTACAGAGGTTAACGGCTCTTGAGCAAAATAAACTTGATGATGAATATAAAGAACTTTTTAAGAATATTGAGTTATTTCGAGCTATTTTAGGATCAGAAAAAAAGATCGACGGCATTGTTAGGGAAGAAATTCTTGATGTAAAGAAAAAATATGGAGATGAGAGGCGAACGGAAATAGCAGGCAAAGCCGAAGAAATTGAAATAGAGGATTTAATTGCTGAAGAAGACATGGCAATTACGATCAGTCATACAGGCTATATTAAGAGATTAAGTGTTGATGCTTATCGTAAGCAAAAGCGCGGAGGCAAAGGTGTTTCGGCAATGATAACAAAGGAAGAAGATTTTGTTGAACATCTATTTGTAGCTTCGTCAAAAGATTATCTTTTAATTTTTTCCGACAAAGGAATTGTGAGATGGCTTAAAGTTTATGAAATTCCTATTGCATCGCGCAACGCGAAAGGAAAGGCTATTGTTAATCTTCTTTCTGTTGGAAGTGAAGAACGCATTAGTTCTATTGTTGCGGTTAAAGAATTCAGTGAAGAAAAATTTGTTATTGCGGCAACGGCGCAAGGGAATATCAAGAAAACAAAGCTTTCTGCATATGGGAATCCTCGACGAGGAGGAATTGTTGGCATCACGTTAGAAAAAGGAGATGCTTTGATTGGAACAGATATCACAGATAATACATGTGAAGTTCTTTTGGCAACAAAAGGAGGGAAAGCTGTCCGTTTTCATGAAAAACAAATTCGCGATATGGGACGAGGAGCAAAAGGTGTGCGCGGCATCAGGCTAGGAAAGAAAGACATTGTTGTTAGTATGGAGGTAATGTCTCCTGGAATCGAAAAAACAGGCAGTACATTTTTGAGTGTAACTTCCAAAGGGTTTGCTAAACGAACAGATTTTACTGATTATCGGCAGCAGTCTAGAGGAGGAAAAGGCATTATCAACATTAATGTCACAGAGAAAAATGGACATGTTGTCCGAAGCCTTGCTGCAACGCCAGAAGATGAGATTATGGCGATGACTAAAAAAGGCATGGTTGTCCGCTGTCCAGTTAAAGGTATCCGTCAAACAGGACGCAACACTCAAGGAGTTCGATTAATTAATCTGGACAAAGATGATATTGTTAGTTCGGTTGCAAGCGTTGTTGCTAAAGAAGAAGAAGAAGAAGAAGGATAAAAGGTAATTATTTTTTCTTGACTGTAGTATTTTTTTGTTTATAATGCTGAAAAATCAATTTAAGACCCCATCGTCTAGCCTGGTCAGGACACAAGCTTTTCAAGCTTGCAGCGCGGGTTCAAATCCCGCTGGGGTCGCCAAATTTAATAGACCACCTAAGAGATGGTCTATTTTTGTGTAAAAAACAAGTTGTTGCTGAAAGGAGACTTCTGTGATCGAAAAAAAGATTTTTCTAAGCGAAAGAGACATTCCAAAGCAATGGTATAACTTAGGCGCTGATTTGCCGACACCTGTTTTACCGCCTTTAGGACCCGACGGGAATCCTATTACGCCCGATATGCTAGGGGCAGTTTTTCCAATGAATTTAATTGAACAAGAAATGTCAGCTGAACGTTGGATTGATATTCCTGAGGAGATTTTAGAAATCCTTTATCGCTGGAGACCCGCTCCGCTAAGAAGAGCTGTTTATTTAGAAAAATATTTAGGAACGCCTGCAAAAATTTATTATAAAGACGAAAGCGTTTCTCCTGCGGGAAGTCATAAGACAAATACCGCGGTTGCACAAGCTTGGTACAATAAACAATTTGGAACAAAGAAATTAACAACAGAAACAGGGGCAGGTCAGTGGGGAAGCGCGCTGTCGTTTGCCTGTAATTTAATAGGGCTTGAATGTAAAGTTTATATGGTTCGCGTGAGCTTTGATCAAAAACCTTTAAGAAAAGCGATGATGGCAACTTGGGGAGGAAAATGTATAGCAAGTCCTAGTGATGAAACAAAAATAGGGCGAAAAATATTAAAAGAAATGCCTGATACGCCAGGAAGCCTTGGCATTGCTATTAGCGAGGCGATTGAAGAAGCCGTATCAGATCAAACAGGAAATACTAAGTATTCTTTAGGTAGCGTCTTAAATCATGTTATGTTGCATCAAACAATTATTGGTCTTGAAGCAAAGAAACAATTAGAGATTGCTGGTGAAAAAAAGGTAGACGTTGTCATTGGCTGCGCTGGTGGTGGAAGTAATTTTGCAGGGCTTTCTTTTCCTTTTGTAAACGATAAAATTAATGGAGCTAAAATAGAAATTATTCCTGTTGAGCCGTCAGCTTGTCCTAAAATGACAAAAGGATTGTTTTCTTATGATTTTGGTGACTGTGCTGGCATGACTCCACTTTTAGCCATGTATTCGCTTGGTCATGGGTTTATACCTCCACCGATACATGCAGGAGGGTTAAGATATCATGGGATGGCTCCACTCGTAAGTCAAGCTATTCTTGAAGGGTTGATGAAGCCAAGAGCGTATGATCAAGTCAAGTGTTATGAATCAGCTATTATTTGGGCTAAGACAGAAGGAACAATCTGCGCCCCTGAAACAAGTCATGCGATCGCCTGCACTATTGATGAAGCGATTAAAGCTAAGGAAGAAGGAAAAGAAAAAACTATACTCTTTAATTATAGCGGTCATGGGTTGATGGATCTGCTTGGATATGAGAAGTTTTTAGCTGGTGAGCTTCAGTCATATTCTTTGTCGGATGAAGACCTGAAAGAATCGATTGAAAAAATTAAAGATTTACCAAAAGCAGAAGAGAGAAGAACAGGCAAGTGGTAGAAAAAAAGAAAATAGATGTGATGTTTTTTGAGGCTTTTAAAGAAGAGAAAGCTCTTCTTAAAAGCATTTGCCCAGAGCACATTCATCCAAAATTTACATCGCAGACAATACAAGAAAAAGGTATTGAAAACGTGCCGAGCACCTTGATTAGTATTCGTACGCAATCTAAGATTCCTGATGAATGGGTAAATGATTTAGAGGGTATTTTGGCGCGGAGCACAGGGTATGATCATGTTTTGAATTATATCAAGAGAACGGGCTCGTTGGCACAAGCGGGATACCTTCCTTCTTATTGTGCTCGCGCTGTTGGAGAGCAAGCCATTTTGCTTGTTATGAGCCTCTTAAGAAATATAAAAAAGCAGGTTAATAATTTTGAAACATTTAATAGAGATGGCTTGACGGGGCAAGAATGCCAAGATAAAAAAGCTTTAGTTGTTGGCGTTGGAAACATAGGGTCAGAAATTGTTGATATTGCTCGAGGACTGCGCATGAAAGTTGCGGGTTTTGATATTAATCAAAAAGTTCCCGGTCTTGAATATGCAGATTTGACTTCTGGTCTTGCGTGGGCAGACATTGTTGTTTGCGCGCTTCCTCTGACAGATGAAACGGATTGCATGCTCGGATATGAAGCGTTAAAAAAAGTAAAGACTGGCGCTATTTTTGTTAATGTCGGGAGAGGAGAGGTTTCCCCATTAAAAGATCTTAAAAGACTTTTAGACGAGGGTGTTTTAGGCGGCGCTGGATTAGATGTTTATGATGAGGAAAAAAGCATTGCACAGCATTTAAGAGATCCTAATAAATATAAAGAAACTGAAAATGCTAGTATTATAAAGGAGCTTAAGGGCAGAGAGAACGTCATTTTCACACCACACAATGCTTTTAATACAAAAGAAGCGCTTAATCAAAAAGCTGAGCAAGCTATTGAGTCTGTTTCTTTGTTTTTAATGGAAAAAAGGTTTCTTTATCCAGTGCCACAAGAATAAAAGGAAAAAAATGCTTAAAATTTATGGAGGAAACTTGTCTTCTTTTTGCAATAAAGTTCGGCTTGTTGCAAATGCGATTGGTCTTGAGTATGAGTATAAAAAAATCAATTTTAAAGAAAGAGAACACAAAGCTCCTGATTTTCTTAAAATGCATCCTGCTGGCAAGATTCCGATTATCGACGACGATGGATTTTTTGTTTTTGAAAGCAATGCCATTATCAAATATTTAGCGGAGAAAAATAACTCGTCTCTTTACCCAAAAGAGCTTAAACAAAAAACACAGGTTGATCAATGGATCGATTTTTGTTCGTTTCATGTCGGTAATGCGATGGACAAAATTTTGTTCAATAAAGTATTTGCTCCTCGCATCAAAGTGACGATTGATGAGCGTGCCATTCAAGATGGATATATGTTTTTGAATAGATACCTTCCTGTTATAGAAGAGCAGATTGGCAGAGATGGCTTTCTCGTCGGAAAAAAGATGACCTTAGCAGATGTTAATTGCCTTGCGATTTTAGATCCCTGCGAGATTGCTGAGGTGGATTTATCGGCGTATAATAATATTGTTCAGTGGAGAGAAGATCTTAAAAAACAAGATTTTTACACAAAGTGTCACAAGGAATACGGAGAGTCGCTTTTGCGCATGACAAAATCATGAAAGTTGCTATTGTTCAATTTAAAACAGAAAAAAGTAAGCAAAGAAAT
This sequence comes from Candidatus Aceula lacicola, assembly GCA_030765785.1. Classification (GTDB taxonomy): domain Bacteria; phylum Omnitrophota; class Gorgyraeia; order Zapsychrales; family Aceulaceae; genus Aceula; species Aceula lacicola. The sequence goes on along the minus strand of JAVCCC010000047.1, from coordinate 2,395 downwards.
ATTCAAAAGGCTATTGGCTTCATTCAAAAAGCAGCTGATAAAAAAGTAAAACTAATTTTGTTTCCGGAAACATTTTTATCGTATGTCAAAACATCAGAAGATATTGGCAAGCAGGCAGAAGTATTGACTGGCCCGACGACAAGGTTGTTCGCACAAAAAGCAAAAGAATATAAAATAGCGATTTTGCTGGGATCCGTTTATGAAGAAAAAAAAGGTCAGAAAAAAGTATATAACACATCAGTTTTACTTGATAATCGCGGGCGATATGTGGCAAGGTATAGAAAAGTTCATTTATTTTCAGCTTGTATTGATGGGAAAAAAATAGATGAGCATAAAAATATTTTACCAGGAATATTTTTAGCGACGGGAAAGATTGAGCAATTTAAGTTTGGATTTTCTGTTTGTTATGATTTGCGGTTTGCAGACATGTATGGTAAATATAGAAAGAAAGGTGTGAATGTTTTTTTTGTGCCGTCTGCATTTACAAGAAAAACCGGAAAGGTTCATTGGGAAACGCTTCTTAAAGCGCGGGCGATTGAAAATTGTGCGTATGTTTTAGCCCCGAATCAAGTGGGAATAAATGGTAAGGGTGTTGCTCTTTATGGAAATAGCATGGCGATTAGCCCGTCGGGAAAAATATTAAAACGAGGTTCAAGTCACAGGGAAGAAGTTTTGTATGTGGATTTGAGTTTAAAAGAATTAAAAAAAGCAAAAAAAGTTTTACCTGATTTTGTATAAAAGGAATTTTAAAATGATAAAAAAAAGTATTCGAGTAAGCGTTACAGGAGCCGCAGGGCAAATTGGGTATGCTCTTGTTTTTCGTATTGCATCAGGAGAGATGTTTGGGAAAGACACAGAGATTCATTTGAATTTATTAGAACTTCCGCAAGCGATGGATGCTCTTTCCGGCGTTGTCATGGAGCTAGATGATTGTGCCTTTCCTTTATTAAAGAGCGTAACGCAGACATCAGATTTAAATGTTGCTTTTAAAGATGCAGAGTGGGCTCTTTTAGTTGGAAGTGTTCCAAGAAAAGAAGGGATGGAAAGAGGAGAACTTTTAAAGATTAATGGAAAAATTTTTGTAGAGCAAGGAAGGGCGTTAGACCAGAATGCTAGAGCTGATTGTAAGGTTCTAGTTGTTGGAAACCCTTGCAATACAAACGCTTATATAGCAAAGAGCGTATGTAAAAATATTCCAAAAGAAAACTTTTTTGCCATGACAATGCTGGATCAAAACAGAGCCGTTTCACAAATTGCTGAAAAAGCAGGAGTGCCAACAAAAAGTGTTAAAAATCTCGCAATATGGGGAAATCATTCTGCAACGCAATATCCTGATTTTTATAATGCAAATATTGATGGGGAAAAAATAGAAGATGTTATTAGGGACGAAAAGTGGCTTAAAGAAATTTTTTTAAGTGTTGTTCAAAAAAGAGGTGCGGCTATTATTAAAGCTAGAGGAAAGTCTTCAGCCGCTTCAGCTGCTAATGGTGTCGTGGATACAGTAAAGAATTTAACCACGCCAACAGAAAAAGGATTATTTTTTTCTGCGGCGGTTTGTTCTGATGGAAGCTACGGCATACCGGAAGGATTGATGTTTAGTTTTCCTGTTCAGTCCGACGGAAAAAAATGGAATATAACAAAAGATATTTCTCACAATGATTTCGGAAAAGAAAAAATAGAAATAACTTTTAAAGAGTTAGAGGAAGAAAAACAAAAAGCACAGTAAGATAAAAAAGATGATGGAGAATATTTATGGAAGACAATAATTCTGAGCAACAACCTCAAGAAGAAAAAAAGATAGAAGATGTTTTAGACCAAATGGAACAAGGAGCTCCAGATGCAGATGGTTTTAAAGAAAAAGAAGAAAAAAAAGAGAAAGAGCTTAAAAATTTAAAGAATGTTTTAGATGAAGCTGATTCGCAAGCAAAAGTGAAAGAGGAGCAAGGATTTTCTTCGGAAATTACTGAACAGCAATCTCAAGGGTTCGAGGGTGAAGAAAGGCAAGATTCTTTAGAGGAAGTCGTTTCTAAAGAGGTACAAGATACTGCAACAGAAGAGGCTGAAGAAGAGACAAGAGAATCTGATGAGCCTCAAGAGGCAAAAGAAGAAGGGCTAGAACAAGGTTCAAAGAAAGAAATTCAGAGCGAAGCAAAGCCCTCTTTTAGTGAAAATGTAGAAAAGCTTGATCAGCTGATAAAAGATTTTAAGAAGAAAGTAGCGTAGTTTTTTTTACTTAGAGTAGCTGTGTCGCATTTTTTAGTGTATAATTAAAATAGACTATTTACACGAGAAAAATCATGAACAAAAAATGTGCTCAATCAACGCTAGAATATATTATGATCCTTATTGCTGTTATCGCATCCATCATGGTTATGGGTCCGTATGTTCTTCGAGG
>JAVCCC010000026.1 GCA_030765785.1 Candidatus Aceula lacicola | reverse complement strand
TCTCGATCCCGATTGAGCATAAAAATTCGAACATTGTATTTATCCCAAAGACCTTCTCGATTCGGCTGAAGCTGACTAATTGGTTTTCCATAAATTTCAAAAACTTCTAAAGCACGGACAAGACGCCTAACATCATTAATATGAATTCTGGAGGCAGACATCGGATCTATTTTTCTAAGACGTTCAAACATCTTTTCTTTTCCTTTGCTTTGAATATTCTCTTCAATTTTCTTTCGCACTTCGAGATTCCGTCCTCGATGCTCTTCTTCAAATATCCCATCTAGCAAAGCAGACATATATAGACCGCTTCCGCCTACAACAACAGGAATCATCTTTTTTCTTTCAATCGCGCGAATCGCGCGAAGAGCTTTCTTGCGAAAGATAAAGACATCGAAATTCTTAGTGACAGAAACTGCATCAATCAAATGATGCTTAACAGTTTTTAGCATTCGACAAGATGGCTTGCCGGTTAAGATAGAAACTTCCCTGTAGGCTTGCATTGCATCGCAAGAAACAATTTCTGTTTTTAGTCTTTTAGCTAACCAAAATGCAACATCAGTTTTTCCGACGGCTGTGGGTCCTACAATAAAAATAATTTTCTTCTTTATCATAAATTTAAGGATAGATGATGGTAGGGTATCCAATATCAGAAAGTTTGGTTCGAAGACGCTTTGCTTTTTCCAAAGAAGTTAATTCTCCAATGCGAACACGATAAAACTTTTGCCCATCTTTATCGGTCATCTCAACAATATAACCGTATTGTCCTTTTAATTTAAGTTCTAAGACAAGTTTTTCAGCCCGCTTCTGATCTAAGAAAGCGCCGACTTGAACAGTAAAATATTTCTTTTCTTCTAAAAGCTGCTTTGCCGTAAAAGCTTCCAAACTACCTGAAAATTCTTCTACAATCTTACGCAAGACTTTTCGAGCTTGATCCCATTGGGTAAGCTTTAAGTTTGCACGCGCAATCTTCAAATAGATTATGCTTAAGAAATTAGAGTCAGGCCGCTGATCTAAAAGAATTTTTGCCTTATTTAAAGCCATGTCATAATTTCCCATTAAATAATACGCATTAACAACTCCAATTGATGCTTGATCGTAAAGGTCTCTGCTATCGGCTTGCTGCACAACTTGCTTAAAAGTTCCTAAGGCTTTCTCATGCGCACCCAAATAAAGTTCGCTTAATGCCAGACAATATCGCACCTCTCCCTCCTCCTGCTCGGATAGCGGTCCAGACAAAAGGCTAGCTGACAACTCCTTCGCTTTATCAAAATCTTCCTTTAAGATTGCGGTCTTAATGTCGTTAGTTGTGACTGCTTGGGCAGTTGATAAAAACAAAAAGGAGATGGCAAAAATTATTCCACTTATTAAGGATGTCTGTTTCATAAAATATATTCTATCAGAAAATCAATGCTTTCCAAGGGCGAAAATATTCAATATAAAATAAAAAAAATCCATGATTTCATTTAAAATCTGCTGCTGACATCAATTTGCTTTAAATCATCTTTATCTTGCATATTCTTTTAAACCTTTAAAATCCGAATAAGGATAATCCCCGCCATGCACACCGCAATCATAAGCTTTACAATGATAGATCCCATACGCCCGATCACGCCCCCTAAGCCTGCCTTGATTGATTGATAGCTATCTTTTTTGACAATAAGCTCGGCAAAGAAAGCGCCAAAGAAAATTCCTAAAAAGGTTCCTGCGATAATTCCGACGCCAAAAAAAACCGCTCCGAACAAAGCACCTAAAATCCCACCTGCAAGAGCGCCAACCATAGCCCAATTTGATGCACCAAATTTCTTTGCTCCGATCATAACAAAAACATATTCAGAAATTTCTCCCAAAAGATAAAGAGAAAGAATAATAATTATATCGCTAAATCGTAATATTAAAAAATCCGTTGCCAAAGCAAAAAAACAAGCTCCTGCCAAAATAACAAGCGTTCCAAACGTTGTGAAAAAAATTAAAGAAAAACCCAAAACAACGCATAGGGCCAACAGGATTAACGCAAATGCTTCCAAGACTTACTCCTTTTCCTCTTCTTCAATTTTCGTAATTTGTTCAATAAGTTTTTGCTGATTTTCAACGGTTTGATTAAGAGTTTCAATTTGATTCTTTAATACAGACGAGAATTCCTTTAAACTTTTAATTTCTTGTGTTAATTCATGAAATCGACGTGAATAATATTCTTTATCTCCTTCTACAATAATTTGTGCTCCAACTCTCTTTATCTTTGCCCCTTCAGGAGCAATAATACGATAACCGTTTGTAATCTGGATGGCCTCCATCCCCACAGGCACATCGCTTAGAATAGTTTCAGGAGGATTCAGGTCATCTTCAAAACCCAAACATACCGACGAGATTAGAAAAAAGAAACAAATAAAAATCTTTAAAATTCTCATGATTCAAGTACCTGCGGCTGAGATTCTTCTTTTTTGGGTGGATTAAAAATGCGCTTTAGAAATCTAAACATCTTTTTTAGAAACCATATCGAAACCAAAATAAATAAAATAACAACAATGCTAGCCATGACAGGATGCTTAATAACAAGATACAAAATACCAACAACCGAAGCATCCTCGGTAACACTTGCCACAGAATTCGTAATCGGCTCAGGTGAAGTATTAATAGCGACTCTTGCTGTGGCTTTTGTGAGATGTGATTCTAGCGCAACACCACCTGCTAAAAGAGCTACAGGTATCTGCATCGCAGGCCCTGCTCCTGCTGCCGCCATATAGCCTAAAGCCGCCCCGCCAGCTGGTCGGATGAACGTATGAACGCTATCCCACGCTGAATCCACATAGGGAATCTTATCAGCAAAAAATTCAATACCGTAGAGTAAAAGCGCTGCAATAATAATTAGCGGATGACCTAGCGTATCCATATTGCCTGGGAGAGCAATCAAATTAAGTCTATGTGCGATACCAAGACCTGCCGTAGTCAAATAGAGATTGACCCCTGAACCCCAAGAACTTCCCAAAATAACAGGTATAGTGCTCAATACTTCCGTCACGAATTTTCCTTATTGTTTCTTTTCACGAGGCCAAATTTTTGTTTTCTCATCATCAGGCTTTTGCTGTATTTCATCTAAAACCTGACCAGCATCTGTTTTGCTAATTCCAACGGATTTAACAGTTTCATCTTTGCTGTAAATAAATGCACAGCCAGCAACCGTTAAAAGCAAAAGAAAAACAATCAGTTTTTTCATTTCTAAAACTCCTTAATTTATTGATTCCAATCTTTCTCTGTATAAATATTTTTAATAAATGTATTTTACCTTTTTTAAGTTTACTCGACAAGAAGTATTATAGGGATAATAAAGGAAGGGCAAGCCGCAAGAAAACGGTTTGCCCTTCCATGACATCTTAAGCCTTTATTCTTTCTTGGCCTTTTCTGCAACAACTTGTGATACAACTTTTTCTGGAGATTTCTCATAATGAGAAAACTTCATACTGTAAGTTCCTCGCCCTGCCGTAACAGACCGAAGATCAGTTGCATATTTAAACATTTCTGAAAGAGGCACATGAGCTTTTACAATTTGTTTCTTAACTCTAGATTCAGACCCCATAATGCGTCCACGCCTCGAACTAATATCTTTTGTAATTTGCCCTACCGATTCATCTGGAACGACGATGACGACTTCCATAATTGGCTCAAGCAGAGCTGGGCCTGCGTCCTTAACCGCTTCCCTTAAAGCCATCCCTGCTGCAATCTGAAATGCCATATCAGACGAATCAACCGCATGAAACGACCCATCCAAAAGAGTCACCTGGATATTTTGAATAGGAAATCCAGCTAAAACACCGTCATGAACAACTTGACGCACTCCTTTTTCAACAGATGGGATATAATTTCTTGGGATAGCCCCGCCAAAAATTTTATTGATAAACTCAAACTCTAATCCCTCTTTTGGCAATGGCTTAACTTCAAGATCAACATCACCATATTGTCCGCGTCCGCCAGATTGCTTTTTATATTTATGGCGAGCACGCGCTGATCTTGAAATAGTTTCTCGATAAGAAACCTTAGGTGTCCCGAGATCCACATCAACATGGTAACGCGTTTTCATTCTTTCCAGCATAATCTTAAGATGAAGATCTCCGACACCAGAAATAATAAGTTCATTTGTGTCGCTATCTCGATGAGTTTGAAACGTATGATCTTCTTCGCACATACGATGCAAGCTCGCCGAAATCTTCTCTTCATCCGAACGCGTCTTAGGCTTAACAGATGCCGAGATCGATGGTTCAGGAAATTTTATCGGATCGAAAATAATTCTTTCCTTATTCTCACATAACGTATCACACACATGAGTATTCTTGAGCTTTGGCAATGCAACAATATCACCACAACTTGCCTCTGCAACACTAATCTGCTCTTTTCCCTGTAGCATGCTAATAGAGCTAACTGTTTCTTTTATATTTTGGTTAACGTTAAAAAATGAAGAATTTGTTGTTAATTTTCCACTTAAAATACGAACCAAGGATAGATGTCCAAGATGAGGATCAAACATTGACTTAAAAACATACCCTGTCAAAGAAGCATGATCAGACGGCTTAATTCGTCTAATCTCTTCAGAATTCAGGAGGTGAGCCTCAAATTCTGGGTGCTCAATTGGAGAAGGTAAATAAGTAATGACTCCATCCAGAAACTCTTTAATTCCATCATCCGTCAAAGCACTTCCAGAGAAAATAGGAAAGAATTTTGCTTCTGAAACAGCCTTGTGAAGAGCCTGTTTAATTTCATCTTCAGACAAAGTTCCTTCTTCTAAATATTTCTCAATCAGCGCATCATCTGTTTCTGCCACAGCCTCGATGAATTGAGAATCATTATAGTCAACAACACCCGCCCTAGCTGAAAGCTGCTCTTTGATTGAAGCAATGGTTTCATCTATCTTAGCTTCACTCTTATCTGTTTTATTAATGAAAATAAGTCGTGGAATGCCTCGTTCTTGGAGTCTCTGCCAGGCATCTTCTGTTCCGACTTCAACACCGTTAACAGCATCAATAACAACGACAGCAGAATCCACAACCCTTAAGGCAGCAATCGTCTCGCCTACAAAATCAGAATATCCAGGGGTGTCAATAATTTGAACTTGATGATCTTTGTATTTTATGGTGAGCAAACTGGAGTTGATCGAGATTTGACGTTCAATCTCATCGTCATTGAAATCACTAATCGAATTTCCTTTTTGGACATCACCTTTACGTGTAATTGATCCACCTGCAAACAAAATACTTTCCGCAAGTGATGTTTTACCACAATGGGCGTGTCCAACTAACGCAATATCGCGTTTTAATTTTGCTTCCATGATAATTATCCCCTCTTTAAATTTTTATAATCAATATTTCTTAAGCATATGAGATGTTTCCTGTCTCAACGTCTAAGGCAACATGCTTGTGTCCAACATTAACCACAGAGCCTTCTTGACATCTAATCTGTCGTTCTTTTAAAATATTGAAAATTCGATTTATTTCTTCATCATATTCAGAATCATTTTCTTGATGTTCTACATTTTCTCCAGCCACAAGAGAAACTTCGATATCATTTGATGCTGCTCCAAGAAGCGTCATATTAGAAAGCATCTTATCAATCGCTTCTCGAGCATCCTTTGCAAGGATAGGATCTGTCTTTTCCTTATGCTCACTATGAAGAAACATTGCGTGTGCAATCGCCCCAATTTTATGTGAAGGGTCTCTTGCCACAATCGCAAAACAAGAACGGTCTCGAATATCTGACTTCAAAACCACTTCTCCCCGGCCAGCGGTTGCTTCTCCTTTGTGAACGTTAACAAATCGTTTCATCCGCACCTCCTACTTTATTATGATTAATAAATATCTTCCCTATAATAAGAAAAAGGGCAACTCTTAACACGCAAGAGTTGCCCTCTATAAATCCTTTTGTAATATTTTGCCGACATTCATAAAGCAGCCTCCTTCAATTGAAAATGGCTTTAGGCTTAAAAAACGTTTAGAAATTTGAAAAGGGCAGCCCTGTTAAGGCTGCCCTTGAAATTTCTAAATATTTTTTAAGTCGACATTCATAACCCTAATCCTCCTGTTGCTGGGTCAAGTAAGAATATTTTATCTTTTTTTAGAATACTTAGCAAGAGATTTTTTTACCTCTTTTTAAGCTCTAAAACAAAGTTATACGCACATAAAAGACCAATACCGAGATATCCCCAAAGCGTCAACCAAAGCCCAGAACCCATCTTGATCTGTAAAATAAGCTTGTCTAAATCTGTTGTCTTAATTTTAAATACTCCGACGACAAATATGGCACATCCAATAGCTCCAAACGCTAAATATAGCCATTTCTTATTCTTTATTTTTGTCAAAAGACCTAAGATAATAATTGCAAAAATAGGAATACCCCAAATCAAATAACTTTTCTTATCTGCATCTGTAACGGAAGGATTAAAGATTTTTATAATACTAATTATCAATCTTGAATCCGCTCCGTTCGCCAACACGGGAACTTGATACGCACTAATTTTCTGAATACTGTCCTGATTTGCCCCAGTTAAAATCTTAGAAACAAATCCAATCTGAGCTGACGCAACATTCACCCAAGGTAAAAAGAAAGCAATAACAATTACAGCTGTCAAAATGAGCAAAACTACCTGATTTATTTTTAAATTCATGTCCTCTCCTTGTTAATTCATTTTAAACAATAAAAAATACGCTTTCTTTTAGAAAGCGTATTTTCTATAATCTTATTTTAATTTACTTAATATGTTACCCACGTATCTAACTTCCCATCCGTATTAAGATCTTTTTCCGCCTTCACAGGTTTACCTTTTTCATAATACACTGTTTCATCTGACTTTCCATCTTTGTTCTTATCTAGCTCTGTCTTAAATAAAACTCCATCTGCATCATAAAATAACGTCGTTTCCATGTTTCCATCATTATCTACATCCTTCTCCCCTTTTACAGGAGATCCAGCTTTGTAGTAAACGATTTCATCTATGACTCCGTTTCCATCGACATCCGTTTCTGTTCTAACAATAACTCCGTTAGCATCATAAAATTCAGTTCTATCAATTTTTCCATCATAATCTCGATCAAGCTTTATTTCTTTTGGATTAATCTTAACTACTTTAGTCACATTTCCTTTATCTGCAGCAAAAGATGTTCCAACAAAAAACAATCCTAATATTATTGCACATGCTACTGTCTTCATACCTAAAACCCCCCTTATTTTATTTAGCAAATGGATAAATAACATAATAACTTGGCATTATATTCTGAACCCCTAAGACTGGAAGATTAAGCTGTACAGCATCAATCAAAGCTGGTGTTGGTCTCAGAAGATCATTATCCATTTTAGCCCCTTCATATAAAATCCAAGGCAATGTTATCTTGTAACCCCAAGGCTGCAAGGCTTTCGCATAAGAAACGCCAAATACATCAAATTGAGCAAGAGCAGAATATCCATAACCGAAGCTTAAAATACTTCCGTTTGCGCTGCCGCTGCCGTAATTGCCGCCACCCATTAAACGATTATCAAGTAGAACCAGCCCTGGAGGGCTTGGATCATATATTTCAACTCTCTCTGTATCTCCTGTGCCATTAACAATGCCTTGAAGATTAGCAGAAACTTGGTCTGTGCTACTATTAGCCCATACCCAAAGATCACCATTAACATTAACATCCAAAGCATTTGTTGTTGTTCCAATTATTCCTGATGCTCGAAGACTAGATGCTGCACCTGCAGTAATCATTCCTGTCGCTGTATCAACGATGTCTCCACC
>JAVCCC010000008.1 GCA_030765785.1 Candidatus Aceula lacicola | reverse complement strand
GTCATTTGAAAAAACGCGATACAAAATAATCGTTAATGCGACTTTTAATTAGTAGAATTTTTGTTTGCGTCAGTTTGTTAGGACTTTGCATGGCAGGGTTTTTAAGCCCTGCCATTGCTGTTGAATCTACGGATGCAAAAGCTCAAGCACTTGCCCATTACACCATGGGTTTAATTCATGACTGGAATGGATCTGCCGACGAGGCAATTGGTGAATATCAAGAATCTATTGATATCGAGCAAGATAATTACGCCACGCATTTAAAACTCGGATCAAATTATGGTCGCTTAGGCGATTTTGAAAAAGCTGTTAAAGAATTAAAGGTTGCAGCCGATCTTAATCCAAAAGATATCCAAGCCCACTATCTTTTGGCTCTCATTTATTCTTCCCAATCAAAAGAAGAGAAAGCCACTGATGAATATGAAATTATTTTAATGCGTATTGCTGAAGAAAACCCAGAAAGTGCAGAGGTTGTTGCGTTTTTAGGCCAGCTTTACTATGCTGAAGGAAAAATAAATCAAGCGATTGAGCAGTTTGAGAAAATTATTTTGATTGAGCCAAAGAATGCTGAAATTTTATCTATTTTAGGGTCTCTTTATTTAGAAATTTCTCAAAAGGAAAAAGCTATCGATTTTTTTAAGCGCTCTATTGTTATTGATCCCATTCATGATGGAAGCCTAAACTCGTTAGGGTATTTGTATGCCGAAGAAGGGATAAATCTCGACGAGGCGATTGATTTTGTTCAGCGTGCTTTAACTGTTGATCCAGAAAATGGCGCTTATTTAGATAGCTTAGGATGGGCCTATTACAAAAAAGGTGATTATGATAAGGCTCTTTTGTTTTTGGAGAGGGCTGAAAAATTTATTAAGGATCCTGTTGTCTATGATCACATCGGAGATGTTTATTATAAAATGGATAATCCAAAGAGCGCGGTTCGTTTCTGGCAGAAATCTGTTGATATGCTGCCAGGCCAGACAGAAATTTTAGAAAAGATACAAGATACGCAGAATAACTAGAGACTAGTGAAATAAATTTATGAAAAGCATTTGCCTTCGATCTCCCGCCAAATTAAACCTTTCTTTGCATGTTGCTGGTAAAAGACCGGATGGATATCATAATCTTTCAACTCTTTTTGAGAAGATAAACTTTTTTGATGATATTCGATTAACTCTTCGAAAAGATAAAAGAATTCGTATTTTTTGCAATTGGCCTGGTGTTCCAAAGGGTCCTAAGAATTTGGCATATAAAGCGGCTCAAGTGCTTCAAAAAGATTTTCAGGTTTCGAACGGCGTTGATATTCATATTAAAAAACGTATTCCTATTGCTGCGGGATTGGCTGGAGGATCGAGTAATGCGGCCACAACTCTCTTAGGCCTTAACCGACTTTGGCGCTTGAATCTAACTGAAAAGCGACTTGTGAGTTATGCAAAGCAGATCGGTAGCGATGTGCCTTTATTTATATATAAATATATATGGTGTTTAGGGGCAGAGCGCGGAGATCGCATTAAAAGTGTTAATTTAAGCAAAAAAACATGGCATATTTTGATTATTCCTGGCATAAAAGTGTATTCAAATGAGGTATTTAGGGCATTTAAAATGAAGTTGACAAAGAGAAAGGATAATGTTAATATTCTTACTCGCGCGTTGAGGGAAGGCACCTGTGAGAAAGTTGGCGGGCTTCTCTCGAACGATTTGGAGGCAGCCATTGTGCGTGTCCATCCATTATTATTAAGAATAAAGAATAATATAGAATATATAACCGGACTTAAAGTATGCTTTTCCGGTAGCGGGCCTTCGATTTTTGGTGTTGTTAAATCAGAAAAAGAGGCAAAAAGAATGCAATCTATATTGTCAGATCGCTATAAGCAAGTGTTTGTTGTTAGGACATTGTAATTTCAGCCTTTTAACAAGGGGAGCAACAATGGAAATAACAGAAATTCGAGTATTCTTAAGAGATGGACAAGATAAAAAGCTGAAAGCGTACACAACAGTTACATTTGATGACTGTTTTGTGGTTCGAAATATTAAGGTGATTCAGTCGACAAATGGGTTTTTTATTGCGATGCCTTCACGAAAGGTGAAGTTGTCGTGTTCCAAATGTCATTTTAGAAATGAAGTTGGTAGCAAGTTTTGTAATCATTGCGGCGCTTCGATAAGTGTTCAAGATGCGTCTCGAAAGACTGAAGATTCAAAGTCAGAGCATCGTGATATTGCACATCCTGTGACAAAAGAGTTTCGTGAATATCTTCAGAAAAAAGTGTTAGAGGCATACGAAAAAGAAACCGGAAGTAGTGGTTCGTCGGAGATAAAGCCTTCAGAGGATGACGTTGCAGATATTATTCCTGCGACTGAAGATTTTTAAAAAAGATTTTAAGCTATTGCCCGGTGGTGTAATGGTAACACACGAGAATTTGGATCTCGCATTTCAGGTTCGAGCCCTGGCTGGGCAGTTGATTTAGTAAAGGTGTTTTGATGATTAAGACGAGTGCAATTATTTTGGCAGCTGGAAAAGGAACTCGGATGAAATCTGAGGTTCCAAAAGTTTTGCACGATGTTTGTGGATGTCCAATGATTCAGCATGTTGTCGATGCAGCAAAAGCCGTCAGTTCATCTGTTTGTGTTGTTTTAGGTCAAGGTCATTTGCTCGTTAAAGAAAAGCTTTCATCAGATGTTTCAACAGTTATGCAAAAAAAGCTTTTAGGTACAGCAGACGCTATTAAGGCGACAAAGTCTTTTCTTAAGAAGCATAAGGGTAATGTTTTAATTTTGTGTGGTGATGCGCCGCTCCTTGAAGTTTCGAGTATTCGTAAGCTTTTATCTGCTCATAAAAAAGCAAAAGCTGCATGTACATTTTTAACAGCAGAACTTGATGATCCAAAAGGATATGGGCGAGTGATTCGAAGCAGCGGTAGCAATGTGATTGCGATTTGTGAAGAAAAAGATGCAAGTTTTGAAGAAAAACATATTTGCGAAATTAATACGGGTGTTTATTGTTTTAGGGTGCAGGATTTGTTTGATGGGTTAGATAAGATTACGATTAATAAAAAGAAAAAAGAATATTATTTAACAGATATTATTTCTGTTTTTGTTCGACAAAAAAAGATTGTTCGTGCGGTTAAGCTATCCGATTCTACTGAAGGGTTGGGCATTAATACGCGAGCGGATCTTGCAGAGGCAAATCGTATTTTGAATAAAAAAATATTAGATAAGCTTATGGCGCAAGGTGTTACTATTGTTGATCCGACGACAACATATGTTGGGGCGAATGTTAAGGTTGGGCAAGATACGGTTGTTTATCCATTTACGTTTATTGAAAACGATGTTGTGATAGGTAGCAAATGTACATTAGGGCCATTTTGCCATATTCGTCCTAAGTCATATATTAAAAATGGTGCTCAAATTGGAAATTTTACAGAAGTATCTCGTTCAATAGTTGGTGAGCAGAGTTTAATGAAGCATTTTGGATTTTTAGGTGACACTGTTGTTGGCAAAAAGGTTAATATTGGGGCAGGTGTGGTAACGGCGAATTATGATGGAACAAAAAAAAGCAAGACTGTCATTGGTGATCAAGCTTTTGTTGGATCGGATTCGATTTTAGTCGCTCCTGTCAGAATTGGTAAAAAATCTGTGACAGCCGCTGGATGCGTTGTTCCTAAAAATAGAAATGTTCCTAACGGAAAAACAATTATTGGAGTTCCTGGAAGAATAAAATCGAAAGGAAAAATAAATGGATAAGTTAGCAATTATTACAGGTAACGCTAATCCTGAATTAGCAAAAGAGATTTGTCAGCACCTTGGGATATTTTTGACAAAAGCGCTTGTTGGACGTTTTAGCGAAGGTGAGATTCGAGTTCATATTGAGGAAAATGTTCGTGGAAAAGATGTTTTTATTGTTCAGCCAACATGTCGTCCGGCGAATGATAATTTTATGGAACTTTTAATTTTGATCGACGCTATTAGGCGGGCATCGCCTAGACGTATTACAGCGGTGCTTCCGTATTATGGATATGCTCGGCAAGACAGAAAAGATCAGCCAAGAGTTCCGATTACGGCTAAGCTTGTGGCAAATTTGATTACCGGTGCAGGAGCCAGTCGTATTTTGACAATGGATTTGCATGCCAGCCAGATTCAAGGATTTTTTGATATTCCCGTGGATCATGTGTATGCCATTAATACGATGAGTGAGTATTTTATTAGTAAAGAAATAAAAGATTTAGTTGTTGTGTCTCCTGATGTTGGTGGTCTTAAAATGGCACGTGCTTATGCTAAGAAGTTATCTGCTGGTTTAGCGATTGTGGATAAAAGACGAGATAGTCCAGAAAAAACAGAAGTGATGCATATCTTAGGTGATGTTAAAGGCAAGAGAGCTATTTTGGTGGATGATATTGTTGCAACGGCAAGTTCTTTGGTTGAAGCTATTGAGGAGCTTGGAAAAAGAGGCGTTGTTGAAGCATACGCAGCAGTAAGCCATGGAGTTTTATCTGGAGATGCTTTAAAAAGAATTAAGGAATGTGATATCCTGAAGGAAGTTGTAATTACTAACAGTATTCCTTTAGGAGATCCTGAAAAGAATCCAAAGGTAAAAATACTAAGCATTGCTCCTTTGTTGGCAGAAGCGATTAAGAGAACTCATAATGAAGAATCTATTAGTTGCTTGTTTGATTAATCAAGAATGAAAAATTAAGAAGAAGGCGGGTAGATGATAAAATGGAAGAAATAAAATTAGATGTACAGATTAGAAGTAAAATAGGAAAAGAAGGTTCTCGAAAAGTTCGCAAAGAAGATTGTATTCCGGCTGTTGTTTACGGAGGAGATAAAGATCCGACCACGATCAAGGTTGATCGTAGAGCATTTGAACGCATTGAACGCGCTCATCATGGGGAGAGCGTTGTTTTACGTCTCAATGTTTTGGATGGCGAAAAGAAATTGCGAGATTATTCAGCTCTCATAAAAGAACTTCAGTATCATCCTGTGACTGATTGTATTTTACATATTGATTTTGTTCGTATTTCTTTGACAGAGCAAATTGAGGTTAAAGTGCCGATTCGTGTGCAAGGAGATGCTATTGGTGTTAAGAAAAATGACGGATCAGTTGATCATCATCTTTGGGAGGTTGATATTGTTTGTCTGCCAACACAAATTCCATCGCATATTGATGTAGATATTTCTGAGCTAGATATTCACGATGCGGTTCATGTTAAAGATCTTGTTTTTCCAGAGGGAGTTGTGACGGAGCATGATCCAGAAGATGTTGTTGTTTCTATTGTTCCTCCGATGAAGGAGATTGAAGAAGAGCCATCTGAAGGAGAGGATGTTGAGGCAGAGCCTGAGGTCACAAAAGAGAAGAAAAAGGATGAAACTGCTGAACAGCAAGCAGCTTCTGCAAAAGAAGAGAAATCAGAAGGTTAATAGTTTGTCTAAAAGACATCTTATTGTTGGGTTGGGAAACCCCGGAAAAGAGTATCAGTTTACGCGGCATAATTTTGGATTCTTGGTTGTTTCGAAATTAGCCGAACAATATAAAATAAAGTTTGTTCGAAGTTCAAAGTATCAAGGGTTTTTAGGTCATGGTAATATTGAAGGTGAAGATGTTTTTTTGCTTCTGCCTCAGACATATATGAATTGTTCTGGTGTTTCTATAAGAAGCGTTGTTGCAGATAAGAAGATTGAACGCCAAAGTATTTTAGTTGTATATGACGATTTTCATATTGATTTTGGTTCTTTACGCATACGAAATAAAGGTAGTGCTGGCGGACACAATGGGCTTACATCGATTATTGAGAAGTTGATGACACAAGAGTTTTCGCGATTAAGGCTTGGTGTTGGAGCGCCAAAGGGAAGAAAGAGTGCAGCAGATTTTGTTCTTTCTGATTTCAGTGTGATAGAAAAGAAACAATTGAATACTCAAATACAAAATGCTGTTGATTGTTGTGCGGTTTTTTTAAAAGAAGGAATAAGTCAAGCGATGGCCATATTTAACAAAAGGAATAAAAATGAAGAAGTATGAATTAGCTGTTGTCCTCGATGCCCATTTAAGTCAGGATGAAAAAGAAAATGTGATCAAAAAGGTAGCGGATGGCATTGCCAAGGGCAAAGGCAAGGTTATCAATAGTCAGGTTTGGATAGAGAAGTACAAGCTTGCATTTAAAATTAGACGGCGAACAGAAGGAACCTATTATTTAATTAATTTTGAAAGCGAGCAGGCTTCTGTTGCAAAAATTAGACAGATTTTAAATATGAACGAAGATGTTCTTCGTTTCGCAATTACTAATGCTGAGTAGAAAAAAGGAAAAGAGAGGAAAAACGGGATGGCGAGTTTAAACAAAATATTTTTGATTGGGAATTTAACGAAAGATCCTGAGTTGCGTTATACACCGAATGGTGTTGGAGTTGTTAATTTGCGTGTTGCGGTGAATCGGAAATATCGCGATAGAGCATCAGGAGACTTAAAAGAAGAAACATGTTTTATTACAGTAACGGCTTGGGACAAACAAGCAGAAGCATGTAATCAGTATTTGTCAAAAGGGAGTCCTATTTTTGTTGAAGGAACGCTTCAGTCGCGCTCATGGGAAACAAATGACGGACAAAAGAGAAACACAATTGAAGTGAGAGCTGAACGAGTTCAATTTTTAGGTTCTTCAAAAGATTCTGGAGTAAAGGTTAACGGAAACCTTGATGCAGATACCTCGGCCCCAGCAGAAGACTCTCTAAAACCAGAGAGTATTTCTTGGGATGAAGAAGAAAATGCGGTTTAAAAAAGGAAAGAATAATGTTAAGAAAAAAAGATGATAAAAAGAAAACAGCTAGAAAAAAGACAGCTCGTCGTCCACGTGTTCGAGTTGCTCTTCCTAAAGACACAAAGATTGATTATAAAAATCTTGATTTGTTGCTAAAAGTTACTACGACAAGTGGTAAAATTATGTCTCGTCGTTTCACAGGGGCAAATTCAAAGCAGCAGCGAGATTTAACAAAAGCGGCAAAGCGAGCTAAATTCTTGGCTCTTCTTCCTGTCGGATCATCAAAGAGGTTTTTAAAATGAAAGTTATTTTATCACAGAATATAGACAGGCTAGGGGAAATTGGAGACGTTGTAAATGTCAAGAATGGCTTTGCTCGGAATTTTCTTATTCCTCAAGAGAGAGCATGCTTAGCAACCGCAGAAAATTTAAAGAGGGTTGAGAAGCAAAAGGCAAAACGTGAAGAAGAAATGGCAGATAAAAAATCTAAGGCTGAAGAGTTTGCGAAGAAATTATCAGGTGTTTCTTGTACGCTTAATGTTGAGGTCAATGATTTAGAAAAACTATATGGAGCAATTTCAGAAACGGATATTGCAAAAGCTATTAAAGATGAAGGTTTTGAAATTGACAAAAAAGATATTACTATTGAGAAACCAATCGAAGAGCTAGGTATTTTTGAAGTTGGTATTCGTGTTCATCCAGAAGTAATTGCAAAAGTGAGAGTATGGGTAACCAAGAAATAAGAGTTGCGCGCACATCGAAAGATGCTATTCATTCGTTTGCGGGCGCAAAAGTGACACCTCAAAATATTGAGGCAGAGAAGTCTGTTCTCGGATCAATGATGATTGATCAGGAGGCCATTGGCCTTGCTGCAGAAAATCTCAACGCCGATTCTTTCTATGAACCTTCTCATCAAAAAATCTTTGATTCTATTTTAAGGCTTTATAATGATCGAAAGAATGTCGATCTCATTACGCTTTCTGATGAATTAAAATCTCAAGGTAATTTGGAAGATGTCGGTGGTGTTAGTTATTTAACAGTTTTAATTGACTTAGTCCCCTCTGCGGCTAATGTTGAGCATTATGCGCGCATTGTTAAAGAAAAAAATATTCAACGTCAGCTTATTAAGAATGCGACTCAGATTATTGCCGAAAGCTATAAGCCAGGTGTTGATATTGACGAGCTTGTCGATGGTGCTGAAAAACTTATTTTTCAGATTGCAACAGCACGCCTAAAGCAAGATGCGATGCATATCAAAGAGTTGATTAAGGAGACCATCGAAACGATTGATAATTTGTACCAGAGAAAAGAATATATAACTGGTATCTCAACAGGATTTGTTGAGTTCGACAAAATGACGTCTGGCCTCCAGAAGTCAGATTTGGTTATTGTGGCTGGTCGTCCATCTATGGGAAAAAGTTCATGGGCAATGAATGTTGCAGAACACGCCTCAATAGAAAACGGTGTTGGGGTTGCTCTTTTTAGCTTGGAAATGTCAAAAGAACAGCTTGTTCAACGTATGCTTTGTTCGCATGGACGCGTCGATGCGCATAAAGTGCGAAGCGGATTTTTGCTTCCGTCTGATTGGCCTAAGCTGACAGCTGCTGCAGGAAAATTGTCAGCTGCGCCTATTTTTATTGATGATACGCCAGCAATTTCTGTTTTGGAGTTGCGTACAAAGGCAAGACGATTGAAGGCAAGTCATGATATTCAGCTTATTATTGTAGATTATTTACAGCTCATGCGTGGAAGTGGGCGTGCAGATAGTCGTCAGCAAGAAATTTCTGATATTTCTAGATCGCTAAAAGCTCTTGCTCGCGAAATTGGTGTTCCTATTATTGGCATTAGCCAGCTTTCTCGTGCCGTAGAAAGCCGACAAGATCATAGACCGCAACTTTCTGATCTTCGTGAATCTGGAGCGATCGAGCAGGATGCTGACCTTGTCATTTTACTTATGCGTGAAGAATATTATAATCCGACTGAGGAAAATAGAGGTATTGCTGAGGTTATTATTGCAAAACAAAGAAATGGACCTGTCGGAACACTTAAGACGACATTTATTAAAGAATATATGAAATTTGAAAATTTAGCAACCGGTTCTGAATAAAAGAGAGGATATGCAATGAAAAAAATAGTTTGTTTAATTATTTCTTGTTGTTTAGGGTTAGCGTTGGCAAGTTTTTGTTTTGCTCAAAACAGCGTTATTGAGGGAGAAGTTGACCCATCTTTTTTGAAGGAACAAGCTGAGCAGGCCGGAACACCTGAGACTGTTAAGGCGATTGATATTCAAGGAAATAAAACAATTGGCACGACAGCTATTTTAGCAAAAATTAAAACACGTGTCGGAGATCAATATTCATCAAATATTATTGGGGATGATATCAAGAGACTTTTTAACACTGGATATTTCTCTGATGTTGCTATTGAAAAAGAAGCTTATGAGGGTGGCGTCAAAGTGGTTATTCATTTAAAAGAAAAACCCGTTATTGATAAAGTTACATTTTCAAAAACACGTTTTTATAGCTCACGTGCGTTGACGCTAAAGATTAAAAGCAAAAAAGGGCGATTTTTTGATCGAAAGAATTTAAAGGATGATGAAAAGATTATAAGAGATTTGTATGCTAAAAAAGGCTTAACAGATGTTGCGATTGATGTCGACACAACAGTTGACGAAGATAACAATAAGGCAACCATCCACTATATTATTCAAGAAGGTCAGCGAGTAAAGATTAAGAAAATTAACATTTTAGGAAATAAGAAGTTTAAATATAAGCAAATTATCCGCGCGATAAAAACTAGGGCGGATTCTCTTTTTACTTCTGGATACCTAAAGAATGATGTTTTAGATGAAGATAGGGAGCGCATTGTATTATTTTATGCTGATCACGGATTTTTAGATGCAACGGCAACATACCGTATTGAACAGGCTCTAAAATCAAAACTGATTATTAATATTAGCATTGAAGAAGGAAAGCAATATTTTACTGGAAATATTTCTGTCGAAGGCAACGACATTGTTTTTAAAGATGAAGAGATTTTTAAGGCGATGGGAGATTTGAAACCAGATGCAACGTTTACTCCTCAGAAGATGGATGAAGCTCTTTCGAAGATCAATTCAAATTATTTCGACAAAGGATATATTTTTGTCAACATTGAAGAAGCAACCTCTATTAACCCTGAAACGGGAAAAGTAGATGTGCGTCTTGATATTCAAGAAGGCGATATTGCGTATGTTAATAAAATTGAGATTCAAGGAAACACAAGAACACGTGATATCGTTGTTCGACGAGAATTGCGCCTAAAGCCAGGTGATGCTTTTGACGGAACTAAATTGCGTCGAAGTAAAGAGCGTTTGAAGAATTTAGGGTATTTTGAAGAAATTGATTATGATGTTCAAGATACGCCGTATGCGGACAGAAAAGATTTAGTTGTCCAGGTCAAAGAAGCCAAAACGGGAAGCTTTAGTTTCGGTGGTGGATACAGCACGGTTGATCAATTGGTTGGATTTGTTGAAGTTGAACAAAAGAATTTTGATTTTACAAATTGGCCAACATTTACAGGAGGCGGGCAGAATATCTTAGTTCGAGCTGAGGTCGGTTCTGTTCGGAATAATGCACGACTAAGTTTTACAGAGCCATGGATTTTTGATTATCCAATTTCCGGAGGTTTTGATCTTTATCGTACAAAAACAGATCGTGAATCAGACACAGGATATGCGTATGATGAAAAACGCATGGGTGGAGATATTCGTTTTGGAAAACAGCTTACAGAATATTTGTCTGCAGGAACAATGTATCGCAGAGAAGAGATTACGATTAGTAATTTAGCAACTGGTGTTAGTAGTGAGTTAGCAAAAGAAGCTGGGAAAAATGTGGTCAGCGTTACGAGTTTTACTTTGACACATGATTCTCGTGACAGCATCTTTAGTCCGACAAAAGGACTTGTTTTAAGTGGAACGGTTGATTATGCTGGCGGACTTTTAGGAGGCGATAAAGATTTTTATCGATTTCAAACAAAGGCAAATTATCTTATTCCGATGCCAAATGATTCGGTCTTGGAATTTCGTTTAAGAACAGGGTTTGCTGATTCCTATGGAGATTCAGATGAAGTTCCAATTTATGAGCGATTTTTTGCTGGTGGTGCAAAAACAATTAGAGGGTACAATGAGCGAAAAGTCGGTCCATTAGATGCTGCAACAAATGACCCTATTGGTGGCGAGAGCTTGCTGGTTGGTAACATCGAGTACACGATTCCTTTGCTTGATTTTGTTAAGCTTGCAGCGTTTTTTGATGTTGGTAATGTTTGGAAAAAGATTGAAGATTTTGGAAAAGGAGATCTTAAAACAGGAACAGGTTTAGGGCTTCGTGTTAAGACACCGATTGGTCCGATTAACTTGGATTACGGATATCCACTTAATGATGAGCCAGGGGAAGAAGAAAGGTCGGGGAAGTTTTATTTTAGTATTAGTCGATCATTTTAACATCTAGTTTAAGGAGGGTTTTATGAAAAAAGTTTTCAGTTTATTTCTGGCAGTTATTTTTGCACTATCATTAACAGCGGTTAGTTATGCGCAGACGACTCTTAAAATTGCTTATGTTGATCTGAGTCGTGTTTTTGATGAATATTCTAAGACGGGCAATTATGATGAAACGCTAGAAAAGAAAAGCGTAGAATATCAAAAATCGCGCAATAAAAAGCTTGAAAAGATTCAAGAAGCAGAACGTAAACTTGTTTTGCTTAAGGAAGCAGAAAAAGAGAAGTTAAAAGTAGAGATTAATAAAGATAAAAATACTCTTATTGAATTTGATCGTCAGAAACAAACAGATTTGCGTAAAGAGCGTGATGAAAAGATTCGTGAAATTTTATTAGAAATTGAAGAGGTTGTTAAGAGTTACGCTGAAAAAGACAATTATGACATCATTTTAAATGATCGTGTTTTAATTTATGGTAGCAAAACACTAGATTTAACAGATAAAGTTTTAGAGATTCTTAACAAAAAGAAATAACTCAAAGTTGTTTTCAAATGCAAAAAACTCTCGCTGAAATTGCACAGCTGATTGACGGAAAAGTCCATGGAGATGACAATGTTGTCATCATGGGCATTTCTGGCATTAAGGAGGCCAGAGAGGGAGAGATTACCTTTGTAGCTAATCCAAAGTATTTTTCTTTGATAGAAGAAACAAAAGCTTCGGCCGTTATTGTTCCTGAAGATGTTTCGCTGTCAAAGAAAAACTTGATTCTTACAAAGAATCCATCTCTCGCATTTTCTAAGCTAGCGGCTATTGTCGTTGGCGATTTGTCTCATTATGTTAAAGGTATTCATCCGACAGCTATCATTGCAGATGATGCTGTTATTGGAAAAAATGTTTGCATTGGCCCTTATGCAGTTATTCAGAGTAAGGCTGAAGTCGAAGATGACAGCATTATTTATAGCGGATGCTTTGTTGGATATGAGACGAAGATTGGGACAAAATGTTTGATTTATCCAAACACAACAATTCGAGAGCGAATTACAATTGGTAACAATGTCATCATTCACTCAGGAACAGTGATTGGATCTGATGGTTTTGGATTTGCTGATGTTGATGGCATGCATGAGAAAATTCCACAAATTGGAACTGTTGTGATTGAAGATAATGTTGAGATCGGTTCTAATGTCACTGTCGATCGTGCACGATTTGATAAAACATTTATTGGCAAAGGAACGAAGATCGACAATTTAGTTCAGATCGCGCACAACGTTGTTATTGGTCAGAATTGCATTGTTTGCGCACAAGCAGGTATTTCAGGTAGTGTTGATATTAAAGACAGGGTGATTTTGGCTGGACAAGCAGGCATTGCTGGGCATTTGACGATTGGTGAAGGTGCTATTGTCGCTGCACAGGCAGGTGTAACAAAATCAGTTGCCCCTAAGACGATTGTTTCAGGATATCCAGCTAAGCCGCACGATAAGGCAAAAAAGGTTAATGCATCATTGCAGCGTCTTCCAGAATACATAAAGATGATTCATGATTTAAGAAGAAGAATTGAAATTCTTGAAAAAGATAATAACAAATGATAAGTCGAAAACAAAAGACAATTAAAAAAGAAATTTTTGTGGAAGGCATTGGCCTTCATACTGGGAATAAGGTAAAACTTGTCTTTAAGCCTGCAGAGAAGGATACAGGGATTCAGTTCGTAAGAGTTGATCTTGCAGATAAGCCAGTTATTGAAGCAAGCCATTCAATGATTGTTGATGATAAAGCAATGCCACGATGCACGTCTATTGGCAAAGGAGAAGTTATTATTCATACGGTTGAACATGTGATGGCAGCACTTTATGGCATGGAAATTGATAATGTTGTTATTGAGATTAATGGCGATGAGCTACCAGGACTTGATGGAAGTTGTATTGAATTCTTAAAAGCTTTAAAGGTTGCTGGCATTGTCGAGCAAGATGCTCCAAAGGAAGTTTTTGATATTAAAGAGCCTATTTGGGTGAAAGATAATGGGGCTTCTATTTTTGTTGTCCCGTCAAATTTTTTAAGAATTTCATATACGTTGGATTATGATCACCCTGCGTTGTCATCACAGTTTTTTAATGAAAAAATTGACATGGAAACATTCGAAGATCAAATCGCATCTTCACGAACTTTTTGCTTGGAAAGCGAGGCAAAAGCGCTTCAGGAAAAAGGATTGGGGAAAGGTGCTAATTATAAAAATACTCTTGTTGTTGGAGACGATGGAGTAAAAGATAATGTGCTTCGCTCTGATCAAGAATTTGCTCGGCATAAAGTTTTGGATTTTATTGGGGATTTGTATCTTTTAGGGATGCCGATTTGTGGGCATGTGGTTGCAGTAAAAAGTGGACATAATTTAAATCGGCAACTTTTGCAAAAGATCGTGGAGCAAAAAGAGAAATACGCGTCTCGATTTACGCCAAAAGGGCACGAGTTTTTTAATAAAACAGCTCTTGATATTAATGGCATTCAGAAAATATTGCCACATCGATATCCTTTTTTACTTGTGGATCGTGTTGTTGAGCTTGAATCTGGAAAAAGAGCTGTTGCGATAAAAAATGTCACAGCGAACGAAGAATTTTTTCAGGGACATTTTCCTCAAAAACCTGTTATGCCTGGAGTCCTTATGGTTGAGGCTATGGCACAGGTTGGAGGAATAGCTGTATTAACAGATCCTCAAAATAAAGATAAATTAGCGCTTTTTATGGCGATTGATAAAGTAAAATTTAGAAGAGTTGTAGAACCTGGTGATCAACTTGTTTTCGAAGTGGATGTGATTCGATGCAAGTCTCGCATTGCACAGGTCAAGGGTATCGCTAAAGTAGAAGGTAAGGTTGTCGTCGAGGCAGAGCTTGGCTTTTCGTTTATGGATGTTTCTTATTTGGATCAATAAATCTATGGAAATACATAAAACAGCAATTATCCATTCTAAAGCAAAATTAGCCGATACGGTTATTGTCGGGCCTTATACGTCCGTCGGAGAAGGTGTTGTTTTATCTGATGGAGTCAAAGTGGGTCAGGGTTGTGTCATAGAGGGAAATACAGCAATTGGAAAGAATTGTGAATTGTTTTCAGGAGCCGTTATTGGAAGCATTCCTCAGGATCGGAAATATAAAGAAGAAGAAAAGACGTATCTTGAGATTGGTGAGAATAATATTTTTCGTGAATATGTAACCATTAATCCTGGAACAGGAGAAGGCGGAAAAACAGCTATTGGGAATGATAATCTTTTGATGGCTTATTCACATGTCGCCCATGATTGTGTTATTGGTGATAATTGTACGCTTGCTAACGTTGGAACCCTTGCTGGACATGTGACATTAGAAGATGGAGCTGTTGTAGGTGGACTTACGGCGATTCATCAATTTGTTCGCTTAGGAAAGCTTTCTATTATCGGGGGATGCTCTAAAGTTGTGCAAGATATTCCACCTTTTTCAACATGTGATGGGCATCCAGCACGTGTATATGGGCTAAATTCTATTGGGTTAAAACGTTCTAATTTTTCTTTGGATTTAATACGAAACTTAAAGAAGGCATTTAAATTATTGTTTTTCTCTAATTTAACAAAAAAGCATGCTGTTGAAGAAATGAAAAAGCAAATTTCGTTGACAGATGATATTAAGCATTTAATTGATTTTGTTGAGAGTTCTAAGAGGGGACTTTGTAGCTGATGAGTAAAATAAGTAAAAAGAATCTTGGGCTCATTGCGGGAAACGGAAAGTTTCCCTTTCTTTTTGCCCATGAGGCTCGACGACAAGGGTATCGAGTAACTGCGGTCGCTATTAAAGGGGACACGTCTATTTTTTTAACACCTTTTGTTGATAGAATTTTTTGGGTAGGGGCCGGTGAGCTTAAAAGGCTTTTTGAGTTTTTTAAGTCTGAGAATGTTGAGAATGTTATTATGGCGGGTCAGGTTAGCCAGAGAAATCTTTTTGATGAAAAGGTTGCAATTGACGGAGAGCTTCAGAAGCTTTTTGAAGCGCTTAAGGATCGAAAGGCAGACACTATTTTTTCTGCAGTAGCAGATGCTTTAGAAAGAAATGGAATGACGCTTTTAGATTCGACAATGTTTTTGAAGGATTATATGGCAGTTAAAGGAACGTTTACAAAAAGAGGTCCAAGTGAGCAAGAGCTTGTAGATATTGAATTCGGGGCAACGATTGCAAGGCAAATGGGAGAGCTTGATGTGGGACAAACTGTTGTTATAAAAGAGAAGGCGATTGTTGCGATCGAAGCGATGGAAGGAACGGATCAAGCGATTTTGCGTGGTGGAAAAATTGCGCAAAAAAATGCGGTTGTTGTCAAAACTAGCAAGCCGAATCAAGATTTGCGATTTGATGTTCCTGTTGTGGGTCCGAGAACAATAAAGAATATGATTAAAGTTAAAGCTTCTTGCCTGGCGGTTGAGGCAGATAAAACTATTGTGATCGATGAGGAAAATTGTTTGCGATTAGCCAATGGGCACGATATTTGTATTGTGGGTATGTAAATTTTATTGACAGAAAAGGTCATGTATGGTTTAATCAATGGACATAAAAACCGGGGAGTGCGCGTAACGCTCTGAGAACGCTGTGATGTAGACAGAAGACCCGCTATCTTGTTTTTAACGAGATTTACCTGATCTGGATAATGCCAGCGTAGGGAGAAAAGAGAAATTTTATTTTCCACTTCAGATCAGAAGTGGATTTTTTTTATTTGGCTTCTTTGCATGTTTTTTAGGAAAAGCCAAATAGAAAGCCCAACGCAAGTTGGGTTCCAAAATGAAATAATGATGATCAAAATAAAAGATTATAGCTTATATCTTGTCACCGGTGAAGAATGTAGTAGCCCTAAGAAAACAGCGGAAGTTGTTAGAGATGCTATCTTAGGCGGTGTTGATATTGTGCAAATGCGTGAAAAGAATAAAGAAAAAAATGAATTGCGAAAGATAGGAAAAGAGTTAGTTAATCTTTGTCGAGAAAACAATGTTACTTTTATTGTTAATGATGATCCTTTTTTAGCAAAAGAAGTTAATGCTGATGGAGTCCATTTAGGCCAAGAAGATTTAAAGCAATATTCTGTCGATCAGGTTCGATCTATTTTAGGTAATGAGAAAATAATCGGCATATCGACTCATTCTATGGATCAGTTTCAAAATGCACAAAGTAAAGATTGTGATTATTTGGCATTTGGCCCAATCTTTTATACGAAGACAAAAGATTATTTTATTGGACTTGATGATGTTGAAAGTATTTTAAAGATTGCGCAAAAACCTGTCATATTTATTGGCGGAATCAATTTGAAGAATATTGACTCACTTCTAGAAAGAGGAGCGAAAAATATCGCGGTTATCCGTTGTATTGTAGAATCAGATAATGTTATCGAAAGAACAAGAGTGCTTAAAGGTAAAATAAAAAGTTTTCAGAAAGGCTTATGATGGAAGTTCGCATTAACGGAGCAGAACAGGTATTCGAAACAGAAACGACTCTATCAGAGCTTTTAGACCAGAAAGGCCTTAATAGAAATAGAGTCGTTGTAGAATATAACGCTAAGATTGTTGATAGAAACGATTTGTCGTCTATTGTTATTAAGGAAAAAGATATTATTGAAATTGTAAGTTTTGTTGGAGGAGGATAAAAATGAATGATATTTTAGAAATTGCTGATCAGAATTTGGAGAGTCGGTTGTTTATTGGAACGGGAAAGTTTCCAAGCAAAAAGATTATTAAAGATGTTTTGGAAGTTTCAAATGCTTCTGTTGTCACTGTTGCGCTTAGGCGTGTAGATCAAGATTCGGATGATGAAAACATTCTAGACTATATTCCAAAGGATTGCTTGCTGATGCCAAATACATCAGGAGCGCGTAATGCCGAGGAGGCTGTACGCATTGCTCATCTTGCCAAAGCTTCTGGGTGTGGCAATTGGATAAAAATAGAAGTCATTTCAGATAATAAATATTTGCTACCTGACAATTTTGAAACGATTAAAGCTACAGAAATTTTATCAAAAGAAGGATTTATGGTTTTGCCTTATATGAGTCCGGATCTGATGGCTGCAAAAAGATTAGTTGATGTTGGCGCAAAAGCTGTAATGCCTTTGGGCGCGCCTATTGGAAGCAATCGTGGATTAAAAACAAAAGAGCTAGTTCGAATTATCGTTAGTGAAATTAATGTTCCAGTTGTTGTTGATGCTGGCATCGGAAGTCCGGCGCAAGCTGCGGAGTGCATGGAGCTTGGGTGTGATGCTGTTTTGGTTAACACGGCGGTTGCTATTGCCGAGAATCCTGTTTCGATGGCAAGGGCGTTTAAATTGGCGGTTGAGGCAGGGCGACTTGCTTATCTTTCTGGATTAGGCTTTAGCGTAAGCGAAGCGAGCGCTTCGTCACCTTTGACAGGATTTTTAAGAGAGGAAGAGAAATAGTAGCGATGAGTTTTTTTGATATTTATAAGAAATATGAGGATTTTGATGTTCAGAATTTTTTGAATACTGTTGATCCGCAAACAATTCAAAAAGCTTTGAATGCCTCTAATGTATCGGCATTTCAATTCCTTTCTCTTTTATCAATAAAGGCAGAGCCTTTGTTAGAGCAGATGGCAACTCGAGCCCATGCGCTTACTCTTCAATATTTTGGAAAAGCAATTCAGCTTTACACTCCAATGTATGTTTCAAATTTTTGCGATAATGAATGTATTTATTGCGGTTTTAATCGAACAAATAAGATTCAAAGAAAGAAATTAAGTTTTGATGAAGTTGATGCTGAGGTCCAGTTTATTTCAAAGACGGGGTTAAAACATGTTCTTCTTTTAACAGGTGGTTCTCGAACATATAGTCCAGTAAATTATGTAAAAGAATGTGTTAAAATTTTACAGAAATATTTTAGTTCAGTTTCTCTTGAAATTTATGCATTAGAGGTTGATGAGTACAAGGAGCTGATTGATGCCGGTGTCGACGGACTTACGATTTATCAGGAAGTTTACGATAAGGAGACATATGGTCAGGTTCACCGTTCAGGACCGAAGGCAGATTATCTATTTCGTTTAGATGCGCCAGAGAGAGCATTAGCTGTAAAAATGCGCACAGTTAATATTGGTGTTTTGTTGGGACTATCCGATTGGCAGAGAGAAGTTTTTTTGCTCGGTCTCCATGCGCAATATTTGCAGGATAAATTTTTTGATTCAGAAATAAGTATTTCGCTTCCACGTTTAAGACCTGCTGAGGGAAACTTTCAGCCAATCTGCATCGTAACTGATAAGAATGTTGTTCAGATGATTTTAGCATTAAGGATCTTCTTGCCGCGACTTGGTATTACGATATCGACGAGAGAATCTTCAGAATTTCGAGAGAATGTATTGCCGCTTGGTGTCACACGTATGTCGGCAGGCTCAACAACGCAAGTAGGCGGACATACCGCTATTGCTGATGAAAATAATAAAATATCTCAATTCGAAATATCGGATAAGCGTAACGTTTCTGAAATTATTGAATTTCTTCATCAAAAAGGATATCAGCCTGTATTAAAAGATTGGATGGCGATATAAAATGAATGATTTTGAGCAAAAACTTTTAGAAGTTTTTGGAAAAGAAAAGTTTAAGAAAGTTCGATCTGTTAAGATTGGTATCGCTGGTGCTGGGGGACTGGGATCTAACTGCGCATTTAATTTAGTTCGTGTTGGATTTAAGCATTTTAGTATTGTTGATTTTGATTTAATAGAATTTTCAAATTTGAATCGACAATTTTATTTTTATGATCAAAATGAAAAAAAGAAGGTTGAAGTTTTAAAAGAAAATCTTAAACGCATTAATCCTGATATTGACATTGAAGTATCTTCGCAAAAAGTTGAAGGAAATAATATTGCTGACTTGTTCGTTGATTGCCATATCGTTGTTGAAGCCTTTGACAAAGCAGAATATAAAAGTATTTTTGTTGAGTATTTCTTAAAAACAGACAAATTTATTGTATCTGCATCGGGGATGGCAGGAATAGGTAAGAGCGATGACATCAAAGTTCATCGCATCAAGAATAATTTTTTTCTGATAGGTGATTTAAAAACAGATAGTTGCAATGCTCCACTATTGTCTCCAAGAGTTAACATCGCAGCCGCTAAGCAAGCGGATGTTATTCTCGAGCATGTCCTTCAGATGTAAACATTTCAAAGATCTCATTCTTAAAATTATTGACATCCACACAAGCGTGTGGTAGTATTAATTCATGGTTAAGAATCTTACAGATAAGCAAAAAAATGTTTTGCGATTTATTTTTAATCAAATCAAAGATGAAAAAATTCCGCCGACAATTCGAGAGATTGCTCAAGAATTTGGCTTTTCTTCAACTGGAACAGTACGAGATTATCTTAAGGCTCTTGTTGATAAGGGCTATATTAGGGTGAGTGAAGGAAAAGCGCGGGCAATTGAATTGGTTAAGGAAGCTTTTCGCGTGCCTATTTTAGGAGCGGTTGCTGCTGGCAGTCCGACTTTGGCTGTTGAAGATATTGAAGGATATGTGGATTTGGACGATGTTTATTTTTCAGATTCAGATATTTTTGCATTGCGCGTAAAAGGCGATAGCATGATTGAAGCGGGTATTATGTCGAATGATCTTGTTTTGGTCCGACGACAAGCAGTTGCTCAGGTTGGCGAAATTGTTGTTGCTTTGATAGGCGAAGAGGCGACGGTTAAGCGATTGAGTAGAATAGGGACGCATTATTTTCTTGTTCCGGCCAACCCAAAATATGAGCCGATTCCTGTCACAGAGGAGACTTCGATTGTTGGTAAAGTTATGACTAGCATTCGAAGATATTCGTAAAAAGAAATCATTTTTATTAAAATCCTACCATTTCTAATTTTTTAACCTTTGTGTTTGTTAGATATTGAGCATTTTTTATGCTTTTTATACTCAATATTTTGCGGGTGCTTTTCGTTGACACTTTTTGTCCTTTTCTATATAATAAACTACTAAATATTTAATATTAATACTAATAGTAGGAGAGCCTTGTGGAAATTGAAGAAATTAAACAAATTCGTAATGAAAAACTAAAAAATCTTAAAGCCAAGGGTTTAAAGCCGTATGGTGGAAAATTTATTCGAACAGCAAGTATTTCTGACACTTTAAGCAATTTTGAAGAAGAAAAAGAGGTTATTGTTGCTGGCCGTATTATGGCGAGTCGAACACATGGCAAGGTTATTTTTATGGATCTTGTGGATGTGACTGGAAAAATACAGCTTTTCATAAAATTAAATAATGTTGGTGAAGAGCTTTTTGATATAGCGCATCATTTGGATATTGGCGATATTATTGGCGTTGAGGGACAGTTGTTTAAGACAAAAACAGAGCAAGAGAGTATTCGTGTTTTTAAAATTACGATTTTATCAAAATCTTTGATGTGTCTTCCTGAGAAATGGCATGGTTTAAAAAATGTGGAGATTCGATATCGTCAACGCTATGTGGATTTAATTGCTAATGAAGAAGTTAGAGATTTGTTTGTTAAAAGAAGTAAGATTGTTTCAATGATTCGTTCTTTTTTAGATAAAAGAAATTTTTTGGAGGTGGAGACACCAATGTTGCAGCCTATGGCAGGTGGCGCTAGAGGAAAACCATTTAAGAGTTTGCATAATGCGTATGACATGGAAGTTTTTTTACGTATCGCTCCAGAGCTTTATTTAAAGCGTCTGCTAGTTGGCGGGCTTGAAAGAGTTTATGAAATGAATCGTAATTTTAGAAATGAAGGTATTTCAACGAGACATAATCCAGAGTTTACGATGATGGAAGTATATGAGGCGTATGCTGATTATGAGGACATGATGAAGCTTACGGAAGATTTGGTTAGTTTTTTAGCAAAAGAGTTGCACGGAAGTTATAAAGTAATGTATCAAGGAAAAGAAATTGATTTTACTCCACCATGGGAGAGAAGATCTTTTACAAAGATTGTTAAAGACATGTTTGATATTAATTCAACAGATGATGCAAAAGCTATGCTTGAGAAAGTAAAGGCAAAAAGAAAAGTTGCTGCGGTTGATACGTTAACGCGTTCTGCTGTTATGAAGATTGTTGAAGATCTTTTGGATGAAGAGTCGACGATGAATCCAATATTTTTAGTTGATTATTTTACGTTTTTATCTCCTTTGGCAAAAGCAAGAGAAGATGATCCTTCCGTTGCACAACGTTTTGAATGTTTTGTTGCTGGCATGGAGATTGGAAATGCTTATTCTGAGTTGAACGATCCAATAGAGCAGCGTCAGCGCTTAATTGAAGATTTAAAAGACGACACCGAAACAGGTTTGCGTAATGTGGACGAAGACTTCTTGAATGCACTTGAATATGGCATGCCACCGGCAGGAGGATTAGGTATCGGCATTGATCGACTTGTGATGCTTTTAACAGATGCGCCATCCATCCGAGATGTTATTTTGTTTCCGCTTCTAAAGCCGCAAGCAAAAAAAGATAAGGGCGAAAATGAATTATGAAGGTTGGATAAGCTTTCGTTATTTGTCAGCTAAAAAAGAACCGTTTTTATCGCTTATTAATTTTGTGGCAATTGCTGGTGTTGCAATTGGCGTAACAGCGCTTATTATCGTTATCGGGGTTATGACAGGATTTGATCGGGATTTACGTGAAAAGATTATTGGAACGAATGCTCATATTGTAATTGAAAAAGAAACTGGTTTGCATTTTTCTAAAGAATTAGAGAATAAAGTTGAGTCTATTGACGGTGTTGTTGCTACAACTCCATATGTGCAAGGCCCCCTTTTTTTAGAATACGACGATCAAGTTATGAATATTGTGGCGCGTGGTGTTGATCCTCGAACGGCAGGAGATGTTACAAAGATAAAGGAATATCTTGTTCAAGGAAATCTTGAGAGTTTAGTTGGCAATGGGGTGGTTGTTGGAAGTGAACTGGCTGCTTATCTTGGAAGAAAGGTAGGCGATATAATTACGGTGATTGCGCCAGTGGCAGGGCGTGCTGGAAAAGGGTGGCGTCACGAGCTTGTCATTACAGGTATTTTTAGTTCTGGAATGTATGATTACGATATGAGTTTGGTTTTGATTAGTCTTAAACAAGCACAAGAGATTTTTGGTTTTCCAAGCGGTATCGTAAGCGGAATTGCGTTAAAACTTAAAGATGTCTATGCAGCACCTGAAATAAAAAGAAAAATTTATCAGGCGATTGGATATAGTTTTTTAGTAAAAACTTGGATTGATTCAAATCGAAATTTTTTTGCAGCGCTTAAGCTTGAGAAATTTGCTATGTTTATAATTTTGACGCTCATTGTTTTGGTTGCGTCGTTTAACATTGTCAGCACTCTTATTGTTACTGTGACTAGCAAGATTAAAGATATTGGTATTTTAAAAGCTATTGGTGTTCCAAGAAAAGCGATTGAAAGAATTTTTGTCATGAAAGGTATGGCCATTGGGATTATCGGAATATTTTTTGGTTTTGTTGGCGGCGTTGGATTAAGCTTGCTTTTAAAAAAGTACCAATTTATTAAGTTACCTGAAGATATTTACTATATTGATCGATTGCCTGTTCTTTTAGAGTTGGGCGATCTTTTAATGATTGCAGTGGCAGCTCTTTTGATTAGCTATTGTGCGACAATCTATCCGGCGAAAAAAGCAGGTGCGTTAGGACCTGTGGAGGCGTTACGTTACGAATAAAAATGTTTAGTACAGTTAATGTTCATAAAACGTATTACGATGTTGGTCAGCCTGTAGAAGTTTTGCGGGGTGTCAACTTGACGATTCATGAAAAAGAATTTGTTGCGCTTGTTGGTCCTTCGGGTGCTGGTAAGTCAACGCTTTTACATATTTTGGGTGGGTTAGATCGCCCGAGTGAAGGTAATGTCTTTTTTGATGGAAAAGATATTTATGAATTAAATGATGCAAGACTTTCGTTTTTGCGTAATACACAGATAGGTTTTGTTTTTCAGTTTTATCATCTTTTACCGGAATTTACAGCAATTGAAAATGTTATTTTGCCAGGATTGGTTAATCAAGTTTTTAGCAACAAGAAACAGTTAGAGCAGGCAGGACAAGCGCTTTTGGAAAAAGTTGGATTGGGTCATCGCATTGATCATAAGCCGGCTCAGTTGTCTGGCGGTGAGCAGCAAAGAGTGGCCATTGCTCGCTGTTTAATGAATGATCCAAAGGTTGTTTTGTGTGACGAGCCAACCGGAAATTTAGATTCAAAGTCTGGTGAAAAGATTATCAATCTTTTGCTGCAGCTTAATGAAGATTTTGGTCAAACGGTTGTGATGGTCACTCATGACCAAGGCATTGCTCAAAGGGCAAAAAGAGTTCTTCATGTTCAGGATGGAAAATTATCTGGTTAAACTATTTTTTAAAAAGGGGTTAGCATGAAAATCTATTTAAACGGAAAACTTGTAGAGAAAAAAGATGCAAAAATATCTGTGTTTGATCACGGATATCTTTATGGGGATGGTGCATTTGAAGGAGTTAGAACATATAAGCGCAATGTGTTTAAGTTAAAAGAGCATATTGAAAGGCTTTATGAAACAGCACACAGCATGATGCTTAGAGTTCATCTGACTCAAGATCAGATGATTCAGGCGATTGTTAAAACACTTAAAGCAAATAAATTATCGGATGCGTATATCCGCGTTATTATTAGTCGTGGCGAAGGAGATCTTGGCCTTGATCCTAGAAAATGTAAAAGCAATGCAACGGTTGTCATTATTGCAGATAAGATTGCCCTTTATCCAAAAGAGCTTTATCGAAACGGCATGGAGATCATCACTGTTCCTACGGTTCGCAATTTAAATGAGGCGCTTAATCCGCAATTAAAGTCTTTAAATTATTTAAATAATATTCTCGCAAAAATTGAAGCAAGCACTTCTGGATATATGGAAGCACTTATGCTTGATTCACAAGGATATGTTGCCGAGTGTACAGGTGATAATATTTTTATTCTAAAGGATGAAGAGCTTTTGACTCCACCGAATGGGCGTCTATGTGGCATTACACGTGATGCAGTTATCGCTCTTGCTCAAAAGAATAAAATTAAAGCATATGAACGGTTGATGACACGTCATGAAGTATATACAGCAGATGAATGTTTTTTAACAGGAACAGCGGCTGAAGTTATTCCGATTGTTAAGGTCGATGGGCGGGTGATTGGTTCTGGAAAACCAGGAAAAACAACGCTGAAGCTGATCAAGTTGTTTCGATCTATTACGCCAAAAGATGGCGTAAAATATTAAAATTATTATTTGGAGGATTCTATGCAGTGCGATGCCTGCGGAAAGAAAAAAGCAACAGTTCATCTGACAGAGATTGTCGATGGACAAATGACAGAGATGCATATTTGCGAAGATTGCGCTAAAGAGCGTAGTGTACAAATGGAGCAGCAGTTTGGATTAGCTGATCTTTTAGCTGGATTATCTGATTTTGGTAAGCAGATTAAGGCTGAGGAGAAGGAAAAGCTGCAATGCCCAAATTGTGCATTGGGTTATGATGATTTTAGAAAGTTCGGTCGCTTAGGGTGTAGTGAATGTTATACATCGTTTCGATCGCATTTATCCGCGCTTTTAAAAAAGATTCATGGCTCTGCTCATCATTTAGGCAAGACACCATTACATTTTAAGGAAGAAGTTGACACAAAGCCTTCAGGTGAAATTTTAAATGATAAAGAAGATCCAGAGCAGGTGCTGAAAAATAAATTGCAACAAGCAATTTTATCTGAAGATTTTGAACAAGCTGCAATTTTGCGAGATGAAATTCGATCTTTTGAAAACAAAGGAGAGGGCGCATGAGCTTAGAAGATTTAATTCAGCATACTGGCGAATGGCTTAAGAGCACAGGTCCGCAGTCTCACATTGTTATGTCTTCTAGGATTAGACTGGCGCGTAATCTGGACAAGATTCCATTTCCAACAAGAGCAAACCGAAAAGATTTAGCTGAAGTTTTTAAAACGATTCAAAGTGCGATTACGTCGAGTGAGTATTTTAAAGATTCAATTTTTCTTAAAATTAATGAGATGGATAACCTTGATCGTCAATTTTTGATTGAGCGTCATTTAATGAGCCATGATCATGCCGCCTCAGGCGAAGGCAAGGCAATTGTGATTTCAAGAGAAGAAGTTTTATCGATCATGATTAACGAAGAAGATCATCTTCGCATTCAAGCGATGCAGTCCGGATTTAATTTAACAGAGACCTGGAAGATTGTGAGCATGATCGATGATTTGTTGTCTGAGAAAATTAATTATGCTTTTCGATCTGACTGGGGTTATTTAACTGCATGTCCAACTAATACTGGAACTGGTATTCGTGGGTCCGTGATGTTGCATTTGCCAGCACTTGTTATGACAAAGCAGATTAATAAAGTTTTAGAGGCGATTGCGAAGCTTAGTTTTGCATCGCGTGGATTTTATGGTGAAGGAACACAGGCGATAGGAAACTTTTTTCAGATTTCTAATCAGGTTTCTTTAGGTCATAGCGAAGAAGATATTTTGCAAAACATTAATGGGCTTGTTCGACAAATTATTGAGCAGGAAGAACAGGCTCGACAAGCATTGTTGGTTCAAAACAAAGCTATTCTAGAAGATAAAATTTGTCGATCATTAGGTATTTTAAAGAATGCACATATTATTTCAAGCCAAGAGACTGTTGATCTTTTATCGATGGTACGTCTTGGGATTGATTCCGGAATTGTGAAAGATGTTAACACTCAGTCTATTAATGAATTGTTTATTATGATTCAGCCAGCGCATCTTCAGAAAATTGAGGGCAAAAAACTTGGCGCTTCCGAGAGGGATGCGAAGAGGGCAGCGCTTATTCGAGACAAATTAGGTAAAGCATAAAAAGAAATTATTTTAACATTTTTTTATTATTAGGAGGATGTATATGTTTAACAGATTTACAGAGCGAGCAAGAAAAGTTATTGTTTTAGCTAAGGAAGAGGCTAAGCGATTTAATCATGATTATATCGGAACAGAACATTTGCTTCTTGGGCTGATTCGAGAAGGTGAAGGTGTGGCCGCTGCGGTTTTGCAAAAACTTGGACTTGATCTTGAGTCGATTCGAATTGAAGTTGAGAAGGTTGTTCAGCCTGGACCTCAAACGCAGGTCATGGGAGATATTCCATTTACTCCGCGATCTAAAAAGGCTTTAGAGCTTTCCGCTGAGGAAGCTAGGGCTTTGGGTCACAATTATATTGGAACAGAACATTTGCTTCTTGGACTTATTCGAGAAGGCGAAGGAGTGGCATATCGCGTATTTTTAAATATGGGTGTAGATTTGGAGAAGGTGCGCAATGAAATTATGGAACTCCTTGGTTCTGGCATTCCAGGATTCGGAACAGAAGAAGAAAAACAAGTAAAAAAAGGAAAAACGCCTGCTATTGATGCCTACGGGCGAAATTTAAATAAACTTGCAAGGGATGGGAAGCTTGATCCTGTTATTGGACGTAGCATGGAAATCGAGCGCATTATCCAGATTTTAACGCGTCGCAATAAAAATAATCCTGTTTTGATTGGTGAAGCCGGTGTTGGAAAGACAGCGATCGTTGAAGGTCTTGCGCAGTTAGTTGTGGCGGGCGATATTCCAGAAAATTTAAGGGATAAGAATATTATTGTTCTTGATTTAGCAATGATGATTGCTGGAACAAAGTATCGTGGTCAGTTTGAAGAGCGTATTAAAGCGATTATGGATGAGATTAAACGATCGAAGAAAATTATTTTATTTATTGATGAAATTCATACGCTCGTTGGGGCTGGTGCTGCTGAGGGTGCGATTGATGCTGCTAATATTTTAAAGCCAGCTTTAGCTCGAGGAGAAATTCAGTGTGTTGGGGCTACTACGATTGATGAATATCGAAAAAATATTGAAAAAGATGCTGCTCTTGAAAGACGATTTCAGACGATTATGGTTGAGCCTCCATCGGTGGATGAAACGATCCAGATTTTAAAAGGACTTCAAGATAGATATGAAGCGCATCATAGAGTTAAATATTCTCCAGAGGCTATCGAGGCTGCAGCAAAATTGTCAGATCGATATGTTTCTGGGCGATTTTTGCCAGATAAGGCTGTCGATCTTTTGGATGAGACGGGTGCACGTGCAAGCTTGGATGTCATGATTGTTCCTGAAGACATTAAGAAATCTGAAGAAGAAATTGAACACTTTAGACAAGAAAAAGAGGCATTTATAAAAAGTCAAGATTTTGAAAAAGCAGCACAGATGCGCGACAAAGAAAGAGAAGCGAGAGAAAAGCTTGATGTGATGCGAAAAGAATGGATGCAGCATCGAGATAGCGTGACACCAACAATTACCGAAGAAGATATTGCCAAGGTTATTGCGCAGTGGACTAGAATTCCTCTGATTCGTTTAGAGCAAAAAGAAACTGATAAGCTTTTAAAGCTTGAAGAGAGCTTGTCAAAGATTGTTATTGGTCAAAAAGAAGCTATAAGCGCAATCGCGCGTGCTGTGCGTCGTTCGCGAGCAGGGATTAAGAATCCTGCGAGACCGATTGGTTCATTTATGTTTTTAGGGCCAACTGGCGTTGGAAAAACGCTTTTGGCACAGGTGCTTTCTGAATCTATGTTTGGTGACGAGAATGCCATTATTCAAATCGATATGTCTGAGTACATGGACAAATTTAATGTATCTCGATTAATTGGTGCGCCTCCTGGATATGTTGGATACGAAGAGGGCGGCCAGTTGACTGAAAAAGTAAGGCGTAAGCCTTATGCGGTTATCCTTTTAGATGAGATTGAAAAAGCTCATCAAGATGTCTTTAACCTTTTGTTACAGGTTTTAGAAGATGGACGCTTGACGGATAGCTTGGGCCGACGCATTGATTTTAGAAATACAATTATTATTATGACATCTAATGTTGGAGCAGAAATCTTGAGACAAAAGGGTTCTCTTGGTTTTGCTTCTCAGGACAAAGAGGTGACCTATCAGGATATGAAGACACGTCTTTTAGATGAAATCAAAAACACATTTAAGCCAGAGTTTTTAAATCGATTAGATGATATTATTGTTTTTCAGTCGTTGACAAAGGAAGATCTTATTCAGATTGTTAACTTAGAAGTTCAGGAAGTAACGGATCGGCTTAAGGAGAAAGATATTCATATTAATCTTTCTAACGATGCTATTGAGTTCTTTGTCGAGAAAGGGTTTGATCCAACTTTTGGTGCGCGACCACTTAAAAGAATTATCCAGCGGTTTTTAGAAGATCCTTTAGCAGAAGATATGATTTCTGGTCGTTTTAAAGAAGGCAGCACAGTTAACGTTAAACGAAAAAATGAAGAACTGATATTTGAATAAATGATAAAAAAGATTATTGTTGTTGTTAGTGTTTTGCTACTTTGGGCAAAGGTAGTTTGCGCGGATCTTTCCTTTCGAGGGAATGCGAATTTATTAACGAAAGAAGTGAACCTAGAAGTGAATGTTCTAGATAACGGGGTCATTTTTTTCCAAGGTGTTAGTGCAGAAGACGATATTGTTCATTTCGATCTAGCGGTCCATGGGCTTAAGGCTTTTGTTTTTGATATTTCAACAGCGTTAAGTGGGACTGCAAGAATCATCGAGCGCCCTAACGCAGAACCTTTTATCAGAGGGTCTGTTGGACGAGACGAGAGAAACCTGAAGGCAGATGAGGGAAAACATGTTTCTCTTGGAACGTTTGAATTTAAAGATGATAAGTTCTTTCTTGATCCGATATCTTTTAAAGGAATGACAGCTCGAGGAAATTTTTCGCTGCTTAAACCGTACAATATCGACTTGTCCCTGTTTTTTTTAGATGTGCCATTATCTGATTTCTTGCACTGGATTAATCCAGAGCATAATGTGTATGCGGAGGGTGATGTTTCAGGTCAGATTCAATTAGGTGGCGTTGCGGGTCAGCCAGCCATTAAAGGAGGCTTAAATTCTTATAGCGGGCAGGTTGAAGATTTTAAATATGATAATATTATTTTGAATTTTCAGGGCGCATACCCTGTTTTAGAGTTAACGCAGACAAGTATTACCGAGGAAGGCGGCGTTAGCGGTAATGTCGAAGGGATGATTGATCTTTCTAAAGGATTTGATGATTTTGAGGAGCAAATAGCAAGATTAAAATTTTCGCCGTTAATTCGTGAGACGGATGTTCAAAGAGAGTGGATTATTAAGCGGCAAAAAGGGCAAAAGGGTGAGAGTGAGACGCAATTTAAATATCGTATGCGTAAAGATCAAGGTTTTCCCGGATACGAAGAGTCGGATATGCTGACGATACAACGTAGTATTAAGTTTTAAAGAATATGAAAACAAAAACATTATATGTTTGCCAAGAGTGCGGGGCTCAATCATCAGGATGGCTTGGGAAGTGCCCGAGCTGTCAGAGCTGGAATTCATTTGTCGAAGAACGTATGAATCCAATTGAAACACCACGAGGAGAAATGTTTTCAAAGCAAAATCCTGTTTTGCTAAGCGAGATCTTGATTCAAGACGAAAATCGTTTTGAAACTGGTAATCAAGAATTTGATCGTGTTTTAGGTGGAGGTGTTGTTCCTGGGTCAGTCACGCTTTTAGGGGGAGATCCCGGCATTGGAAAATCAACATTGGCTTTGCAAGCAGCTTGTTTATTAAGCGCTAAAGGTCAGAAAGTTTTTTATGTTAGTGGCGAAGAATCTGTAAAGCAATCAAAAATGCGTGCAGATCGTCTCGAAGAACAAGATAAAGCAAAGCTATATATGGTTAATCAAATTGATTTGGATTTGATTATTGACCAGATTAAAGAATTAAAACCTGATGTGGTTGTTATTGATTCAATACAGGTTGTGTATAAAAGAGATTTTTCTTCAAGTCCAGGAAGCGTTAGCCAAGTTCGAGAATGCGCGTCATTTCTAACGCAGCTTGCAAAGACGCAATCGATTGCTTTAATTTTAATTGGGCATGTGACAAAAGAAGGTGCGTTAGCAGGGCCACGCGTATTGGAACATTTGGTTGATACTGTTTTGTATTTTGAGGGAGAACGATATTCGAGTTATCGTGTTTTGCGTACAACAAAGAATCGATTCGGATCGACAAACGAACTTGGTGTTTTTGAAATGACATCAAATGGATTGAAGGAAGTGAGAAATCCATCTGAAATATTTTTATCTGAGCGAGCGCTCGGATCTTCAGGGTCAGTGGTTGTTCCGATTTTAGAGGGGACACGGCCATTTTTAGTAGAGATTCAGGGGCTGGTCAGTCGTGCAAATTTTGGAGGCGCAAGACAGAAAACGCAAGGATTTGATGTTAACCGTTTGGCGCTATTAGCTGCAGTATTAGAAAAAAGGAATGGGCTGTCGCTTCAAGATAAAGACATATTTTTAAATGTTGTTGGTGGCGTCAGAGTGATGGATCCGGCA
Source organism: Candidatus Aceula lacicola (assembly GCA_030765785.1). Lineage (GTDB taxonomy): Bacteria > Omnitrophota > Gorgyraeia > Zapsychrales > Aceulaceae > Aceula > Aceula lacicola. Next base: position 29,666 of record JAVCCC010000008.1, on the reverse strand, counting down.
GCAGATTTGGCTGTTGCCTTGGCCATAGCCTCAGCGTTATTGGATAAGAAAATTTCTCCTGATCTTGTTGTGCTAGGCGAGGTTGGGCTTTCGTCGGAGGTGCGCAGCGTTAGTCAATTTGCCTTAAGGATTAACGAGGCACACAAGTTAGGATTTAAGAAATGTATTTTACCAAAAAATAATTTAAAGAACCAAAAGCAATTTAAGTCATGCGGACTTGAATTTATTCCAGTTGAAACTGTAAAAGAAGCCTTAAGCTGTCTATAAAATAGAATTATTTATTATCCATCATAAAAAGGAGTTGTCATGACATTGTTTATTGTGCGAGCATTCTTCTTAATTTTAAGTGCTGTTGTTGGTCAGCAAATTGGGGATATTAATGGCAATGCTTTGATCGGCGCCTTAGGTGGCGCTGGCTTTGGTCTTTTGCTTATTGTTTTGGAAGGAAGTATGTATCGCGTTTCTCTTCGAGGTTTGTCAAGTATGGTGTTTGGTCTTATTTTGGGTATGGTTATCGCTAAGTTAATTACAGATATCTTGGCATTGCTTCCATTGGATGTTTACTCGATTTCAATTTTTCGCGTTATTTTAACAATTGTATTTTGTTATCTGGGTGTTGCTATGGCACTTCGAGGAAAAGATGATTTTAATTTGATTATTCCTTATGTGCGATTTCGTAAAGAAAGTTTTTATGAGAATGTCGTTATTTTGGATACAAGCGCTATTATAGACGGGCGTGTTGTTGATATTTGCAAGACAGACTTTTTTCAAGCACGACTTGTTGTGCCTCGATTTATTTTAAAAGAATTACAGCATTTAGCAGATTCTAAAGATGGGTTGAAGCGTGAGCGGGGAAGACGGGGTATGGAGATTTTAAGCTCTATGCAAAAAGATCCAGCCATTGACATTAAAGTGCATGAAGACGATATTCCTGATGTGCTCGAAGTTGATGATAAACTTTTGCATTTGGCAAAGCGCATTGAAGCTAAGATTTGTACGACTGATTTTAATTTGAATCGAAATGCAGGTATTCAAGGAATTAGAATTTTGAATGTAAACGAACTTGTTAATGCTGTTAAGCCTGTTGTGTTTCCAGGGGATCAATTGCTTGTGAAGTTAGTTAAAGAAGGAACAGAGTCTAATCAGGCTGTAGGATATATGGATGATGGAACAATGATCGTTGTTGCAGATGCACGATCAAAGATTGGTGAAGAAATTAAAACTGAGGTAACTTCAGCGTTGCAGACACAGGCAGGGCGAATGATTTTTGCAAAGCTTGCTTAAATAATTATGAAAATACAAGCAATTATTCCATCGGCAGGGATTGGGTCTCGGCTTAAGGCATTAATTTTAAAGCCGTTGGTTATGTTAGATGGAAAACCAATTTTTATTTATTGTTTAGAAACTTTTGAGTCTTGCTCATTGATTGATAGCATGATCGTTGTTGCTAATTCTAATGGCATTGAAGACTTTAAGGTTGCCATAAAAGAAAGCGGGCTTAAGAAAATAAAAGCAGTTGTCTCGGGAGGAAAGGAACGTTTTGATTCTGTTCGAAATGGTCTCAGGCAAGTTGATGTCGATACAGATATTGTTCTTATTCATGATGGGGCGAGGCCTTTTGTGTCCGTCGATTTGGTTGAGAAGTGTATTAAAACGGCTGAAGAAAGCAGTGCTGCCATTGCCGCTGTTGCTGTTAAATCAACGATTAAGTTAGTTGATCTTAAAAGTATGACAGTCGAACGAACTCTTGATCGCACAAAACTTTGGGATACTCAGACGCCTCAAGTATTTAAGAAAGATATTATTGTAAAGGCGTATGACAATATGTTGCAAAAGAATCCAACGGACGATGCTACTCTTGTTGAGCAGATGGGCGCTAAGGTGAAAATTGTTGAAGGAAGTTATGATAATATTAAGATTACAACGCCGGAAGATTTGAGATTGGCTGAGCTCTTGCTTATGGCAAAAGGAAAAGAATAATGGAAAGAATTGGTATTGGATATGATCTTCATCGCTTGACGGAGGGAAGAAAATTAGTTTTGGGAGGATTGGAGATTCCTTTTAAAAAAGGATTGGTTGGTCATTCCGATGCAGATGTTTTGACGCATGCGATTTGTGACGCACTTCTAGGTGCTATTGGTAAAGGAGACATTGGTGAACACTTTCCTGATACAGATGATGAATATAAAGGAATTTCAAGTATGATTTTATTAGATAAAGTTAAGAATTTAGTTGATGGGCAAAATCTAAAGATAGCAAACCTAGATACAATTATTATTGCTGATGAGCCAAATTTAAAACCTTTTAAGGCAAAAATAAAATTAAGTTTGGCTCAAGCTTTAAATCTTGCCGAGGAGCAGGTAAGCGTTAAGGCAAAGACAACAGAAGGCTTAGGTTTTGGGTCTGGGAACCAAGAAGCGATAGCTGCACATGCAGTTGTGCTGTTAATAAATAATGGAGGGATATAAATGATGATATCTTTTTTTATTAATTTAGGCGTTGTTTTAGCGCTTTGGTATTTTTTAGTTATTATTAAGTTTTCTGATGAAATTAAATCTGCTAAAGAAAAAGATCCTGCAGCTGCTGGAAATTTACAGATTGTATTTTTGTATTCTGGATTACACGCAATTGTATTTTATCGCATTGCGCATATGTTTTTAAAGCAAGGAATCCCGCTTCTTCCGAGATTTATTTCACAGTTGGCAAAATTTTTAACGGGTATTGAAATTCATCCTGGTGCCAAGATAGGTAGAGGACTTTTTATTGATCACGGTATGGGTGTTGTTGTTGGTGAGACGACAATTATTGGAAAGAAGGTTACGCTGTTTCAAGGCGTTACGCTTGGGGGGACAGGAAAAGAAATGGGTAAACGCCATCCAACTTTAGGCGATAATATTGTCGTTGGTGCAGGGGCAAAAATATTAGGTAATATTAAGATTGGAAGCAATTCTTATATTGGAGCTAACGCTGTTGTTTTAAAAGAAGTGCCGTCGAATACAACTGTGGTTGGCGTTCCTGGGCGTGTAACTAAACAGGATGGCAAGAAAATTGATACGATGATGGATCATGTTCATGTTTTGGATCCCGTTATGGAGCAAATGGAAGAGCTTAAACAAAAAATTTCAGAACTAGAGAAGAAAGTTAAGTAGTTTTATGTCTGTCGAAATTTATAATTCTTTAACAAAGAAAAAAGAAGTTTTAAAACCTATCAAGAATAAAGCTATCAACATGTATTCTTGCGGAGTGACGGTTTATGACAAGTGTCATATTGGGCATGCACGCAGTTTGTACATTTTTGACGTGATTAAGCGCTATCTGAAATTTAGCGGATATTCGGTTAAGCTGGTTCGAAATATTACTGATATTGATGATAAAATTATTCAAAAAGCTAATGATTCTAAGAAAGATTGGTCGTCTGTTGTTAAGGAGAATATCGATAGTTATTATCAGGACTTAAAAGGATTAAACGTTTCTATTGCTGATATCGAGCCTCGTGCGACTGAAAATATTCCAGAGATGATTAAACATATTGAAGGGCTTATCAAAAAAGATTTTGCTTATGAATCTGAAGGTGATGTTTATTTTAATGTCAGGAATTTTAAAGATTACGGAAAGCTTTCAGGCCAAAGCATCGAAAAAATGAAAGAGGCTGTTCGTATCGAAAAAATGAGCACAAAAAAAGATCCGCTTGATTTTGCTCTTTGGAAAAAATCAAAAGAAGGTGAGCCTTCATGGACTAGTCCTTGGGGCGAAGGAAGACCTGGTTGGCATATTGAGTGCTCTGTGATGAGCATGAAATATTTAGGGTGCGAAACGCTTGATATTCATGCGGGTGGACGAGACCTTGTATTTCCGCATCATGAAAACGAAGTGGCGCAAAGTGAAGCGCTTACTGGAAAACCGTTTGCTAAATGCTGGATCCATCATGGACTTTTAACGATCAACAGTCAAAAGATGAGTAAATCTTTAGGAAATTTTATTACTGTTGAAGATGCTTTAAAGAAATATAAATCCGATGAGCTTAAGTTGTTTTTCTTAACATCTCATTATGCAAGTTCGATTGATTTTAATGAAGAGAAAATGTCGGATATGCATAAAAATATTGAACGTTTTAAGATTTTTAATACAGAAGCAAGCAAGGGTCAATCGGGTAAAGGAGAGAATCTTCCTGAGGAAATCGAGAAATATCATAAAGAATTCCTAGTTGCCATGGATGATGATTTTAATACTCCAAGAGCATTGGCTGCGCTTTTTGAAATGATTACGCAGGCGTATAAAACGAAGAATCAAAATGTTATTTATCAAACGAATCAACTTGTTTGCAAGCTGGGGCAAGACATTTTCGGGCTTTCTATGAATTTTGAGGAAAAAGATTTATCTAAAGAAGAGGGGGTTCTTTTAGAAGAGCGTAAACAAGCCCGTCATCATAAAGATTTTAAACGCTCCGATGAGCTTAGAGATCTTTTAAAAGAGAAAGGCATCATTGTGGAGGACAGCAAAGAAGGGCAATCATGGCGAAGAGCGTAAAAGGAAAATTTATCACATTTGAGGGTTCCGAAGGTTGCGGGAAAAGCACGCAGGCAAAATTATTATGTAGTTATTTAAAGAAAAAAAAGAAGAAAGTTATGCATATTCGTGAGCCTGGTGGAATTAAAATTAGTGAGAAAATTCGAAATATTTTATTAGATGTTCGAAATAAAGAAATGACCAAGGAATGCGAAGTTCTTTTGTATATGGCAGCACGTGCTCAGCTCGTCGAGGAAATCATTGCTCCAGCTCTTAAAAAAGGGATTATTGTTGTTTGCGACCGATTTCTGGATTCAACGCTTGCTTATCAGGGATACGGATGTGGTATTGATGTTAAGCTCATTAAACGAGTAGGATTCTTTGCAACTACGGGTATTGCACCTGACGTTACGTTTTTGTTAGACATGGAAACATCCAAAGGCTTATCTCGTATTCAGCAAAGCAAAGATAGAATCGAACAAAGATCTTTAAAATATCACAATCTTGTTCGGCAAGGGTATTTGGCTTTAGCAAGAAAAGAGCCAAAACGTATTAAAGTTATTGAAGGTAACGATAGCAAAGAAAAAATTCAAGAGGTGATACAAGCTCTTGTTTTAAAAGCATTAAAAATATGACAGTAAGTACAGATATAGTAAATTTTTCAGTTGTTGAGCGTTTTTCTTTGTTTTTGAAGTCTAGACGTCTTGCGCATGCGTATTTTTTCTTAGGGCCAAAAGGGATTGGAAAGTTGGAGACAGCCTTAGCTGTTTCAAAACTCGTTAATTGTGAAAATTTAAAAGAGGGTATGTTTTGTGACGAATGTTCAGTTTGTGTAAAGATTAATAATGGCAACCATCCAGACATCCATGTTTTAGAAGATGATGGAGAAAGCATTAAGATAGAAAATATTCGAACGCTTATAAGCTCGATCCAGCTTCGATCGTTTGAAGCGAGAACAAAAGTTTTTCTAATTCAGAATGCAGAACGCCTAACGATTGAGGCTAGTAATGCTCTTTTGAAAACCTTAGAAGAGCCAAGCCGAGGTAGCTTGATTATCTTAACGACATCAATGCCGGAGCATTTGCTTGCAACTATTCGTTCGCGTTGTCAGGTGGTTCACTTTTTTTCTTTGGCAAATGCCTCTGCAAAAAAAGAATTGATAGAGCGTCAAAGGTGCGAAGAAGGCATGTCCCATTTTCTGGCTCACTTCTCCGATGGATGTTTGGGCAATATGGATCAAGATTATCAGGGCATTTTTGACCGGAAAAATAAAGCGATCAATGAATTTATATTTGAGGAAGATAGCGAGGCATATTTCAAGACCATTTTGTCGGATAAAGACATGATGCGGGAGAGTATGCGATTCCTATTTCTGTGGTTTAAAGATTTGATGATGATTAAAAATGGCGTGCCTCAGCAATATTTGGCAAACATCGATCGTGTTAGTGATTTAAAATATTTCGAAAAACGATATTGTTTTAAAAATATTGAAGAGGTTTTAAGCGATATTATCATGACCCAAAAGGCTGTTGATGAAAATTTTAATGTCAAAGTGCCTTTAGCTATTATAAAGGAGAAAATATGGAAAAAGTAGTTCAGGTTGGATTAGGGGAGTTTAGAGGCATTGGCCTATACAACCTTAAAGATATTTCATGCAATCGTGGTGATACTGTTATTTTGAGTATTGATCGTGCTACAGAATATGGAAAAATTATTTCTGATACAGATGCTTCTCCGGAAGGGCATGTTGAAAATCTTCCCGGGAAAGTGCTACGCGTTGCCAGCGAGGAAGACTCAAATCGGATTGAGCGGAATAAAGAAAAGGCCAAGGAAACGGCACGGACATGTGAAAAAAAGATTACTGAGCAGAAGCTTAGCATGAAAGTTGTCCATTGTGAATTTAGCTTTGATAGCAGTAAAATTGTATTTTTCTTTATTTCCGATGAACGTGTTGATTTTAGAAACTTGGTTAAGGAGCTCGCTGGTATTTTTAGAGCACGCATTGAACTTAAGCAAATTGGTGTACGCGATCAAGCTAAGACCGTTGGCGGTGTTGGGTGTTGTGGGCGTGCGCTTTGTTGCTGTTCCTATATGAGAGACTTTCATCCGCTAACCATTAAGATGGCAAAAGAACAAGATTTGCCAATTAATCCGTCGAGGATTTCCGGAGTTTGTGGGCGTATTAAATGTTGCATGTCATATGAATTTCCGCTCTATAAACAGTATGCCAAGGGCATGCCAAAGAGAGGTGCTAAAATTAACACTCCGCAAGGAAAAGGCAAAGTTTTTGATGTTAATATTTTACAACGATGCGTTAAGGTGGATTTAGGGGATGGAAAGAGTACGAAAGTATATTTTGGAAAAGGCGATGAAGAATAAGATTTATATCACGACTCCTATTTATTATGTAAATGACAAGCCACATATTGGCCATGCGTATACGACGATCTTGGCGGATGTGCTTGCTCGTTATCATAAGGCTGAGGGTGATAATGTTTTCTTTTTGACGGGTCTTGATGAGCATGGTCAAAAAGTTCAGCAGGCTGCGCAAGAAAGGAATTTAAGCGAGCAAGCTCACTGCGATGACCTTGCTCCTCGATTCACTCAGCTTTGGGAAAAACTTGAAATTCAAAATACTGATTTTATTCGTACAACGGAGAATCGTCATATTAAAGTTGTCCAAAATGCGCTCCAGAAAGTTTATGATGCAGGCGATATTTATGCGGATGAATATGAGGGGTGGTATTCAGTTTCTGAGGAAAGATTTATTACAAAGACCGAAAAAGAATCGGGAGCGTTTCGAGATGTTAAAAAATTAAAAGAACGTAATTGGTTTTTTAAAATGAGCAAGTATCAACAGAAACTCATTGATCACATCAATGATAATCCTGATTTTATTCAACCCGAACATCGCAAGAACGAAGTTTTGGGATTTTTAAAGCAGCCTTTAGGTGATTTATGTATTTCTCGACCAAAAGAGCGTATGAGCTGGGGTATTGAAATTCCATTTGATAAGGATTATGTCACATATGTCTGGTTTGATGCACTTTTAAATTATATTACTGGCATTGGTTATGGCGTTGATGATGAAAAATTTAAGACCTGGTGGCCACATGTGACGCATTTAATGGCTAAAGATATTTTAACCACGCATTGTGTGTATTGGCCAACGATGTTGTTTTCTTTAGGGATTAGTTTGCCAAAGAAAATTTTTGCCCACGGGTGGTGGCTTATCGGCAAAACCAAAATGAGTAAATCTCTTGGAAATATCGTTGATCCGCTTGATTTGGTTGATCAGTATGGCGTAGACGCTGTGCGTTATTATTTAATGGGAGAGATGGTGCTAGGGCAAGATGCTAATTTTACTGTTGAGTCTTTTATTAAAAGATATAATAGTGATTTAGCGAATGATTTTGGTAATTTGTTAAATCGAGTGAGCGGTCTTATTCAGAAGAATTTTAGCGGCATCGTGCCTGAATGCGGTCAGATGGTGAAAGAAGACGAAGAACTTAAGCAATTAGCCAAACGCGTAAACGAATTGATTATCAAATCAATTAGAAGTCTAGAAGTTCATACAGCAATTTATGCGACTATGGAGTTGGTGCGCATGACTAACTTGTATCTTGAGCGTCAAGCACCGTGGAAGGTTGCAAAACAAGATTTAGAGAGGGCAGCAACGATTCTTTATGTGGCAACCGAAGCTTTAAGAATTGCCGCAGTGCAATTATTGCCCGTTATCCCATCAAAGGCACAAGAAGTTTTAGATATTTTAAGCGCAAAAGAGACACCGTCAAAGTGGGGAAGCCTTGTCAGCGGTGTAGCGCTAAAAACTCACGAAGCATTGTTTCCACGCATTGAAGTTGAGAAAGAATAATTATGGCTATTCCAACGATTAAATGGATTGATAATAGTGTTCGCATTGTTGATCAAACCAAGCTTCCCGGTAAGCTTACGTTTATTAATTGCAAAGATGTTAAGGCTCTTTGGAAAGCGATTAAGGTTTTAAGTGTTCGCGGTGCTCCAGCACTTGGAGCTGCTGCCGGCTTTGGTGTTTTGCTTGGTATCCGGAAAATAAAGACAAATAATCGTAAAATATTTGAACAAAAGTTCTTGAAGATTTGTGATTATATTGCTACGTCTCGACCGACGGCAGTTAATTTATTTAATGAGCTTGAGCGTATGAAAAATGTGGTCATAGATAATCCAAAGGATACCGTCTCGCAACTACGCATAAAATTAAAACGTCAGGCTTTTGAAATTTCTGAGAGAGATAAGCGTGTTTGTCGCAAGATGGGATCTTATGGTGCAACGTTAATCAAGAATGGAGATACGCTTTTGACTGTTTGCAACGCAGGTGCGCTTGCGACTGTTGACTATGGAACAGCTTTAGGCGTTATGTATTCGGCTAAAGAAAAAAAGAAAAAGTTTAAAGTTTATGTATGTGAAACGCGTCCTCTTTTGCAAGGAGCGCGACTTACTGCATGGGAATTGTCTAGAGAGAAAATTGATACAACACTGATTTGTGACAATATGGCCGCAACGCTAATGGCTCAAGGAAAAATCGATATGATTCTTGCTGGAGCTGATCGAATTGCTTTAAATGGAGACGCAGCTAATAAGATTGGAACATATGGCCTAGCGGTTTTAGCCAATTATCATAAAGTTCCATTTTATATCGTTGCACCAAAGTCGACTTTTGATGCGAATATCAAGACTGGCAAACAAATTCCAATCGAACAAAGAGGATCGATGGAAATTACTCATATTGCAAGAAATCAAATAGCACCTAAGGGTATAAAAACATATAATCCTGCATTTGACGTTACTCCTCATCAGCTGATTTCAGCAATTGTAACGGAAGAAGGAATTTTACGTTCGCCGGTTAAAAAAAATATTTTTGGGTTACTTAAAAAATGAGATCTTTGAAAAAAATAGGTGAATTTGGACTTATTGGTACGATTAAAAAAAGTGCTCATATAGAAAAAGAAGTTATTAAAGGCATTGGCGACGATACCGCTGTTTTGCCTCTGGATAAAAAAAGAAATCTTCTTTTAACGACAGACATGCTTGTTGAGGGTGTGCATTTTAGCGTAAAAGAGAATCGAAAGCTTGTTGGTAGAAAAGCGTTGGCCGTTAGCATCAGCGATATTGCTGCTATGGGAGGGGTTCCAAAGTTTGCGGTTGTGTCTATAGGGATTCCGAATTCTGCGTGCGAACGCGGAATTAAAGATATCTATGAGGGTCTCTCAAGAATTGCTAAGGAGTTTGGCGTAAGCGTTGTTGGCGGCGACACTGTTCAGTCGAAGAAATTAGTTATTAATGTTGCCCTGACAGGGGAATCTGGGAAAAAAGATATTGTTCTGCGTTCGGGAGCAAAGCCAGATGATGTGGTTTTCGTGACAGGTGCTTTAGGTCAATCGTTAAAAACAAAAAAGCATTTGAAGTTTATACCTCGACTTGCGCACGCACAATATTTAGTTAAATGTTTTAAGCCTAGTGCAATGATTGATATTTCTGATGGGCTTTCATCTGATTTAGCGCATGTTTTAAATGAAAGTAAAGTTGGCGCTGTGATTGATGAAAAAGCGATTCCGCGAGCTAAAGGTGCGACCGTAGCTCAGGCGCTATCTGATGGTGAGGATTTTGAGCTTGTTTTCACATTACCGAAGAAAGAAGCAGAGTTTTTTAGGCGGCAAAAGAAATTTAAGGTTTATGAAATCGGAATAATTGTTCAAAAGAAAAAAGGGTTTATGTTGCGAGATTCAAAGGGAAAATTGAACAAGATAATCAGAAAAGGGTATGGGCATTTTTAGTTATGAGTTTTAAATATTTATCTGAATCCACAAAAAAGACAGAACAGCTTGGAAAGGCTTTAGCGAAGGGTTTAAAGCCAGGGGATATCGTATGTCTTTTTGGTGACCTTGGATCTGGCAAGACAGTTTTGACTAAGGGTATTGCTCAAGGATTAAAAATAAAGAAAGCAGCTGTGCATAGTCCAACGTTTACGTTGATGAATGTTTATCCTGCCCCAAAGGTACCTGTGTACCATTTTGATTTATATCGTATTGAAAAACCAAAAGAAATTCAGGCTATCGGTTATGAAGACTTTTTTTACGGCGGAGGTATTTCTGTTGTCGAATGGGCTGAACGGCTTGGGCGACTTTTGCCAAAAGTATATTTGTCTGTCGAGATTCATCATAAAGCAGAAAATGAAAGAGTTTTTGTGATTACTGCCAAGGGGAAGCGTTTAAAGGAATTGGTTAAGAAAATAAAAATATGAATATTTTAAATATTGATAGTTCAGCAAAAGTATTTAGTATTGCAGTCTCGAAAGACGAAGAAATATTGTCTTCGAAGAATTTGAAATTAGAAAAAGCGTTATCAAAGTCTATTGTTCCTGTAATTGATTCTGTTTTTAAGAAAGCGAAGCTTTCTTTAGAGAATATTGACGGATTTGCTGTTGGTCTTGGACCTGGTTCTTTCACGAGCCTACGTGTCGGCCTATCGACGATCAAAGCTTTTGGCATGGTAACCCAAAAGCCTGTGGTGGGCATTTCAAGCTTAGATGTGATTGCGCAAGGCGCAAAAGCTTTAGGGTCAGATCAGATTTGTGTTTTATGCGATGCAAAACGAAATATGGTTTTTGCTAGTATTTATAAAGTAAGAAATAATCAGGCAAAAAGAACAAGTGTTTATTTTTTGTCTGAGATTAAAGATATTTTAAGAAAAGTCAAAGGGGATTGTCTTCTCGTTGGCGATGGCGTAGGCCTTTTTGAGAAAGAAATTAAGTTATATTTTAAAAGTAAAAAGAATAAACCGACATTTGTTGATGAAAAATATAATAACGTGCAGGCACGTGATTTGGCCGCACTTTCTTTCAATCGTTTTAAGAACAAAAAGACAGACAATGTTAATACGCTCAAGCCAATGTATTTGTATCCACAAGATTGTCAGGTAAGGCGATGAAAAGCAAGCCGATGTGTCCGTCGATGGCATGGACAGAGATAGATGCTAAAGCACTTGTTTCGAATGCGAAAGCTGTTAAGCGGCTGGCCGGCAAGGACACAGGCATTTTGGCTGTTGTGAAAGCTAATGCTTATGGCCATGGATTAGAAAAAGTTGCTAAAGTTTTGAACAAACAAGATGTTAAGTTTTTTGGTGTTTCTGATATTAATGAAGGAATTGTTCTTAGAAATTTAGGAATTAAAAAACGCATTATGATTTTAGAAAATGTTTTGTCGAAAAATGCAAAACATTTAATAAAGTATAATATTGCACCTGTTCTTTGTACGATAGAATTAGCCAAAGCCTTAAATAATTTAGCAGTTAAAAAGAGAATAAAGGTTCCGGTTCATATCAAGGTGGATACGGGCATGGGTCGTCTTGGTGTTTGCCAGATAAAAGCATTTGATTTTATTCGAGAGGTTGAGCGCTTGCCAGGAATTGTGATTGAGGGGCTTTGCACACATTTTCCTCTGGCAGATATTGACAATAGTTTTACTAAAAGGCAAATTAAAACTATTCTTTGTTTGGCTGATAAAGCGAAGAAAGAAATAAAAACAATTAAATACGTGCATGCGGCGAATAGCGCAGGGCTTGCAGTATTTAGTCATCAGGGTTTTAATCTCGCGCGCACAGGATTAATGCTTTATGGTCTTTATCCATCGAGGAAAATGAGAAATAGAATTAATCTTACGCCTGTTATGAGCGTGAAATCTCGGGTTTGTTTTATTAAGAATATTTTTAAAGGACGTGGCATTAGTTATGGACATACATTTATTGCTAAAAAGAAGATGCGCGTGGCTACTGTTTCTATCGGATATAACGATGGATACTTAAGAAGTCTTTCTAATAAAGCTAAGGTGATTATTCGCGGTCAACGATGTCCTGTTGTCGGTAACGTGACCATGGATCAGATTATGGTTGATGTTAGTCGAGTTAAAGATGTCAGCATTGGAGATGAAGTCTGTGTCATGGGAAAACAAGGAAAGCATCAAGTAACGGCTGATGATTTAGCAAAAATTGTAAAGACAATAAATTATGAAATTATATGTCGGCTTGGCATAGCCGGTAAACAATATTAATTATATTAAGGAGGATAAAGTCGTGGGACCTAGAAAAGCGTGTTTATTAACAAATGAGGCAATGGTTGCTGCGGCAAGTCGATTAAAAGAAGAACTTTTTAAAGATTTCAGGGAAAATTCTTTAGAAAAATGTGAGACTTGTTCTTGTGGTTTTAGTGAAGAGGTCTCGCAGCGAATGCATATAAAATTAATGAGCATATATGCTGATCTTGTTGAGATTGAGAAAATTGTAAAAGAGAATATAGATAAAAAAGAAAGTTCTTGATAAGTTTTTATTAGAACTTTGTTTTGATTAAGTAGAATGATACTAAAAGGCAGATGCCTGGAGTCATCCATGCAGAGAGAGCTGGAGGGAGCAGTCCTCCTTTTCCAAAAGCCAATCCTACCGCATTTAGCACATAAAAAATAAATCCAACACCAATCGCAATCCCTAGAGATGTAAAGGTGAGCGCTTTTCGTCGGCTAGTCATCAAAGCGAGAGGAAGCCCAACAAGTAAAATAACGAGGTTACTAAACGGAAATGCAATCTTTTGATGAAGATCAACGTTTAGATTGTTTAATGCTTTTTGTGCTCCACTTCGCGCAAAGCGTTTAATGTATTGATGAAGTTGCTTGATATTCATAGAATCGACATCTAAGCGTTGGCGTAAGAAATCTTGGGGAGTTTCTTTAATATCCATTAATTTGTTATCGTAATATCTCACACTTTCAGTGGACGTGTCTCCGGGGATATCGAAATTTGTGATTTGCAAGCGATAGAATTTCCAAGCAATGCCTGTCCATTTTCCATTTAAGGCGACAACTTTTTCTATAATTTGTTGGTTCTCGTCTTGCCCGATAATAGTGATGCCATGCAAAGAAAAATCACCAGGGTCAAATTTATCAATATAAAACAATCGGTTTTTAAGTCCATAGAATGTTAGGTCATCGATAACTTGTTTCTTTTTTATGGCATCAGCTTCAAGAATAAGGTATTCATCTTCAATGGATTGTGACATAGACGTGGCTTGCGGGACAAAACGTTCATTGACCCAAAACATAAGAATAGAAACGAGGAGTCCAAAGAAAATTGCAGGTTTTGCAATTCGCCAAAAACTTAAACCCCCTGAACGTAAAACAATAATTTCATTATTGCTATTGGCATGGCTAAAGGTCAAAAGGCATGCGATTAGACACGCTAAAGGAGACGTCTGTGCAATAATGATAGGCAAAAACGAAAGATAATACTGAATTAAGATTTCTATGGAGACTTTTTGTCGGATAAATTCATCCAAGTTACTAGCCAAGTCGATGAGCACATATAAAAAACAGAAGATAGTGAGTGCCGAAAGAAAGATAGTAACAATGGTCCCTAAGAGATAACGTTCTATGATACGCATAATCGATAATTTAATATAGAGGCGATGGTTGCGCCAATAATGTTAGGCATCCACATCGTAATGCCGATGGGTGCAATTTTTTGAATACAAAGAGCTTCGCAGCCCAAAGTTAATAGATAATAACTTGCTGCGCAAAGCATCGCTAAAGCGACATTGGCAGTCTTTTCTCTTCGATGAGTTACAACCGCAATAGGAAAGCCGAGCATCATAAATACTAAGACTGAGAATGCCCAGGCAAGTTTCCTGTGAAATTCGATTTTTAAAGGCGTGGTATCAATGCCTAAGGAATCCATCTCTTTAATCTTGTCCGTTACTTCTTCTAAGGTCATGCCTTTAGGTTTTTTATCGATTTTTTTATTATCAGTTTGTGATAAATCAAGTGTGCGGAAAAAAGTATTAAATTTTAATTTATAAAAATTATTAGGATTTTCTAAGTCTGGTTCATCGCTGGTACCGTTGATTAATTTAAGCTTAATTTTGTTCTCGCCAGGCACTTGGGTAAATTCACCTTCTTTGGCGGTAATGGTACGCGTCATTTTGCCATCAGGCTGGGGTTGGTAAATGCGCACGTTGTACATCTTGTTTCCTTCAATACGGTAAATAAAAAGAATTTGGTCTTTAAAATCTTTAATAAACGTTCCAGCCTCTAGAAGAGCAGTCGGATTTTTTGTGCCAACTTCTTTTAAAAGTTTGCGTTGTTGATGATAAGCATGAGGAATAATTCGAATATTTAAGATGATTGAAAAGAGACTTAAAATAAGGCCTAAGACAAAAACAGGCCACAGAAGCTTTCTGAGACGAATGCCATTTGCACGCATAGCCAAGATTTCATTATCGTTTGAGAGTCGACCAAAGGTCAGGATGACTGCCACCAAACAAGAAATAGGAAGCGTGTAAGTCAAAAAGAAAGGGATATAGTATATAAAAATTTGTCCGATAAGGGCTAGACTTACACCTTTGTTGATAACCATGTTGGTAAGTTTGATCAAATTGCCGAGCAAAAAAACACTAGTCAAAACGGATAGTGATAGAATAAACGGTAAGACACATTCTGCTAATATATAATTACGTAAGATTTTCATTTGTTAGGTAATGGACAACGCCAACACTCCTATGTATTTTGTTTGGGCTCGTTTTAGGGCATGTGCAGCTTCGCAAACCGTTGCGCCCGTTGTAATAAGATCATCCACGATCAGGATAGATTTCCCTAAAAAGTTTGATGGATGTCTTATTCTAAAGGCGTCTTTTGTATTTGTCCAGCGCTCTTTTTCATTAAGTAAAGCTTGTGTTTTTGTGTATTTTTGGCGGATGAGATTATTTTTGGATAATGGGATGTGAAATTCTTTAGATAGCGTTTCAGCAAGCAGATCAGTTTGATTATATTGGCGTTCGCGTAGTTTTGTAGGGTGCAGAGGAATAGATATAATATAATCATATTGATTCATATTAATATGATAATTTTTGATAAACAAAATTATTATGTTGGAGAATAAATGACAAAGGGCAGTTTTATTTTTATATTTAAATAGATGAATAAGATTCTTCATGGCATTTGTATAGCGTGTCGCAGCCCAAGCCTGGTCGAAAACAGGATTGGTTTTTTGGCATTGAGGACATAGGATATTTTTTTCGGGATTTCTAAGATGCCGAGAACATTTGGCGCAAAAAGGAGGCAGATTGAGTGTGATCATTTTTTGGCACGGCGTGCAGATAAAAAACGGATTGTTGGTATGAGGGGATTTGCAAATGGTGCAATTATCTGGATAGACTAGAGAAAGAAGTCCGTTTGTGATTTGTTCTAAAAAAGAAGTCGACATGAAATGATTTCGTTATGCGGCAGCAAAAGGCATCTTAGCATGAGTGCTTTTTTGTGTCAAAGGTCTCTTTGAATATGGGTTTGATTGAGATTTTTTAATATATCAACTTGTCAGAAAAAGCGAATCATCGTATAATAGCCACAGATTTCAAGAGAAACAATTTTACGAGAAAGGTTTACTATGTCTTCCCTTGATCAAGATCGAGCACGTCTTTTAGAAATTCTTAAAAAAGATGCGTTTTTTAAAGAAAAAATTATTCTCTCCTCTGGTAAGGAAAGCGATTATTATATTGATGCGCGTCGTGTAACGCTATCAGCAGAAGGCGCATATCTTTGCGCTAAGATTATTTTGGACATGGTCAAGGATGACGGTGTTTCGATTATTGGAGGGCCAACGTTAGGCGCGGATCCTTTCGTGGGTGCCATCGCCTCGCAGAGTTTCGAAAATAAAAAACCAGTCAGTACATTTATTATCCGTAAGGCTCCAAAGGCGCATGGCAAGCAGAAGCAAATTGAAGGACCTGATATTCCAAAAGGCTCTAAAGTTATTTTGATTGACGATGTTGCTACGACAGGAAAAGCTTTTGTGCAATCTTTGGAAGTGATGAAAAATGCCAAAATGGACGTCGTTAAAGCCATTTGTATTGTCGACAGAGATGAAGGCGCTAAAGAAGCGATTGCTAAATATAATTGTCCGTTTCAATTTATTTTTCAAATATCTGATTTTCTAGATTAATGAATTTCAAGTTAATACTAGCCTCACAGTCATTTCCTCGTAAACGATTGCTTAAGAAATTAGGCATTCCGTTTCACGTTATTTCAAGTAAAGTCAAAGAATATACAGATTCCTCTAGAGGGTGTGCAGTGCTTGTTAAGAAAAATGCACTTTTAAAAGCGCTTGATGTTTCATCGCGTCTCAAAGAGGGTATTGTTATTGGATCTGACACACTTGTATATGCTAAGGGTAAAAGAATTATTGGAAAACCAAAGAATTTAAAAGAGGCAAAGAAAAGCTTAAAGATGCTTTCACAAAATCCACATTGGGTTTATTCAGGAATAGCGATTGTGGATGCTAAAACAAAAAAGAAGTCTGTCGGGTTTGAAAAAACAAAAATTTATATGACTCCCTTGAGTGATCAAGAAATTGATAATTATTATAAGATTACGCCACCGGGGAGCAAGGCAGGTGGATTTGATATTGAAGGCAGGGGTGCATTTTTTATTCGAAGAATTGAGGGATGTTATTTTAATGTGGTCGGTCTTCCTATGGTTCGACTAAAACAAATGTTAAAAAAATTTGGCGTAAAGATTTTAATGCTTTTAGTATGTGTATATTTTTCAGGGTGCATGACAACGGAATATAATTTAGCAACACAACAGCAAGAAACGCTTTTTTTTGGTACAGAAAAAGAAGTTGCTATCGGAGATTCTCTCGCACGATATATTAATAAAGAGTATGAAATTAATACAGATATTGATGTTAATGAGCGTGTATCAAGAATTGCAAAACGTATTGAAGATGTAAGCGACCGTGTAGAAATTTTTTATACAGTTCAGGTGATTAACAAAGATGAGGTTAACGCTTTTGCGCTTCCGGGTGGATTTATTTATTTATACAAAGGTTTGGTTGATGCGGTAGATAATGATGATCAGCTTGCGGGTGTCATTGCTCATGAAATAGGTCATATTACAGCGAAGCATGCAATGAAAAGTTTGCAGGCTCAGTATGGATATAATTTTCTTCAAGTTTTGGCGATTACGACGGGAAATTCTAGCATGGCGCCAGGAATTAATTTGGCATTTGGATCTATTCTTACAGGATATGCAAGAGAGGATGAGTTTTTAGCGGATCGTTTGTCTGTTAAGTATATGGAAAAGGCTGGGTACGATCCTAACGAAATGAAAAAGTTTTTAGAGAAGTTACATGAGATTAATGCTAAAAAGCCGATACGTAGGTTTAGCTATTGGAGAACACATCCGGCTACAACACAACGCATTTCAGTGGTTAATCAAGAAATTACAGGGGAGACGACATTTCGCGATTATATTCGTTTGACAGAAAAGGAAGGATTGTAAGATGAGGCATGTATTTATTATTGGCTTGGTTGCAATGTCCGGTTTGATAATTGGGTGCAAAGGCCAGGTATCAAAAGTGTGTTTTGAATCGAAGTGCGTTGTAGTGGAAGTTGCTCAAACGTCGGAGAAATTGTCTGAAGGCCTGCAGTATCGAGAACGTTTGGATAAAGGCAAGGGAATGCTTTTTGTTTTTCCTGGACCGTCTAAGGCAAAGTTTTGGATGAAAAATACACTTATTCCTCTAGACATGATTTGGCTCAATAGCATTGGCGAAATTATTTATATTAAGAAGACTGCCCCGCCATGTTTTTCTGAAACATGTCCGACTTATGGAACGGATGATTTGGCACAGTATGTCTTGGAAGTTAATGCTGGATTTGCTGATGCTTATAATGTTAATGTAGGCGATGGAGTACAAATAAAAATAGAAACAAAATAATTCTTTGCAAAGGGACGCAGTTTTCGGAATTTTTGTGTTATAATTCTAAAAATGACAGATTTTTCAACTATTATTCAATCACCGTATTATTATTTTAATATTTCTTCTCTGATTCCATTTGTTTTTTTCAGTATTGCGTTTTTCTTTGCCCTTTTTGTTTTAGGGCTAGGAACGCGTCTTAGCTTTCATCGATCTATTTTTTATTTTTATATGAGTTCTGCGCTTTGGTTTTTGGGATTTGCCCTTGGCTTAAGCGCGTGGGTTGATTCTGTGACATTTTTTTGGGGACGCGTTATCTTTTTAAGTATGGTTTTGGTTCCAGCAACTCTTTTGCATCTCTCCATCGTCGTAACCAATCAATATAAGAAAAAGAAATATTTTCTTTGGATAGTTTATTTTGGTGTCTTTCTATTTTTAATCAAATCTTGGGTGAATCCGTTTTTTACCGGCATCGTCGAATATCCGTGGGGGTTTTCCCCAAAAGCACAAGGTGTGCAATGGGTTTTTCTTGCTTTTAGCTTTTTTTGTTTTACGTACGCACTTTTAAATATTCTTAGGCATTATTTTGAGTTTATTAAATCTCCTCAGCGACGACGTTCGGACCTCTCGTACCGACGGAAGCTAGAGTTTGTGATGGCAGCTTTTGTTTTAACAACATTAAGCAATGTTACAATTCTTAATAATCATGGTATCGGTATTTATCCATTGGGACCGTTGTGTTTGTTTTTTTCGATTGTTATCATGTCGTATGCGCTTGTAAAATATCATAATGTTTCATTCTTGCTTGAGATTCGAAAAATGGGCACAGAAGTGCGTCTTAAAGGGGTAGAGGCCGAGGCCGCCAAGCAAGAAGCTGAAGAGATAAAGCTTAAACTTGTGGATGTTGGTAAGGCTTCTATTTTTGCTTCTCTTTCAGCCGGTATTTTGCATCAGATTTGTCAGCCGATCACAGCTACGCATGGACTTGTAAAGTTTATGCGAAATGATATGAAAGAGGACGATCCGTATTATAAAACGGTTGATCTTATTTTTGAACAGTCAACGTATATTAAGGAAATGCTTAGTGACTTGATGGACTTGATGCGTCACAAAGAAGTTAAGAGAGAATATATTGATGTTAACGATTGCATAGATCGTGCATTGCGTCTTTTAAAAGATGAGTTTCGCATTAAGCGTGTTAACTGGGATTTTGATCGCGAAGAAAATCTT
This sequence comes from Candidatus Aceula lacicola, assembly GCA_030765785.1. Taxonomy (GTDB): domain Bacteria; phylum Omnitrophota; class Gorgyraeia; order Zapsychrales; family Aceulaceae; genus Aceula; species Aceula lacicola. The sequence continues at coordinate 10,157 of JAVCCC010000008.1, read as the reverse complement.
CCAAAAGTGTATGCTGACGCAATACATCTTCAAGAGATGTTTATGAATATTTCTGTTAATGCATTAGATGCTATGAGTGATTTACCTAAAGGAGAAAAACGATATATCAAAATGATTTCTGGTTTTGATTCTTCAGCTAATGAGGTTTTTATCATCTTTGAGAATACGGGGCCAACTTTATCCGATGAGCAGATGCAATATATTTTTGAACCGTTTGTATCAAATCGAGAAAAAGGAACAGGTATTGGCCTTGCGTTATGCCGAGATTTAATTTCAGATCATGGCGGCATCATTAGCGTTGAGAATATGGAAGGAAAAGAGAAGGGTGTGCGATTTTATTTGCGCTTTCCAGTTTCTAAGTCTTCACAGAATGAGCATTAGTGCCTAGAAAGCTTTGGGCACATTCTTTTAGTGTTTCCGATAGCGTCGGATGCGGAAATATGGATTCGGCGAGTTGTTTTGCAGTTAATTTATTTTGAGCAGCTATGCTAATCGAGCTGATAAGCTCTCCTGCCTCAGGTCCGACCACGACAGCCCCAATAACATTTTTAATTTTAGAATCAAAGATTAATTTTGTAAATCCTTCTGTTTGATTAATGCCAAGAGCTCGACCGTTGGCCATCATTGGAATCTTAGAGATTTTGATTTCAATATTTTTTTCTTTGGCTTCAGCTTCAGTTAAACCGCACCATGCAACTTCTGGATCTGTAAAAACAACGCAAGGAATAATGCCTTGAGCTTGATCGTTAGATGGATTTAAAATAAATTCAATGATTCGATGGGCTTCATCCGAAGCTTTGTGTGCTAAAAGAAGTCCGCCAGCTACGTCGCCGATAGCGTAAATATTTTTAACTGGAGTTTGATTGCTTTTATCAGTCTTAATGAATCCGTTTTCATCTAGAGGGATGTTTGCTTTGGAAAGATTTAAGTTTTCTGTATTTGGAACACGCCCTGTTGCAATAAGGACCTGATCAAAAGTTTCCTCAAAGATTTTTCCCTCAGGTCCGTCAAAAATAACCAAGATACCTTGATCTGTTTGTTGATAGTTTTCGACAGCTGTTGAAGTATAAATATTGGACAAGGTCAAAGAAAGTTTTTTTGATAACACAGATATGATGTCCTGGTCGGCCCCTGGCAAAAGAGTTGGCATAAGTTCGCAAATTGTTACATCTGAGCCAAAGTTTGAGTAAACAGTTGCCATTTCAAGTCCAATATATCCACCACCAATAATTAGAATTTTTTTAGGAATTGTTTTTAGTTCTAGAGCTTGTTCGGAGAAAATGACACGATCATCTTTTTGGGCATCAGCAAAAGGATTAGCTGGTAGAGAGCCCGTGGCAATAATACATTTTTCAAAGTTAAGCGTAATCGTTTCGCCTTTTGTTTTTACAGCAAGAGACGTTTCACTTGAGAATGTTGCTGCGCCTTCAATAAGGGTGATGCTGCGTTTTTTAAGCAGTTGATTGAGTCCGCCGCTTAGCCGTGCGATAACTTTGTCTTTAAACGATGCAATTTTTTCAAAATCTAAGGAAGGTTCACCAAAAGTGACGCCTATTCCAGACGCGTTTTTAGCACCTGAAATGATTTTAGCAACATGTAAAAGAGCTTTGGACGGAATACATCCATGATGAAGGCAGGTGCCGCCTAATTTTCCAGTGGCATCAATCAGGGTAACTTTGAGCCCTTTATCTGCAGCTAAAAAAGCTGCGGTATATCCAGCCGGACCTGCTCCAATAATTGCGAGTTGTGTTTGTTGTGTCATGATTTCTTTTGTTTGCGGTGACTCTGTTATTTTGGTTTTTTTAAAGTATATCGATAAAACTTTGATGTGTCAATTGTTTGCATAGGTGGGTTTTTAGCCAAGCAATTGCGCCCGAATAGCATTGTGGTATAATATTTGAGTTATGTTTAATATTTCTTTTCATATCGTATTTCTTTCTGCTGTAGAAATTTTTTTAATGGGTGCGGTAGGCTATTGGCTTATTAAGGCTAAGATTTTGCCTCGAGAAGGGCTAAAATTTTTAAATTATTTATTTTTACATATTTTCTTGCCTTGTTTTATTTTTTCGGCATTTATTGAAAAATTTAGCTTTGATCAATATCCCAATTGGTGGATTTTTCCGTTGATTGGAATGATCATGACTTTTGCGGCTATGGCTGTAGGGAAGATTGTTCTTTTGGGAGTGAAAAATATTCAGAATAAAAATGAATTTTTAGCGTTGAGTTCGTTCCAGAATTCAGGATACATTCCTCTTGTTATGGCGTCAACGATTTTGCCTGCGGCACAAGCTCAGGAAGTTCATGTGTATATTTTTCTTTTTTTAATTGGATTTAACCTTTTAATTTGGTCTTTTGGTGTTTGGCTGATCACAAAAGGTAAGGGTCAAGGATTTAATCCAAGAAATTTGTTAAATCCGCCTCTTGTGGCAACAGCTGTTGCCTTATTGGTTGTTTTCTTAGGTGTTGATCGTTTTCTTCCGGATGTGATCATGAATCCGGTTCGAGGATTTGGAGCGTGCGCCCTTCCAATTTCTATTATTTTTGTTGGTGGCAATTTGGCGTTGATTGACATTACAGAAAAAAAATATTTAAAAGAGATTGTTGTGGTTGTTTTAACAAAGTTAATTTTGTTTCCTGCAATTGTGTTGTTTGTTGTTTATCTTTTAAAGATTAAGTCTCTTGTCGGGTTACTTATTGTTTTGGAGGCCACTGTTCCAAGCGCATTGACACTTGTTGCTTTGTCCCATTATTATAAGAGTAAGGAGCATTATATTAGTCAGGCTATATTTTATGGATATCTTGTGAGTATTGTGACAGTCCCAATATTTCTTACACTTTATCAAATATTGATTAAGGCTTATTAAGATGGAAAAAAGAGTTTCTTCGACAAATAAAAAAGCATTTCGTGATTATTTCATCGTTGAGCGATGGGAGTGTGGCATTGCTTTATCCGGAAGCGAGGTTAAGTCGATTCGAGATGGAGGGATAAGCTTTAAAGATAGCTTTGCGCGCATCGAGGGCGACGAGGTCTATCTTTACAGTCTCTATATCAATCCGTATTTACAGGCTAGCTATCTTAATTCTGATGCGGATAGAAAGCGTAAGCTTCTTTTGCATAAAAAAGAAATTAAAAAGATTCTAGGGCGCATGACACAGCGAGGTCTTACGCTTGTGCCAACAAAAATTTATTTTAATGCTCGAAATTTTGTTAAGGTGGAAATCGGCCTTGCGAAAGGCAAAAAGTTTTTTGATAAGCGTGAAACGATAAAGAAGCGTGATATCAAAAAAGAGGTGGATAGAGCTGTTCGTAACCACCAGTCTCATCGATAACCATTTCTTGAAAAACATTAAAAATCAGCTATAATTGAAACGTTGTTTCAGTAATGCTTGGTTTATAGCATTACACTTACGTTCTTTAAAAGGGGGTGACAAGGCTTCGACTTGAGTTTTCACCCGATATTGGTGGCATGCCGAGGATGTCTAGTTGGCCTCGTTAAATATCTAGGCAAATAATAAACGCAGATAACCTAATCGCGAAAGCTAACGAGATTGTTGAACCAATCTTCGCTGGCGAACCAGTTCTTGCTTAAATAAGCAAGGCCCTTTTTCAAGATTTTGTCTACGGGTTTTGAAAAAGGACATTTAGTAGGCTGGCTTTGTTGATCGCCTTTGTTGACAAAGTGAGACTCAAAGGCTAGTTTTGATAATGTTTGTTTGTTTAAAGTGATCAAAGCGAAGTTCAAAAAACAAACTATGCATGTAGAGGCTTTTATTAGGTATCCCAAGGACCGGGGTTCGATTCCCCGCACCTCCACCAAAATTCTAAGGGCTCATAACATATTGTTAATCAATAAGTTGTGAGCCTTTTTTATTTCTGAAAACGATTGGTGCCCAAATAGAGCCTATTTATTGAATTATAATAATTTTAAATTCTTTTTAGATATGGTAAGATATTTAAAAAGGAGATGATAATGAAGAGAATTTATTTAAGAAATTTATTTTTAAGCTTTATTTTATTAGTGTTATGCTTAGTTAATCTTGCCAGGGTTTATGCCGAAGAATCTCCAACTTTTATAAATTATTATGAGAAAGCTTTAGAAGTGTTTCCTGGTGACCCCAGACAGGGCACTGAACTAGCAATGAAGGCTCGACTATATGCAACATATGATATCACAAGAGTGGCTGACAAGACATCGCATCAGGCATGGTTAACAGTCAATAAGAATTTTATTCCTATTTATAGATGGGCAGCGTATCATCCCAAAATTTATAAAGAAATAGTAGTAGATGCAGTAAGTTGGGCTAAAAGAAATCCTCCTCCTGATTATTATCCTAGCTGGATGATAAATCATGGAATGAGCGTGTTGACGGAAGCAATGACAGGTGACAACGTTTCAAGTCTTTTTAATTCAGATCATGATCCTGAGGTTGATTGGCAGGAGTCAATAGGATTTTTAGAAAAGCTCGTTAATGATAAAAACTTTTGGTTAGAGCTTGAAAATAATCTTGAACCAGGAAATGCTTTAAAAATATTAAAAGCTCAAAATGAAAAAATTATTCATCAATATGACGGAACTGTTAATGATGAAGAAATGCAATTCCTTAAAGAAAAATTGAATAGCTTTTTAGCAGATTTTGATAGTAATAATGCTGGGGACACCATGGTTTCTGTTGCCGAGAAAATAGATGAGTTGGTGATAAAGCAGATGGAGACAGGGTCGTTTACTGGCAAGGTGTCTTTTGAGAAAAGTCAAAATATGACAAAAGCTACGTTGAGAACGCTTTCATCTGCTTTTGAGAATTATGCAGATTCGAATAAAAATATATATCCCATTGAAATTGAGGAGTTAAATTTAAGATTTGAAGTGTGTGATCAGATTATTCTAGGATATGTTTATGACTGTCAATTGAGTGAAGAGGGCTATGAAGTTACAGCAACGCCTGAATTTTCAGATGGAATGGGAATTATTAGGCTTAAAACAGGTGGTGTGTTAGATTATTGATTGGTGCCCAAATGGTGCCCATCCCACATCAAAACCCTCGCACTTCAGCGTATCTAAATGTAACTCCTCGCACAATTTTTGAAGAGCGTTTCTCGACGGTAATTAAGCAATATCATTGAAAATAAAGGAGTTAGGGAAAATAAGCTAATCGTATCCCCGCACCTCCACGAAAATTCTAAGGGCTCATAACATATTGTTAAGCAATAAGTTGTGAGTTCTTTTTATTTTGTGAAATGAATGGTGCCCAAATAGAGCCTTTTCAATTTGTTTAGTAATTTTTAGAAATTGTTTTGATGGTAGTTTTGATAGTATTTTGGAAGCAAAAGGGTATTCAAAATATTTGATTGATGATATTAAGGCAAACTTCGAAAGGTGATATACGAAGTTTTTTGTGCTTGTTATTTTGATTTTTATTTTTATTGGCGTATGCATAATTAGTTTTATTGAGAAATTAAACAAGAAGTTGAAACATGCAAGAAAGCAACCTGTGCATAGGTAAGTTTTTTTAAAGCGCTAAATGCCCAACTAGGGATATCCATTGGATATCAAAATCAGCCTTGTAAGTGACGTGGAGGCGGGTGTTTTTATATGTTGTACATAATCGATAGTTTAAGCTACTATATCTTCTATGTTATTTTCTAAATTAGGATTATCTGAAGATCTTTTGAGAGCTGTTAAATACGCTGGGTACCAGAAGCCAACGGCTGTCCAGGAACAGTCTATCCCGCTTATCCTTAAGGGGAAAGATGTTATTGTCGAGGCAAAGACCGGAACTGGTAAAACAGCCAGTTTTGTATTGCCGCTGCTGCAGTTATTGCAGGAAGACCCTGATCAGAAGCGAAAAACGATTAAAAAGCTTATTTTAACACCAACGCGTGAATTGGCTGGGCAGGTTAGTAGTGCGATCAAGATCTATGGACGGCATTTAGCTGAACCGAAACGGACGGCGCTGATCGTTGGTGGGTCAAATATTAATGTGCAATTAAGAAGCTTGATCCATGGCGTCGATATTGTTGTGGCAACGCCAGGGCGCCTATTAGATGTTGTGGGACGTCAGGAAGTTAATTTTGATGATCTTCGATTTTTGGTTGTTGATGAAGCCGACAAGATGTTTGACCTTGGATTTTCTAAAGAAATTGAATTAGTTCTGAATTTATTGCCTCACAATCGGCAGAATTTATTATTTTCTGCGACGATCAATGAAAAGGTTAAGGCATTGGTGCAGCATTTTATGCCGAAATCTGTCGAGATCAAAATAGAAGATGCTACTCCAACCGTTGATTCTATTCATCAGCGGGTCATTGAAGTCAATCATACTAACAGAGGACCATTGTTACGTCATTTGATTCAAGAAGAAAAATGGGAGCATGTTTTGATTTTTGTCGCAAGATCAAGAGACGCGGATATTATGGTTTCCAAACTTAATAAGGCAAATATTCGCGCAGAAGCTTTTCATGGCGGATTAACTCAAGCGCAGCGAACCGATGTGCTAGCGGACTTTAAGAAAAAAAATATTAATGCCCTGGTCGCGACTGATCTAGCCGCGCGCGGGATCGATATCGACAAACTTCCCTATGTTGTTAATTATGACCTTCCACGTTCGCCGGATGATTATATTCATCGCATTGGCCGCACTGCACGAGCCGGAGAAAAAGGAACGGCAGTAACTTTTGTTGGACATGAAGGTCAGGCGCATTTTAAATTAATTGAAAGGCGCACGCGGATGCGCTTACCGAGAGAATTTATTAAGGGGTTTGAATTAACGGGGAAGCCGCTGCCGAAAGCAAAAGGCAATGCCCCTGTCAAAGGGTTGCGCATGAGCAAAAAAGATAAGGCGCGTGCCGCAGCCGCAAAAAAGGAAAAAGAGAATGAGTGAGTCATCAAAAGATTTTAAAAATATAGGTTTGAGTAAGCCAATACTTGATAATTTAAAGACGTTGGAATATGTAGAAATGACGCCTATTCAGGAAAAAGGTTTGCCAGATATTTTAAGCGGGAAGGATTTTATTGGTCAAGCGAATACCGGCAGCGGTAAAACAGCAGCATTTGCATTGGGCATTTTGGCTAAATTAGATGTTACCAACAGCAATCCTCAGGCGCTTGTGATCGTTCCGACGCGTGAATTGGCGGAACAGGTGGCTAATGAGACGCGCCGTTTGGCAAGGTTCACCAGCAACATCAAAGTTTTAACATTATCGGGGGGAACAGAAGAACGACATAAAATTAAGTCGTTGAAGCAGGGTATTCACATTATTGTCGGGACGCCAGGGCGTATTACAAAACTGTTGAGCAAGGGAATGCTAGTTATGTCTGACATTAAGATACTGGTATTAGATGAAGCTGATCGCTTGCTTGAAATGGGAACGATCGATGAAATAGATCACATTGCGTCATTCACTCCGATCGATCGTCAAACGATGCTGTTCTCAGCGACGCTGCCTAATGGCATTAAAACATTGAGCGCTAATTTGCAGGAAGATGCCGTGCAGGTGACGATCGATTCACAGCATCAGATGAGCACTGTTGAGCAATTATTTTTTAAAGTTGCCGAAGAAAAGAACGCGGCGCTGCTTCGTGTGTTGGGACATTATAATCCAGATTCCTGTATTATTTTTTGTAACAGCCGAGTGACCTGTAATAAAGTGGCAAAGTTTTTGCGTTCATTAAGAATGGATTCGTTGCAGATCCATTCGGATTTGGAGCAGCAGGATAGGACGCTAACGCTAACGAAGTTTGATAATAAAAGTTGTCGTATTTTGGTCGCGACTGATCTGGCTTCTCGAGGAATTGATGTGAAAGATGTGAGTGCGGTTATTAATTACGATTTACCGCGCAATCATGAACTTTATGTTCATCGTATTGGGCGCACAGGACGCGCAGGCAAAAAAGGGTTAGCGCTTAGTCTGTATGCTAATAAAGAGAAGGCTATGCTTGATACGATCGGTAATTATTTAAAAATGGAATGTTCGATCATTAAATTGGAAGAGCTTCAAGAGTTTAAGCCGACGGAATTACATTCATTAATGTCAACGATGTATATTAGCGGTGGCCGAAAAAATAATATACGTCCCGGCGATATTTTAGGCGCTTTGACCAAAGAGGCGGGACTTAAAGGCGAAGAAGTTGGAAAGATCCATATTTTTGAAGTGAATAGTTATGTGGCCATTGCTAACGATAAGATCGATATGGCCATTAAATGTTTGAGCGCGGCTAAAATCAAAGGGAAAAAATTTAAAGTTGGCAAAGCTTAAGGTATAAACAAAGGAAATCATGGCGTTAATTAGTTTACAGGAAATTTCGCTCGCATTAGGCGGACCGTTATTATTTGATCAGGTAAGTTTGCAGCTAGAACCGGGTGAGCGGGTTGCATTGCTTGGCCGTAATGGCGTTGGTAAAACAACGTTGATGAAAGTGATGGCTGGCCAGATCGGTGTAACTGGTGGTAAGATTATTTATCAAAAAGGTGTTAAGGTTACACATTTGCCGCAGGAAGTTCCTTCCGGCATTAAAGGAATGGTGTTTGATATTGTATTTGAAGGTTTGGGAGATCGCGCCAAGACCTTAAGTGATTATCATCACGTTCTTCATCGCATGCACACTAATCATTCTGCACAACTGATGCGTGAACTTGATCGCTTGCAGGCTGAAATTGATCATTCAAACAGCTGGGATCTGGATTCTCAAGTTGAGAATGTGCTTTCTCATATGAAATTAAATGGAGAGGCGGATTTTGAGACTTTATCAGGAGGGCAAAAGCGTAGGGTTCTTTTGGCTAAAGCGCTGGTCATTAAGCCGGAGATTTTACTTCTTGATGAACCTACTAATCATTTAGATATCGAAACGATTGACTGGCTGGAAGGGTTTTTAAAAGATTATTCGGGGACCTTATTTTTTGTAACGCATGATCGTCAGTTTATGATGAATTTATCTACTAGAATTATGGAACTTGATCGGGGTAAAATTTTCAATTGGTCATGTGATTATCAAACATTTCTAAAGCGTAAACAAGCAGCGCTAGAATCTGAGGTAGCCCAACGAGCTGTTTTTGATAAGAAGTTGGCCGAGGAAGAAGTGTGGATCCGTAAAGGCATCAAGGCAAGACGTACGCGTAATGAAGGGCGTGTTCGCGCGCTTGAATGTTTACGTGAGGAGAAAAAAGCTCAGCGCGAGGTAATTGGTCAGGCGCGCATTCAGGCGCAGGAAACAGGGAATTCTGGACGCTTGGTTGTTAAGGCTGAGCATTTAAATTTTAGCTATGGAGATGACTGCATCGTTCGTGATTTTTCGACCAAAATAATGCGTGGAGATAAAATAGGCGTGATCGGCGCTAATGGCAGCGGTAAAACAACATTACTGCGCATTCTTTTAGGTCAATTGAAGCCGGACGACGGCGTTGTCCGTTTGGGTACAAATTTAGAAGTGCTTTATTATGATCAATTGCGGGAGCAATTAGATGAAGAAAAGACGGTGATTGAGAATGTCGCTCAAGGCGGAGATATGCTGACGATCAATGGAAAGCCGCGGCATGCTATTAGTTATTTGCAGGATTTTTTATTTACTCCTGACAGGGCGCGAACACCGATTAAAGTCCTTTCAGGCGGTGAGCGTAACCGTATCTTTTTAGCACGCCTGTTTACGAAGCCATCTAATTTTTTGGTGATGGATGAGCCTACCAATGATTTGGATATTGAAACTCAGGAACTGCTTGAAGAACTTTTGATGGAGTATTCCGGCACATTGATTCTGGTAAGCCATGATCGTGTTTTCTTAAACAATGTCGTCACATCAACGATTGTTGTTGAAGGTGAAGGGGAGATTTATGAGTACCCCGGTGGATATGACGATTGGTTGAGACAGCGTCAACCTGTTGCGGTAGCAGGTAAGCCCAAAGGTAAAAAGAAATTGATCGTGAAGGAGAATAAATCTGCTGCCCCTCGCAAGCGCTCTTTTAAAGAGAAGCGTGAGTTGGAATCTTTAGTGGCGAAGATCGAAAAGCTTGAAGCCACGCGAGAGGAGCTTTATGTCCTTTTAGCGGATGGTGATTTTTATAAAAAAGAAGCTACGGAAATTGCTCAAACTAAAGCAAAGCTAGAGGAGGTTGAAGATGAACTTCTTGTTGTCTTTGAACGCTGGGAGCAGTTGGAAGAATTGGGG